>JAFYGM010000012.1 GCA_017543225.1 Oscillospiraceae bacterium
GCAATGCTCGTCCCTACACACACGAACGAGGGCGGCGCAGGTGCGCATCGGCGGACGAGCGATGCTCGTCCCTACACACACGAACGAGGCCAGCGCGGGTGCGCATCGGCGGACGAGCGATGCTCGTCCCTACACACACGAACGAGGGCGGCGCAGGTGCGCATCGGCGGACGAGCAATGCTCGTCCCTACACACACGAACGAGGGCGGCGCGGGTCTACGCGCCAAAGGCGCACTTGCCGGCGCGTTCCAGCAGGGCGGCGCGGTCGTTTGGGGTCTGGCCGGACATGACCTCGTCCAGCAGGGTCTCCAGCAGGGCGCCGACGGCGGGGCCGCGCGGAACGCCGAGGGCGACCAGATCGGCCCCGTTGACGGCAAGATCCCTGCGCGTGAAGGCGGCCTTCTGCGCCAGCAGGTTCCGGGCGAGGGCCTCGATCCTGTCGCAGGCGGCAGCCCGCTCCCGGTAGTCCGGGTGGTGGGCCAGAGCGTCGGCCCGCTTCAGCGCCAGCAGGCGGAAGAAATCCTCCTCCCCCAGCCGACCGATCAGGCGGCGGATGGCCCGCTCCGGGCTGCCCTCGGGCGGCGCGATTGGATAGTCGTGCAGCTCCACCAGCGCCGTCACCCGGCGCACGGTGTCCCGGTCGAAGCGCAGGCGGGTCAGAAGCGCCTCGGTCATCTCCGCCCCGACTGCCGCGTGCCCGTAAAAATGCCCTGCCCCGTCCTGATCCACCGTGGCGGTGCGGGGCTTTCCCACGTCATGCAGCAGGGCCGCCCAGCGCAGAAGCTTCTCGGGCGGCACCGCCTCGACTGCGGCGGCGCAGTGCGCAAGCACGTCGTAGCAGTGGAAGCGGCTTCGCTGATCCAATCCCGCCATCGGCGCCAGCTCCGGCAGGGGAACCGCGAGAATCTGCCAGTACGTCAGCAGAACGCGGCGGGCGTCTGCCCCGCAGAGCAGCTTGGTCAGCTCTGCGGCAATCCGCTCGCGGCTCACCAGCTCCAGCGTCTGCCGCAGGGCGTTTGCCGCCTCCGCCGTCGCGCCTTCGATGGAAAAGCCGAGCTGAGCGGAGAAGCGCAGGGCGCGCAGGATGCGCAGCGCGTCCTCGTCAAAGCGGCGCATGGGGTCGCCTACACAGCGGAGGATGCTTCTGTTCAGATCGCCCTGCCCGTCGAAGGGATCGACCAGCCCCGCCTCAGGGCTCCACGCCATAGCGTTGACCGTGAAATCCCGCCGCGCCAGATCCTCGCGCAGCGAGGCGGTGAAGGCTACCGCGTCCGGGTGGCGATGATCGGTGTAGGCCGATTCCGTGCGGTAGGTCGTGATCTCCATTGCCTGCCCGTCCAGCAGCAGGGTTTGAGTTCCGTGCTTTAGCCCGGTTTCAATCAGGCGCTCGCCGGAAAACACAGCCTGCACCTGTGCGGGTCGGGCGGAGGTGGTCAGATCCCAGTCCTCCGGCACACGGCCAAGCAGACTGTCCCGCACGCAGCCGCCGACCAGAAAGGCCTCATAGCCCGCAGCGCGCAGCCGCGCAAGGGCAGTCAGTGCCTGCGGCGGCGCGGCGTTCACAGCGCCTCCTCGGGGACCAGTCCTGCGTTGACCAGCTCTTGCAGGGCGCGGAGAATGCCGAGCTTGGCGTGGTACCAGGTCAGGCCGCCCTGAAAATAGACGGCAAAGGGCGCACGGATCGGCCCGTCGGCGGAGAGCTCAATCGACGAGCCCTGCACAAAGGCGCCCGCCGCCATAATCACGTCGCTGTCATAGCCCGGCATGGCCCACGGGATCGGTTCGACGTAGGAATCCACCGGCGCGGCGGCCTGAATGCCCTTGCAGAAGGCCCGCATTCCGGCCTCGGAGCCCAGCTCCACAGCTTGAATGATGTCGTGCCGATCCTCCGTTGCGTTGGGAATCACACGGAAGCCCAGACGCTCGAAGCAGTTGGCGGCAAAGATCGCGCCCTTGAGCGCGCCCGCCACCACCGTCGGGGCCAGAAAGAAGCCCTGATAGAAGCTGGGCAGAATGCCGAGGTTCGCGCCGACCTCCTGCCCCAGTCCGGGAGCGGAGAGCCGATAGGCACAGCGCTCGATACATTCCTTTTTGCCGACGATATAGCCGCCGATGGGGGCAAGCCCGCCGCCGGGGTTCTTGATCAGACTGCCCACTGCCATATCCGCGCCAACCTGCGTGGGCTCCAGCGCCTCGACGAACTCGCCGTAGCAGTTGTCCACCATCACCAGCACGTCGGGCTTGACGCCCTTGCAGAAGGCAATCAGCGCCCCAATCTGAGCGACGGAGAAGCTGGGCCGCGTGGCGTAGCCCTTGGAGCGCTGAATCGTAATCAGCTTGGTCTTCGGGCCGATGGCGGCGCGAATGGCGGGATAGTCGAAGCTGCCGTCTGGCAGCAAATCGACCTGCCGGTAGGTCACGCCGTACTCCGCCAGCGAGCAGGGCGAGGGCCGGATGCCGATGACCTCCTGCAACGTGTCGTAGGGCGCGCCGACGGGCGAGAGCAGCTCGTCCCCCGGCAGCAGGTTGGCGGACAGGGCCACGGTCAGCGCGTGGGTTCCGCAGGTGATCTGCGGACGCACCAGCGCCGCCTGAGCGCCGAAGACGCGGGCGTAGACCTGCTCCAGCCGTTCGCGGCCCACGTCGTCGTAGCCATAGCCCGTTGTGGCGGCAAAGCAGGCCGCGTCCACGCGGGCCTCGCGCATGGCAAGAATCACCTTGCCCTGATTCAGCTCCGCCATTTCGTCCACCGCGTCAAAGCGCAGCCGCAGCGCCGCAAGCACCCGCTCCCCAAAGCGATACACCGACGGGGAAATGCCGTTCTTTTCGTAGGTTTCCAGTAAGGTCATAGAGACAACCCTTTCTGTAATGAAGTATGCCTTGCGGCATGTGAAGGTATGAAGTGTGCCTGCGGCACATGAAGGTATGAAGTATGCCTGCGGCACATGAAGTCTGTGCTGCGCACAGATTGAGGTATCGTTTTATTTGCCAATAAAACGATGAAAATTAAATCAAATGCGCGAAGCGCGCTTCATATGGCGAAGCCATACTTCATACGCGCAGCGTACTTCATATGACGAAGCCATACTTCATACGCGAAGCGTACTTTCCCCGCGCAGCGCTGCCACATGGTCGATCAGGTCTCTCGGGATGTGGCAGTAGCCGTTGGGGTTTTTGATCAGATAGTCCTGATGGCAGTCCTCCGCGTCGAAGAACTGGAGCAGGGGCTTGAGCTCAATGGCGGGCTTTTGCCCGATGTGTGCCGCGAGCTTGTCGAGCGCGGCCTGAAGAGTCGGCACAAGGGCTGCGTCGGTGTAGTAGATACCTGTGCGGTACTGCTCGCCCTCGTCCTCGCCCTGCTTGTTGACCGAGGTGGGGTCAATCGTCAGAAAATAGCAGTCCAGCAGCTCCGCCGTCGGCAGCACGGTCTCGTCGTAGACGACCTCAACGGTCTCGGCGTGTCCGGTGTGCGCATACTTGACCTGTTCATAGCTGGGATGCTCCGTCCGCCCGTTGGCATAGCCAACGCGGGTGGAAATCACGCCGGGAAGCTGGCGCAGAAAATGCTGTGCCCCCCAAAAACACCCGGCGGCAAGGTACAGGGTTGTCATCGTGTGATCCTCTCCTATCTGGTTTCCTCTGCTGAGGTGAATTCGTGGTTGACAGTTGACAGTTGAGAGTTGAAAGGGACAAAAGACCCGTAGTGGCCGCTGACCACATTGCCTCTCGCCCTCCGCCTACGGAACCGAACGTAGGGACGAGCAATGCTCGTCCGGCATTCGGAACGAATGCAATTTGCCGGAGGCAAATCCAACGCCCCGTATTGCTGCAACGCAGTGGCGGACGAGCGATGCTCGTCCCTACGTGCGCGAACAACCGAAAACTGTCAACTGTCAACTGTCAACTGCCAATCCCAACCCCAACCCGGTCTATCCCCATAATCCACATAGTTTTCCACCGAAAATTTCGTACAATATTCCGGGATTGACAGTATTTGCGCAAAAAAGCCTCCCGAAGACGCCGTTTGGGGGCGTTTCGGGGGGAAAACGGAAGGACGCCCTGCGGGGCGTCCTTCCAAATGATGCGTGTCATGCGGGCTGCTCGAGCTTATCGCGGATATAATCGCGTACCTGCGCGGGCTGCAAATCGAGGGCGCCTGCGAATTCGTCGTAGAGCAGGCGCTGCGCCTCGCGGAGGTAGGTTTCGTCGGAGACGTGGAGACTCTTGCCGTCGGCCTGCCGCTGTTCCCTGTGGGCGCGGAGGGTCTTAATCAGAATCATCAGACTGCGGCATTCGTTGCTGTGCAACAGGGCGTCGAAGCTGATCTTGCGGGTCTGCGGATCGTCCTCCCAAGCTGTCGGCAGGGTGTCGATGCAGGCAATCAGCGCGTCCACCTCCTCGCGGGTGAGGATCGGGCGCATCTTGGAGGTGAGCTGCTCGTTCTCCACCGGGACGTAGATCAGGGAGGTGTTTTGATAGACAGGCTTGAGCACATAATATCGTTCCCGGTTGCGTCCGAAGCGCATCGTGGTGATCTCCTGAATCGTACACACGCCGCTGCCGCCATAGTGGATCATCTCGTTCACGGTATACATGCTGTACTCCTTTCCTGTCCGGAACCATATTCCTACGCCTGTATTATATCACATTTTTTTGGAAAAAGAAAGTAAAAAATTCAAGAATTTTTCGCAAACAGACTTGTCAATCCTGTTGAAATCCTGTACACTATAGGGACGGATGCTGCAACGATATTTGATACAAGCGAGGACACAACGATGGAATGGCTCGAACTTACGATTGACTCCGCTTCGGAGGGAATTGGGCTGCTGGAGGCGGCGCTGACGCTCAACGGCTTCGACAGCTTTGTGATCGACGACGAGGCGGAGTTTCACAACTTTCTGGAAACCAACCGCGACTATTGGGACATTGTGGACGAGGAGCTGGAAAAAAGCCTGAACGGTGTTTCCCGCATCCGTCTGTATCTGGAGGATCGCCCCGAGGCGATGGAGGACGTCTCCCGCCTGCGGGAGCTGCTGCGCGGCCTGCTGGAGGCCTATCCCGAGGCCGGGCTTGGCAGTCTGCGTCTGAGTCTTGCCAACGTCAAGGACGAGGACTGGGAAAACAACTGGAAGCAATACTATCAGCCCATTCCGATCGGAAAGCGGCTGCTGGTGGTGCCGAAGTGGATGGAGCCGGATTCCTCCGAGCACCGCATTCCCGTCCTGCTCGACCCCGGCATGATCTTCGGCACGGGGGCCCACGCCTCAACGCAGATGTGTATGCTCCGGCTGGAGGAGCTGATCCGCGGCGGCGAGGAGGTGCTCGACCTCGGCAGCGGCAGCGGCATTCTCTCCATCACGGCCCTGCGGCTCGGTGCGGCCCACGCAACGGGCGTGGACGTAGACCCCAAGGCGGAGGACATCGCGCGGGAGAATGCGGCAATGAACGGCCTCGGGCCGGATCGCTTCACCGCCGTCACCGGCAACGTCATCACCGGACAGGCGGCGCTGGAGCCGCTGTTCTCCAAGACCTATGACGTGGTCTGCATGAATATCTTTGCAGACGTGATCATCCCAATGGCAGCCGTTCTGCCCCGGTTTATGACGAAAACCACCAGGCTCATCTGCTCCGGCGTGCTGGAAACCCGGTATGACGAGGTGCGCGCAGCCATAGAAGCTGCCGGTCTGCGGATCACCGGCCTGCAAACGATGAACGACTGGTGCTGCTTTACCGCCGAAAAGGGGGACTAAGCTTGCGTTCCATTTCTTACCGCGCCAGAGCCCGGTGGCGCAAGGGCTTGACGGTCGGCCTGTTTGCAATGGCGCTCCTGCTGCTGGCAGGCGTGCTCTTCGTGATCTATCTGGGCCGGTTCGTGGTCTATACGCCGAGTGGGGCCAGACTGGATTTCGGGCGGGACTCCTCCCGCGATGTGGTGATCGAAGCCACCGAATCTGCCCCCACCGTGCCGCTGGAGACCGTGGAGATCGAGTTTGCCGCGCCAGACCCCCGCGGAAAACCCTCCGAGCTGATCTCCGGCTGGTACATCGACCTCGAAATGCTCCAGAACCCGTCCGCTGTGCTGGAGGCGGTGCAGGCGCTGTCGGCCCCCTGTACCGTGCTGATCGACCTCAAGGGCAGCAACGGCTCGTTCTATTACACCACCGGCATTGACACCGCGCAGCGGGCGGAGATCGACGTTGCGACGGTGGATGCGATTCTCTCCTATCTGCGCAGCCACGGCTTTACGATGGTGGCGCGCATTCGTACCTTTCAGGACACGCATTTTGCTGAGCAGCATGTGAATTGCAGTCTGCAAACCGCCAACGGCGCGCTCTGGGTCGGAAACGGCTTCTATTGGCTCGACCCGGGCAACGACACGGTGCTGGCCTATCTCAAGCAGATTGCCCGTGAGCTCGCGGAGAAGGGCTTCAAGGAGATCGTGTTCGACGATTTCCGCTTCCCCAACGGCACGCAGATCGTCTACCGTTCCGAAAAGAGCCGCGCAGAGCTGATTGCGGACGTGGCAACCGATCTGCTCAACTTCTTCTCCAGCAGCAATATCACGATTTCCTTCGGCAACCCAATGGCGGAGCTTGCGCTTTCCGGTGCGTCGCACGTCTATCTCTCCGGCATTACCGGCTCTGGCGTCAACGCGGCGGTCAAGAGCTTCCACAATCTGGAGAAGCCGGAATCCCAGATCGTCTTCCTCACCGCCTCCAAGGACAACCGCTTCGACGACTATCAGGTGCTGCGCCCCCTCGTCACGCAGACGCTGCCGTAGGAGGCAGCGTCCCCACGGAGCAACCGCCGTGCGGCGCGCGCCGCGCCGCCCACGGAGCAACCACCGTAGGGGTCGGCGTCCCCGACGCCCCGTGCCGACGTAACGAAACGCCCCCCGGTGTAGGGGGCGGCGTCCCCGACGCCCCGTGCCGACGTACCGAAACGCCCCCCGGTCGTAGGGGGCGGCGTCCCCGACGCCCCGTGCCAGCGTATCGAAACGCCCCCCGGTCGTAGGGGGCGGCGTCCCCGACGCCCCGTGCCGACGTAACGAAACGCGCCCGGTCGTAGGGGGTGGCGTCCCCGACGCCCCGTGCCAACGCAACGAAACGCTCCCCGGTGTAGGGGGCGGCGTCCCCGAC
>JAFYGM010000096.1 GCA_017543225.1 Oscillospiraceae bacterium
CGATGGGATGAGATCGTATTGATACAAATAGGTGGAATCTGCTTTGATGAATGGAAAATAGATTTTTGTCTGTAAAGAAATGATTTCTTACCGAATGAAACGCGCGTCGAGACCGTTGTTCTTTTGCGTCGGAAAAATATTGACGATCATTTAGAGTTCATGTGGACGGATGAAGAGTTCGGAGACCATGTGCGTACAAAGAAAGTGGGGAAAAAAATGATTAACAAGCAAATTCAAATTACGGCTGATGGCAAAGTGCAAAGTCTTGATCTTAAGATCGAATTTGATAAAACGGATATGGATGATGTCACATCTATGACCATCAAAACCAATTATCAAGGAAAAGAAATCATCGCCATCGGAACACATTACCCATTTGACGATGCGTTTTCGGATCTGCAAAACAAGCTGCCGAAAAATGTTCAACTGAAATGCTGCGTTGCTTGCCGTCACGGAAACCAGTGCCCTGTCGGAAATGCGCCAAACGAAGTGTTCTGTACAAAAGACGTAAAAATATCGTGTAAAAGCGATTGCTTTTACTATACCGAGGATGAAGAAGAGCGACAAAAACGCTCGAGACGGTATTGGGATTGCTGCGATGACTTCTACCCGCAAGATGAAAGCAACTATACATACAGCTCGTATTTCGATTACTTGAAGAATCAATGAAAAATAGATTTCTTGCCAAATGAAACGCACGTCGAGACTTATCACGTATTGGAGGCTGTCCGCGAAGCATTTGAACGGTACGGCACGCCGGTAATTCTCAATAGCGATCAAGGCAGCCAGTTGACCGGCAACGAATATAGAATCCTTCTGAAAGAATACCACATCACACAAAGTATGGACGGAAGGAAGGAAGCGCTGGGCCGACAACATCATAGTGGAGCGCTGGTTCCGCAGTCTTCTGATGCAACATGGCTTGCCAAATCATTCATTCGTGCAGCGCCTGCTTTGTTTTTGCCCGTTATGCGGTGTTGCCATAATATTAGGAGCTTTTTGTGGTTGAGGGATTTGCTTTATGATCTATATTGTTTTTGGCATGATAGCCTTGCTTGTGTTGCTTCTTGTCCTGCTTTCCGTGTTTATCTTTAAACCTTTCAAGTACACCGATAAATGGAACCGCCCGACGCATGAGGATTATGCAGACGAGAATGAAGCGACTTCCTTTATGAGTCGAAGGAGTAGGCTTACGGCTCATATTTACGGTGCTGAGAATAAAAAAGGAACTCTGATTTTTTCTCACGGGAAGGGCGTCCCCTCAGACTATTATATCCCTGAGGCCCGGTATTTTGCGAAAGCCGGATACAGATCGATCCTGTTTGATGATACGGGATACTGGAAAAACAAGGGGATATTCTTTGGATTTCCGCGTGCCGCTATGGATCTTGCTGCTGCTATCCGGCATTTTGACAATGGTACGCCTCTTATCCTGATTGGACACAGTATGGGTGCTTACGCCGTATGCACGACGCTTCCTGAGGCGGGAGAGAATGTAAAGGCTGTTGTAGCTTATTCCGGCTTTGACAATGAGCCTGAGCTTATTAAGGAATTTACGGAAACGAATTTTAAGAAATATAAGGGACTTGTTGCTTTTCTACTCAGCGCGTCGCAGTTCATCCTTTTTCCGCACAGATTTTTCCGCTCATCGTGGAAATGTCTGAAAGAATGCGGATGCAGGGCCATGATCATACACGGCAGTGCTGATGAGGAGATATCTATCAACGGTGCGGCTCTGTACGCACATGCGGTTCATGAAAAATCAGACCTGACCACGACATTTTCACCGGACAAAGAAGGCTATAATACGCATATGGGCGTTGTTCGTCCCGTAAATGAGCCAAGTGAGATCAATGAAGAGGTGCTGCCAAAGGTGCTTCAATTCATAGATGAACTCGCTGATCACTGATAAAATGAGATTCATAGCGAAGAAAAGATTAGAGAGGACTGTGATTTGGTTCGGCGGTATGTAGAGCGCTTCTTGTGAATGATCCAAAGGAAATCGGTTTCCCCATGACTTCAATAGAAGCGAGAAAGATGACGCAAATCGTGTCCATTTGGAACCGCGATTGCAAATAAGAAGGGATGATAGCTATGGATTCAAAGAAAGCTCTGGTTCGGTGGCCCCGCCTGTTGATCGGCGCGGTCATGATGCTGTTTGCAGGTGTGATTTATGCCTGGTCGATTCTGAAAACGCCGCTGTCGGAGGAATTTGGCTGGTCGGCCTCGACGCTGGCACTGAATTTTACGCTGACGCTCAGCTTTTTCTGCACCGGCGGACTGGTCGGGAGTGTGCTGACAAAACGCATGGCGCCGCGCTGGGCGCTTCTGCTCGCGGCGGCACTGGTGCTGCTTGGCTTCTATCTCAGCTCCCGCTTGACCGGATCTGTCCTGATGCTTTATCTCTCCTACGGCTGCCTGGCGGGACTCGGAATTGGAATTGTCTATAACGTGGTGATTTCTGCGACGAACGCATGGTTCCCGGATCAAAAGGGTCTCTGCTCCGGTGTGCTGATGATGTGCTTCGGAATCAGCTCTCTTTTGCTTGGCAAGGTTGCGGAAGCGCTGTTTGAATCCGTCGGTTGGCGTTCTACCTATCTGTTTCTGGGGATCGGCATTGCAGCGATTCTGGCAGTATGCGGATTTGCGATCCGTGCACCCGAACCGGGAACAGTGTTTCCCGCACCGAAAAAGATGCGAGGCAGCGCAGAAGCGTCGTTCGAGGCAAAAGACTATACGACCTCTGAAATGGTTCGTCGTTTTCCGTTCTGGAGGTTCTTCCTGTTCTCAATTCTTACCAGCGCCGTTGGAAGCTCCGTAATCTCCTTTGCCAGAGATCTTGCCCTCTCGGTCGGCGCTGCGGCCTCTCTTGCAACGACACTGGTTGGCGTCCTTTCTCTCTGCAACGGCCTTGGCCGTGTGCTTTGCGGCGTGATCTTCGATGCGCTGGGCAGGAAAAAGACGATGGTGATCGCCAATCTGATTACCATTGCCGCGCCTGCTTTGGTGCTGATTGCCGTCAGTGCGAAGTCCCTGCCGCTTTGTGTCGCCGGCCTGTGCATGACGGGCATTGCCTATGGCTGCTCGCCTACAATCAGCGCCGCGTTTATCAGTGCGTTCTATGGGACAAAGCATTTTTCCTCCAACTACAGTCTTGCCAACATGATGCTGGTTCCCTCTGCCTTTGTTGCAACGCTTTCCAATACGCTTTTAGTTTCAACCGGGGGTTTTACAGCGCCGTTTGTGATGCTGTTGGCCTTTGCGTCCCTCGCAATGATTCTGAATCTCAGTATCCGCCGCCCATAGGATACAGAATCCATGCTTTGCGCTCCGTCTTCTTCGGCAGATCATCCTGCATTCTTCAGACCCCAAAAAAACAAACGAGAAGTGGGAGCCAAGCAATAGCCTTGCATTCAGCAACTCACATTCGTGCGTAAAGCTGAAGCAGAAGCATTCTTTGGAAGAGAATTCCGAATGGCTTTCTGTCGAAAAAGCTGGCGATTGGAGAAACTGCATAATTGCCGAACTGGAATACCCGTATCTCGTAGAAGTTCGACACAGAGATGAAGCATGATAGACATTGGAGGGTACAGAGAATGAAACGAACCGATTTTATTTCTGCCGTTCCGGTCAATAAGGGCTGGTCACGGGATCGAAAATACCGCGTCCGAACAGCGGATGGCAGAGATTGTCTGCTTCGCCTGTCGGATGCGGCAAAATACGAGTCCAAAAAGAGAGAGTACGAAATCATACAAAAATATGCAGCGGCGGGCCTCCCTGTATCGCAGCCAATCGAGTTCAGCCTGTGCGAGGATGGCGTCTTTATGCTGCTCTCATGGGTCGAGGGCGAGGACTTGGAGACCGTGCTGCCAACCCTCTCAGAGGCAGAGCAATACCGGCTGGGCAGGAGCGCAGGGCGGATTCTAAAACAGATTCACTCGATTCCAGTGGATCCGACGGATCAGCCGCAGACAACCAAGCGGGAACACAAGCTTCGCCAGCTTTCCCAATACGAGCAGTCTCAGGTTCGGATCGAAGGCGATGAGCGTTTGGTTCAGTATGTGAAAGAGAACATCGGTCTGATTTGGAGACTTTCACCGGTATACCAACACGGTGATTTCCATCCGGGGAATCTGGTTTACAGGCCGGATGGCTCAATCGGCGTGATTGACTTCAACCGCTGGAAGGTCGGAGACCCTTATGAGGAATTCTACAAGCTCCAAAGCTTTGGCCGGGAGGTCAGCATTCCTTACTGTGTTGGACAGCTTGACGCCTATTTTGACGGGAATGTGCCGGAGGATTTTTGGCGCACGCTGGCAGTTTATGTGGCGCACGCCTCGCTGTTTTCGATAAAATGGGCGGAGCAATTTGGAAAGCAGGAAGTCGATGGCATGATACGGCGCTGCCGTGTGGCAAGGGAGGATTATGACGGTTTCCGTACGGCAATTCCGCGTTGGTATACAGAGTTTCACAGGGACGAGCTACAGCTCTATCTTCCAAAGCGAGAAGACGGTTGGTTTTATGTGAAGATGCTGTCCGATCCTGCGACAATGGCCTACAATGCTCCGTGGTTCCCGCCGGATGGATGTATTCCCAACGCAGAAGCGGGATGGGAACGTGTTTGTAAAAGCTTGATTGGTCACGAGCCGGTGAGTTTTTTTGCCTTTTTGCAGAGAAAAACAGACGGGGTCTTTGTAGGCGACGTGAATTATCACTACACACCGGACAAGGGCTGGTGGGATATGGGCGTCTTAATTGATGCCCAGGAGCGGGGCAAGGGTTACGGCAGGCAGGGACTCCGGCTTCTGCTTGATCAGGCCTTTCGTGTGGATGGGATTTCCCGCCTGCACAACAATTTCGAGCGAAGCCGAGAGGCGGCCTATCACATCCACAAGGCAGCCGGCTTCCGGGAGGTCGGGGAAGAAAACGGCTGTGTTCAGCTTGAGCTGATGAAGGACGATTACATCGGATCAGCAGGCTCGCTTGCTGTGACAAATGCTCCGTCTGCAAGAAGACCCTGCAAGTCCTCGAAAGGATGAACCGGTTCGGCAAGAAAGAGAATGTTGAGAGTGGGAAAATGGCAGAACAGTTTTTGACCCTTATGGCAGACTTGGACAGAGATTCCCAGAATCTCATGTCCGAGTGGGATTCTGCTTTGAAGAACGCAGGATTCATCGGAGGTCAGGCGCAAGACCTTCCTTTCCACATCAGCCTGACCACATTTCAGCCGGAGCAGGAACGAATGGCAATTCAACGGATGGAAGAGGTCGCCGGTACATTTCCGCCGATTCAGGTGCATATCAGCCATATCGGGATTTTTGCTCCCGGAAATGTGTTGTTTGGCGGTCCGGAGAGGAACGCAAATCTGGAGCTGCTCTACGCTGCATGTGAAAGGAACCCTAATCCGCAGCGTCCTTGGACGCCTCATGTGACCGTTTTGATCGACGAACCGGAAACCGTTTGTACCGCATTACCCCTGTTTTTGAAAGTCTTCCGCCCATTTGTCGGAACGATCACACGACTGCATTTATGTGCTTTCTGGCCGATGCGAGAAATTGCGGCAGTCGATCTCACTGGGGAGCCTTCCAGTTTTCGCGGGGGACATCCGGCTGGATGAACTCCAGCAAACTGCTCCGTAGAGAAGTCAGAAGAACAATGTAGGAACCTCATTCAATAATCATTTTATTGACACAAGCTAACTGTTGTAGTAGAATGCCAAAGGAATGACTTGCAGAAGCAAGTCGGAAAGGAGTATAAACAAATGATCAACCTTGTTTTTGAATCTGTTTCCTTGGAGGAAAGCGTTGCATAACTGAATAGAGACGCAATGTATAGGGGTGGTCTACCACTTTGCTTTGTGCTGCCCTTCGGCTCCGACTGTTACGTTTTGGCGGATAACGACGCGGAATCGGATGAAGTCATTTCCTGCGACGGCGTTTCCGGCGACGGGCTGCTGCACTCAAACATTTTGGAGCTGTTCAAGTGAGATCGCGCGCTGCGGGAAGAAACCGTGCGCACGCGAGAAGAGCAGGCGTTGATGTACACCCCCGGCAAGCTCAATAACGGTGAGGTCGGTGGAATTGGTGATGAGGGCGAGGACGGATATGGCTTCGGTTGGGGCATCAATTACAATTCAAAGCTTGGCCTGGTTGTCGATCACAGCGGCGGCTGGCCCGGATACTTCACATGGCTGGAGCGTTTCGCGGATGCGGATCGGGTATTAATCCTTCTTTGCAGCCGCGACGTTTTGGACGGAAAGTGCTATGACGCTTTTTTGAAGGACTGCGAGCGATTGCAAAGGACAAGAAGCCGCAACCGCTGCACACCATTGAGGAGCTTGCTCTCCAGAACCCCGACCGGAGCGGATGGACGGCCTTCACCGGGAGGTACGACTACAACGATTCCGACTTTTGTATGGATGAGATTCTGATCCGCGACGGCGATTTGTATGCGAAAATCCGCAGTAACGGAACCCCGCATGTCCTAAGGCTCTACCCGATGGAAGAAAAAAACTTCGGAACAAAGGCCTTTTGCAGCAACATCACCTTTGGTGAGAACAGCCTGACGCTCTGGGACAAGACCGGGAAAAAGCTGCCTGAAAGCAGCAACGAATCAGAAAGGGAATACGTCCATCATTCATAAGGACGACGAGAACGCTGCTGTGCTGAAGCTGGAAACGGAGAATCCCAAGGTTCGAATTGCATTTTCAGTATGAAAAGGGAGCGATTCTCAAAACAGAATCAGCAAATCAAAAAACGGAGGATTCCAAAATGTTGCAAGACTTTATTTCAGCAAAGAAAAGCTTGTTTGAATCCGGGGCGCACACCGAGCTTCGGATGCAGAGAAACCGCGAGCGGAGCGTAATGCTGCTGGCGGGAGACATAGTAGAAAATACCCGTTCCGACGCCGCAGGCGTCAGTGCGCGGGTGTACCGCGGCGGACGCTGCGGGTTCTCTTCCATCGCGGAGTGCAGCTCAGAGGCTGCCGAGCGCGTGCTGCGTGCGGCAGCGGAAAACGCTTCCTTCATGCACGCCCACGTGCCGGGGAAGAAACCAATGCTGCCTTCGCTTCCGTCCGGGTGCTTCGTCTGCGAAGCGATCAACGATCCGGCTCAGCGGGTCTATACGGAATATGTCCGGGCCTTGGACAGCTATCTCGTTGCACACTGCCCGAAGCTGACGAGCCGCCGCATCTATGCGACGGAGGACTCTATGGAAAAGCTTCTGGTTGTCTCAGACGGCACAGACGCGCATACGGTTCTGCCCCGCTCCTACGTCTATTTGTTCCTGACCGCCGAGACCGATGCGGGCGTCCCGGTGGAGGTGTACCGCGCCTTCGGCGGGGAGAGAACCTTTGACTTGAATTTTACCGATCCTTCTGCGCTCTATCCCGAAATCGACAAGCTGTATGAACAGCTCATGCAGAAGCGCGAGGGCGTCTATGCCGACGCGGGACTCAGAACCGTGATTCTGGGCGGAGAGCTGACCGGAATGCTCGCACACGAGGCGGTGGGGCATACGGTGGAGGCCGACATGGTGCTCTCCGGGAGTGTGGCGGCAAGCCGCCTGCACAAGCAGGTTGCCAGCGAGCTGGTGAGCCTGACCGACTTTGCTCACACGGCCTTTGGCGAACGCTGTCCGCTGCCGGTGTTTGTGGACGACGAGGGCACTGTGGCACGAGACGCCGTCATCATTGAAAACGGCATTCTGACCGGCTACATGAACAACCGCGAATCTGCCCTTCACTTTGGCGTGGAGCCATGCGGCAACGCCCGTGCATGGAGCTTTTCCGACGAGCCGCTAATCCGAATGCGCAACACGGCCATCCATCCCGGCAAGGATAAGCTGGAGGACATGATCGCCTCCGTGGACGACGGCTATTACTTGATCGCCACCAACAACGGACAGGCGGACACCACCGGCGAGTTCATGTTCGGTATCACAATGGGCTACGAGATCAAGAAGGGAATGCTGGGCCGCGCCCTGCTGGACACCACCATCTCCGGGGTAGCCTTTGAGATGCTCAAAACCGTCGATATGGTTGGAGATCGCATTGCGTGGGAGAGCAGCGGTTTTTGCGGCAAGAAGCAGCCTATGCCGGTGGGAGTTGGCGGCCCTGCCCTGCGCTGTAAGGTTATGATTGGAGGAAGATAAAATGAAAAAGCTCGAATTGCTGGCACAGAGCGTTCTGGATGCGGCGAAGGAAGCCGGTGCGCAGAGCGCCCTTTGCACGGTCGAGGAGACCGAAACCCATGAATTCAATCTGCAGAGCGGGGAGTTCACCCTCCTGCGGACGCTGTTTGACCGCAGCGTGCAGCTCTCTGTGCTCATGGAAGGCCGCAAGGGTACAATCACCGTCAACAGCTTTGAAGACGAAGCAATTCGCAAGGCGGTGGCGGACTGCGTTGCTTCGGCGCAGAGCGCCGAGCCGGACGAGGCATGGGAGTTTGACAGCGAACCGCGCGACGAGACCTTTACGGAAGGCTCGCTCACCTGCGACACCGAGAAGCTGTTTACCCGGACAAAGGAGCTGGCGGACGACATTGCCGAGCGCCACCCGAAAATCATGGTGGATGAGCTGATTACGGAACACAAGGCGATACGGTCGGTCTGCAAGACCAGCGGCGGTGTAACCAGCCGCAGTGCGCACGGCTTCTACAATGTCTCGCTGATGTATTCCGCCCATGATGGTGAGAAGGCCAGCTCCTTCTATTACGGAGACACGAAGCTTGCCGCGCTGGATAAGCCTTTCATTGACTGTGCGCTGATCGAGTGGGAGTTGTCCTCTATCGAGCGGCAGTTGGAACCGACTGCACTGGACGGAAAGTTCAACGGAACCGTTGTACTTGCACCAACCGCCCTGTTTGAGATTGTCCTGAGCACGGTCAACTGGAACTTTATCGGGGAAGACGCCCTGCTCGACGGAACGAGCATCTGGAAGGACAAGCTGGGCCAGCAGGTTGCGGATGAGCGCTTGAGCCTCTCCTTTGCCCCTCGCGCCGAAGACGTGGTCGTTGGCGCACGGATAAGCGAAGAAGGCTACCGTGTGGAGAACTTTGATGTGATCCGTGACGGCAAGCTGCTTGGCTATGCCCTGACGCAGTACGGCGCAAACAAGATCGGCGGCGTCCGTGCGGGCTGCACAGGCTGGCATCCCTATCCGCATATTCCCGCCGGGGACAAGTCCCTTGAGGAAATTGTTGCTGGGATCGAGCGCGGCGTGCTGGTCATGCGCTTCTCCGGCGGCGAACCGTCGTCCAACGGTGATTTCTCCGGCGTTGCAAAGAACAGCTTCCTGATCGAGAACGGCAAGATCATGAACGCCCTGTGCGAGACCATGATCAGCGGCTCTGTCACGGACATGCTCAACAACGTCCGTGCCATCAGCTCCAACGTCCTGCAGGACGGCGAATGCTGTCTGCCCTTCATTGCCTTTGACGGAGTTACGGTGTCCGGCAAGTAATTGCAAACTGCAAAAAAGATTTGATTTCCCTGTAACAAATCCCGGACTGCCGCGTTATATGAATGCAAGGCTACGGAAGGGAGTTCACAGAGATGAAATCTGAGTTGGTGGAACAGGTCTATCGGCAATACGGGAGAGAGTTGACCCACTATTTGCGCGCAATGTGCAATTCGCCCGAGGTGGCGGAAGACCTGATGCAGGAGACCTTCTGCAAGGCCCTTCTCTCCCTTCCGGATTCCCATACCAACGTCCGCGCATGGATGTACACAGTCGCAAGGAATCTGTGTATGGATCATTTTCGGCAGACGTCCCGGTTTGCGGAAGGAGAGGTTTCGGAGGATCAGCCTGACGGCTTCGACATGGAAGAGACCGTCTTTCAGGACATCCGAAATCAGGCCCTGGCAAACGCAATCTCCCGGTTGGACAAACGAAAACGCGAGCTGATTACACTCCAGTATTTTTCAGACCTGACTGTGAAGGAAATCGCTGCATTGACGGGGCTGCACCCGGAAAACGTTCGGGTGTTGATCTGCCGGGCAAAGAAGGAAATCAAATCTTACTTGGAGGAGCAAGGCTATGACGTACCGTGAAAAACTGAAACTCTACAAACAGGGAAAGCTCCCGGAAGCGGAGCGGGAAACCGTTGCGCAGGACATTGAGCGCCACGAGGCCATCGGAGAGTATCTGCTCGATGAGATCGATCTGCCAGAGCTGGAACAGGCGTCCGAGACCGAAGAACGAGGCGCTGTGCAGGAGAACGAAGCAAGCCGGATGACGGCCCAGATCAATTCTTCGATCCGCAAGGCCTTTGTCAAAACCGGTGTGATTGTCGGCGCTGCGGTGCTTGCAATCGTGCTGTTTGCCGTCTTTGCGCTGCCTCGAATTGTCGATTGCTTCTATTACGATCCGGCCAAGCCGGTCGGGGAAGCAGCGGGAGATAACGGCATTCAAAGTGAGCAACTCAGTCTCGACCTCGCGGTCTATACCGAATTGTTTGTTCCAGACGGCTATCGAGATCAGGCGCATGTGGAGCGCCGCGGCTTTGGAACCTATGACGTGACGATTGGGAGCCTCACCGGTCAGTCCACGGTGGTCGGAACCGTCGAAAGAAACAAACTGACCCTGTTTACGCCCGATCCGCTTCGCATGCCGACGGCAAATGCCTTTGATCATAACAGCGTGGGTGTGGAAAGCAGTATCCAAGGCCCAGCGGCCGACTCGTTCGTGGACATGAACGCCTCGACCTTGGCTGCCTACTGCACGTTCGACCATGTAATGACCTATGCAGAGTTTGTCAAATGGGTGTCGGACAATGGAATTGGTTCCTGCTGGGGCGCGATTTGTGTAAAAACCACGCCGAATACCTATGCGTTTGATTATGAAACGATTGATTTAGACGGAGCGAACCATGGAATGCGGTTAAACACCTCCTGTATGCATTTGACCTTCGATCAGGAAAAATACCCTGAATTGACGCTGTATTCTCTGTCAAAGACCACAGGAGAGGAGCAGAATTGGATTCCCTCCGAGGAGAACGCGAGGCGGCACGTTGCAAGCATGCTCCGTTACATGGAAGACCATCCGATCTTCTTTGAGCAAATGGGCATGGTCGTGGATAATAATCGGTATGAGCAGATGGCAAAGCGTGTGGAGGAGCAAGGCATGTTTTTCTATGGCTGCTGCTTCACGGCAACGCCGTACGAGATTTCGAACATTGCAAAATCGGAAGACGGGCACGTGATTTGGCTCTATACGGAGCCTGTCCAATAATCGACCATGCAAAAACAATTCCGCCCTACACACGCAGCTTCACGTGTGCAGGGCGGATTGAATGATACGGTTTATTCCTTCGCCTGCCTGATGGACAGGCCGATGCGTTGCTTCTTTTCATCTACCTGCAAGACCTTGACCTTAACCACGTCGCCCACGGACAGCACTTCGGAGGGGTGCTTTACAAAGCGATCCGCAATTTCGGAGATATGCACCAGACCGTCCTGATGGACCCCAATGTCCACAAAGGCGCCGAAGTCGATGACGTTGCGCACGGTCCCGGAAAGCACCATACCGGGCTTCAAATCCTTCAGCTCCAAAACGTCGGTGCGGAGGATCGGCTGGGGCAGACTGTCACGCAGGTCGCGTCCCGGCTTTTGCAGCTCGGCGACCACGTCGCGCAGGGTGGGAAGACCGATTCCCAGTGCGTCGGCGGCCTTTTCTTCGCCATAGGCCCGCACCTCGGCGGCAAGCGCCGAAAGCTTTTGCGCCGCCACGTCCGACAGGCTGTGTCCGGTCAGTGTCAGCAGACCCTTTGCGGCTTCATAGGATTCCGGATGGACGGCAGTGTTGTCCAGTACGTTTTTGCTCTCTGGCACGCGAAGAAAGCCGGCGCACTGTTCAAAGGCCTTTGGCCCCAGCTTCGGAACCTTCTTAATCTGCGCACGGGATGCAAAGGCTCCGTTTTCCTCGCGGTAGGCCACAATGTTCTTTGCGGTTGCCGCCGTCAGACCGGAAACTCGCTGGAGCAGGGAAGGGGAGGCAGTATTCAGATCGACGCCCACGGCGTTCACGCAGTCCTCCACGACCGCGTCCAGCGCGGCGTCCAACTGCTTAGACGGCATATCATGCTGATACTGACCGACGCCGATGGCCTTCGGCTCAATCTTGACCAACTCCGCCAGCGGGTCCTGCAATCTGCGGGCGATGGAGACGGCAGAGCGAAGGTTTACGTCAAACTGCGGAAACTCCTTTGCCGCCAGCTCCGAAGCAGAATAAACGGATGCGCCAGCCTCCGAAACGATCATATAGCTCAGCGTCCGTCCGGCTTCCTTCTCCTGCCGGATCAGTTCCACCGTCATCTGCTCGGTTTCACGGCTGGCCGTGCCGTTGCCGATGGCAATATGCTCCACGCCATACCGCCGAATCAGGCGGGAGAGGGCTGCAATCGCCTCACCTTTTTGCCGCTCTCCATAGGTGGGATAGACCACGGCAGTATCCAGCACCTTGCCGGTCGCATCCACTACAGCAACCTTGCAGCCCATCCGATAGCCGGGATCCAACCCCATTGTGACCTTGCCCTTGACAGGCGGCTGCATCAGAAGCGGACGAAGATTCAGGGCAAACTGCCCGATGGCGCCCTCACAGGCTTTCTCGGTCAGATCTGCGCGCATCTCCCGCTCCACGGAGGGGAAGATCAGGCGATCATAGGCGTCCTGCGCCGCTGCCATGACGAATTCCGTCGCGGCGCTTCCGAACTTGACCGAAGCACGGCGAACGGCTTGCATCGCCAGCATTTCATTCAGAATCACGCTGACCTTCAAGAATTTTTCCTTCTCGCCCCGGTTGATGGCGAGAATCTGATAGCCTTGGAGCTTGCTCACCGGCTGGGTAAAGTCGTAATACAGGGCGTAGACCGAATCCTCCTCCGAGGCTGCTTCGGTGTGGAGCGCGGCGTTTTCGTGCAGCAGACGGCGAAGGGTCTTGCGGAGCGCTGCATCATCCGAAATCCATTCGGCTATGATGTCCGATGCGCCGACCAGCGCATCCTCCACGGTCTGCACGCCCTTTTCTGCGTCCAAATAGTCTTTTGCAGCAAGCTCCGGACGGGGACAGTCGGGCCGCTGGGCAAAGAGCAGCGAAGCCAGAGGCTCCAGTCCTTTTTCCCGCGCTATGGTGGCGCGAGTGCGGCGCTTCTGCTTGTAGGGGCGGTAGAGGTCCTCCAGCTCCGCAAGCGTTGCACACCTTTGAAGTGCGTTCTGCAATTCTTCGGTCAGCTTGCCCTGCGCGTCAATCGCCTTTTCAATCGTCTGACGCCGCTCGTCAAGACTGCGCAGATATTGTAGCCGCGTCTCCAGCGTCCGCAGGGCCGTGTCGTCCATCGAGCCGTGCAGCTCCTTCCGATAACGGGCGATAAAGGGAATTGTGTTGCCCTCGTCGAGCAGGGTCACGACGTTTTCAATGTGTTTCGCTTCCCGCCCAAGCTCTTTGACGAGAATCGCAATGATGTCCATAGTCCGTTCCTCCTGTGGAATTCAGTTCCAGTGGATTATATCATACCACCACCGGAAACGCAACCGCGCTATGACGCAATTTGCCTGGTTTGCTTGACTTCGAATGAGTCCTGTGCTATAATTGCGGCATCAACCGAACGGAGGAATTCCAATGATCTGTTTTCTGACCAGCAGACACGATTTGGACGGCACAGATCACCTGCGTCTCAATCCGTCAAATCAGTTTGTAGACAGACTGCGTCAACACTTCCCGACTCCCTGCCGCGCCATCTATGTGTGCTCCGATCCGGACGGCTGGGACACGATGGATCGCTATGCAGCCTGTGTGCGTGCAGCCTTTGAGAACGAAGGCTTTCGTTTTGAACGCTTTCTCACGCTGGACAGCAGAAACGAAGCACAGGCTGCGGAGCTGGTGCGTTCGACGAATCTCCTGATTCTGGCAGGCGGGCATGTGCCGACGCAGAATCGGTTCTTCCGGAAGATCGGCCTGCGGGAACTGCTCTCCGACTTCGACGGGGTGCTGATCGGAATCAGCGCGGGCTCCATGAACTGTGCCGAGGTTGTGTATGCCCACCCGGATCTCGAAGGGGAGGCCGTCGATCCCAATTATCAAAAGGACCTGCCCGGTCTCGGCCTGACTAGGACGAGAATCCTTCCACATTATCAGGAGATCAAGGACGACGTGCTGGACGGCCTTCGCGTCATGGAGGACGTTGCATACCCGGACAGCAAGGAGCGTCCGATCTGCGTCCTGCCCGATGGCAGCTACGTCTACATCGAGGACGGAAAAGAGAGCGTCATGGGCGAGGCATGGCTACTCTCGAACGGAGTCCTGACGCCGTATCCAAAAGGATAATGTTGATTCTGCGAACCAGAATAGACGCATCGCGCCGCCCCCGGAAATGCGGGGACGGCGCGATGCGTTTTTCAAGTGATTTCAAAGTGCTTCGTAGAATTGGACTGCACCCTTGATTTCTTCCTCTGTCGGATGCCCCTTGGCAATGCCGCCGATCAGCTTGAAGGGGCCGAAGGTGTCAAAGCCCAGACAGCCGTAGCTCCCAAGCTCCCGACATCCCTTTTCCTTTGCGATGCTGCGAATCGCTTTCAGGAATACGCCCTTGGGGTTTCCCTGCGTGGAAAGGAAAAACACGTCCTTACCCGCTGGCAGATGCGCGGAGGCGTAGGCCAGAAGCGGCTTGGCGAAGGAACTGTAGTAGATTCCGGAGGCAAAGCCGATCCGGTCATAGCCTGTCAGGTCGGCAGTGGGCGCTTGCGTCACGTCAATCAGCGTTACGGGATGGGCTGCGGCAATCGCGTCCAAAAGCTTCCTGGTGTTGCCGTGGTGCTGGGAATAGTAGACAATCGCAGTGTTCATTTCGGTACCTCCAAGGGACGTGAAATCGCTGGCAGGGGAGAAGGAACTTAATTCTCGTCCTCCACGGCAATCGCAATATGCACGTCGTCAAGCTGCTTTTGATCCACAGTGGTAGGGGCATCCATCATCACGTCCTGCGCCTTCTGATTCATGGGGAAGGTGATGACCTCGCGGATGGATTCCTCGCCGGTCAGGAGCATAATCATGCGATCCACACCGGGGGCAGCGCCCGCATGGGGGGGCGCACCGTAGGTGAAGGCGTTGTACATGGCGGGGAACTTGGCCTTGACCTCCGCCTCTCCAAGGCGAACCAGCTCGAAGGCCTTAACCATGATCTCAGGATCGTGGTTCCGAACCGCGCCGGAGGCAGATTCATAGCCGTTGATCACCAGATCGTACTGGAAGGCCGTGATGCTCAGCGGGTCAATCTCGCCGCGCTCCGCCTTCTCCAAAACCTCGAGACCGCCGTTGGGCATAGAGAACGGGTTGTGGCAGAATTCCAATTCGCCGCTTTCTTCTCCGATCTCATACATGGGGAAGTCTACAATCCAGCAGATCTGATACTGCTCCTTGTCCATGTGGGCAGGGCAAAGGTTTCCAAGCTTGATGCGCAGGACTCCGGCGGTCTTCTGTGCAGCAGCCTTCTTGCCGGCGCTCAGGCCGACAAAGCAATTCGACTTCAGTCCAAGCGCGGAGACGACCTGCTCTTTGATGGGCTGGAGGAACTTGGCAATGCCGCCGACCAGCTCGCCGTTCTCGTCCAGACGGAACCAGTATGGCTTCTGCCCGGCCTGCACCTCGACGTCGGCGCAGAGCTTGTCGATCTGCTTGCGGGGAGCGTTGAAGTCAGTGACGACAATCGCCTTGACGGTGTTGCCTGCAAAGGGCTCAAAACCGATATTGTTCAGAAGCTCGGTGGCGTCCGTGATTTCAAGATCAATGCGGAGGTCGGGTTTGTCGGTGCCGTAGCGTTCCATCGCGTCGTTGAAGCGGATGCGGCGGAAGGGGGCGGGCGTCACACGATCATAGATGCCATACTTGCGGAACACCGGTTCAATGACAGATTCCAGCACGCCGAGCACGTCGTCCTGCGTGGCGAAGGCCATTTCCATATCGAGCTGATAGAACTCGCCGGGGGTGCGGTCACCGCGTGCGTCCTCGTCGCGGAAGCAGGGAGCAATCTGGAAGTAGCGGTCAAAGCCCGCCGTCATCAAAAGCTGCTTAAACTGCTGCGGCGCCTGCGGAAGAGCATAGAACTTGCCGGGATGCTTCCGGGCTGGAACGAGATAATCGCGCGCGCCCTCGGGAGAGGAGGCCGTCAGGATCGGCGTGGTGATTTCAAGGAATCCCAGCTCAGTCATGCGGCGGCGCAGCTCTGCCACTACGTTGCAGCGCAGAATAATATTCTGCTTGACAGCGGGGTTGCGCAGGTCGAGATAGCGGTATTTCAAGCGGGTATCCTCTGCGGCCTCGCGGCTGCGGTTAATCTCAAAGGGCAGATCGTTGTGCAGACATTTACGAAGCACCTCGATATTGGCGGGGACGATCTCAATCTCGCCGGTGGGAAGCTTGGAGTTCTTGGAGTCGCGCTCCCGGACGACTCCCTCCACGGCGACGGTTGTTTCCTTGTTGAGGGGCTTGATGACGTTCATCATCTCCTCGGTCTCGACGACGACCTGCGTGGTGCCGTAGTAATCCCGAATCACGACAAAAGCAAAGTTTGCGCCGACAATGCGGACGTTTTCCATCCAGCCGACAATGCGCACGGACTTTCCGGCGTCAGAAAGACGCAGCTCCCCACAGGTATGCGTTCTGTTTTGCATCATGTTCATTTCCTCTTTTTCTATATTCGTTCGGGTGAAACGTGTTTCAACCGCGAATCAGTGTTCCTACATTGCGTTTTGCAAGCGTGTCCTTGACCTGCTCGGCTGCTTCTTCCAGCGTCAGGAGGTTCTGCGTGCCGGTGGTCATGTTTTTCAGGGAGATTTTTCCCTGTGCGGCCTCGTCCTCACCCATAAATGCGACAAAGGGAATTTTCAGCTTGTCTGCATAGCTCATCTTGGCCTTGAATTTCCGCTGCTCTGCATAGAGCTGCGTGCGAATCCCAACGCTACGCAGATAGGTTGCAGCTTGCGCTGCAGCGGTGAGATCCTCAGTCATGGGAAGAACCAGAACGTCGGCGGGGGCGGTATTCACTTCCTCGTTCAGCATTGCCTGCTCCTGTAAGATATAGAACAGACGGGAAGCGCCGATGGAAATGCCGACGCCGGGAAGCTGACGGTCGGTGTAATACTCCGCAAGGTTGTCATACCGTCCGCCGGAGCAGATCGAGCCGATTTCCGGATGATCGAGCATATAGGTCTCATAGACAGTTCCGGTGTAGTAGTCCAGCCCGCGTGCAATGGTCAGATTCACGGCAAAATATGCTTCGGGGACTCCAAACGCGGCAAGATACTTCACCACGGTCGTCAGCTCAGCGACGCCCAGATCAAAGAGCTCGCTGCGTCCCTGATAGGAACGAAGCTGCTCCAGAACCTCCGCATTGGAGCCGGTGATGGAGATGAACTTCATAATATCGTCGGCCTGCGCTTCATTCAGCTCCACGCCGGTGATCAGAAGCTCCCGCACATTTTCCGGCCCAATCTTGTCGAGCTTATCCACGCTGCGCATGATTTCCCCGGCCTTCTCCGTCAGACCCAGCATGGCATAGAAGCCGTTCAGAATCTTGCGGTTGTTGACCTGAATCTGGAACCGCTTCAGGCCGAGACGGGTGAAGGTCGAATAAATGACGGCGGGAATTTCTGCTTCATTCGCAACGTCGAGTCTGCCGTCTCCGATCACGTCAATGTCTGCCTGGTAGAACTCGCGGAACCGACCTCTCTGGGCGCGTTCGCCGCGGTAGACCTTGCCGATCTGGAAGCGGCGGAAGGGAAATGCCAGCTCACCCGCATGGAGAGCAACGTATTTTGCAAGCGGCACGGTCAGGTCAAAGCGCAGGGCAAGATCAGCGTCGCCCTTCTGAAACCGGTAAATCTGCTTTTCAGTTTCTCCGCCGCCCTTGGCAAGGAGAATCTCAGCGGATTCGACCAGCGGCGTATCGAGCGAAGTGAAGCCGTAAAGCGAATAGGTTTCCCGCAGGGTGTTCAAAAAAAGATCCATCTGCTGCTGCGGGGCGGGCAGAAGCTCCATGAAGCCGGACAGCGTCCGGGGCGTAACTTTTGGCATTTGGGATTCCTCCAATTAGGTGTGATTGAATGTGGATTTCGCCTGATCCAAGGCGGGGAGACGCAAGAAGTATTCATAGTACGGCATCAGAAAGTCGAGACCGTCTCGGACAAAGGGAAAGAGCGCCTCGGAGCAGTCCAATGCGCCGTGATCGCGGCGGCAGATCAGCAAAAGGGTTTTTCGATCTGCCCACGGTTGCAGCAGCGGCGTCGTGGTGAGCTTCGGCCGCTTGTAGCAGTCGCCGCCGAGCGAAAAAACATCCTGCGTTTGCAGGCGGCGGGCCAGCTCTTCTGCAGCGGTGCAGTCCCGCGAGAGCTGAGCGCGAAAGCGCTCCATCACGCCGCGGTGCTCTGACCAGCAGCCCATGCCGAAGTCCCAGCCCTCCGGAAAGAACGAAAACCAGAATGCAGGCGCAGAGTCCTCCTCGCGGTCTGCCCAGAGTGTGAACCAGAGGTGATCGTTCATCGGCCCGCGTCCGTGAAGACGGCGGGCGTCTCGGTAGATGCGGGAGAGGTGCAGATTCCAGTCATGCCCGGGAGCCTTCTGACAAAGATGGTCAAACAGCGCGTCTGCCAGCGCCTTCGTTGGACAGAGCATCCATTTGTCGAAGGCCTCCTTATGCGCATGGAACCACTCGCGGCTGTTGTTGAAACGAAGCTCCCAGAGAAACTCCACGGTTTTCTCGGAATACAGCGGCATCATACGCGTTTATGATGCACCAACTCACGCCAGTCGAGGTCGCCGCGCTGAAGGCCGAGGATCAGAAGCTCTGCCGTAGCCAGATTGGTCGCCACAGGGACGTTGTGCGCGTCGCAGAGCAGCAGCGTCCGCAGGGTATATTGATTGTCCCACGGATCCTTGCTGTTGGGATCGGTGAACATCAGCACCATGTCGATCTCGTTGTAGGCGATCCGTGCGTCCACCTGCTGGTGTCCGCCCTGATTATGCGCAAGAAAGAGCGAAATGGGAAGGCCGGTGGCCTCGGCTACGAGGCGACCCGTCGTAGCGGTTGCGGTCAGCGTATGCTTCGCCAGAATGCTCTTATAGGCGGTGCAGAACTGTACCATAAGCTCTTTCTTCTTGTCATGTGCCATGATTGTAATATTCATGCTCATGCCTCCTTTGTGTAGTCGGGAGCAAATTATTTCCAGATGCGGAGGAGCGGAACCCGTCTGCCGGTGAGTCGGCGCGCAATGTGCAAGCTGGCGCGCGCAGCGCCGAGATCTGTGCGCAGAATCAGCGCTTGATTTGCGGCGGCAGCCAAAACCACATGGTCGTCGGACGGAACCACACCAAGCAGGGGAAGCCCCGTTTCATCCATGATATCGTCGACCGTCCAGTTCATGCGTCGGAACAGGCGCGGCGAGACACGGTTGACAATCAGACGCAGATCCTGCTTTCCCATCATACGGAGCTGATCCGCAGTTCCGGCCGCGTCACGCAGGGAAGCGGGATCTGGCGTTGCAACGATCAGCACCCGGTCAGCATAGGCGGTTGCAAAGTAGAAGCCGTCTCCGATTCCTGCAGGAGAGTCGATCAGGCAGAAGTCAAAATGCTCCCGAACCGTGTCGAGCAGGGCACCAAAATCCTGAAAACGAATCGTTTCCGGGTTTTCCACCACCGGAGCAGAGAGAAGATAAAGATTCGGAATTTTGGGATGCGGCGTTGCCTCGCTGAGACTGTAGCGTTCAAACAGCACGTCCGCAAAGGAAAGCGGCGCAAGCTCCGCCATTCCGAGTGATATATCCAGATTCCGCAGGCCCATATCCGCGTCAATGCACAAAACCCTGTAACCCTCGGCAGCAAGGCAGGAGGAAATCGCGGCACAGAGCGTGGTCTTTCCGGTACCGCCCTTCCCGGAGGTAATGGCAATCACCTGCCCCATGTTCAAACCTTCCTTTCCAAACCGGTTCAACCCGGTCAAATGGTCTATCTTATTTATTATAGCCGATATTCATCTGAATTTCAATATCTGTTTTTGCTTTTTTACCGATTTCTGTTTCTATGTTTCTCTGGAAGAATGCAAATAATCGTTGCAATTTGTCGGTATTCCTTGTATAATACATCAAATAGAAATGGTATCTGTGGGGGGCTTTTTGTATGGAATTTCGAGTGTTAGCGGTTGGCGACGTGTGCGGCATCTCCGGGTTGCAATGGCTTGCGAAGACGCTTCGCCCGCTGCGAAGAGAATATGGGGTGGATTTTTGCGTGGTCAACGGAGAAAACGCTTCCGGCGTTGGGATTACGCCAAAACAGGCGGATTCGATTCTGAGTGCCGGGGCGGACGTGATCACGCTCGGAAATCACAGCTATCACCGCCGTGAAATTGCGGAATATTTGGACGACTGTCCCTATCTGCTTCGTCCCGCCAATGATTCGCCCCTTTATCCGGGGCGTGGGCTCGGCGTCTACGACACAAAGGCCGGGTTGGTCACAGTGATCAACCTGATCGGAAGATGCGGCATGAACTTTGGGCCGGACAACCCATTTTTGATTGCGGAGCGTCTGCTGAAAAATGTTGAGACGAACCTGATTCTGATTGATTTCCATGCGGAAGCGACGTCCGAAAAGCTGGCTCTTGGCTGGCATCTCGATGGGAAGGTTTCGGCGCTCTGGGGCACGCACACCCATGTTCCCACCGCCGACGAGCAGATTCTTCCGCAGGGGACCGGCTATGTGACAGACTTGGGGATGACCGGGCCGATTCGCTCCGTCCTCGGCGTTCGGATTGATCAGTCGATCTCAACCTTCCGGGGCGGCCTCAATTCACGATATGAAACCGCCCCCGGCCCCTGTAAGCTGGAAGGCGCGCTGTTCACGCTGGACAGCCGGACAGGGCACTGCATTAAAACAGAAAGGATTATGCGCTATGATACGAATGCTTCATGCGGCTGACCTCCATCTGGACAGCCCGTTTGCAGCCTTAGCGCCGGAGCAGGCGACACAGCGGCGCGAGGAGCAGCGGCAGATGGTTCGACGTTTGATACAGGAGTGTGAACGCCGCAACTGTCAGCTTTTGCTTCTCTCCGGTGACCTCTTCGATTCTGAACACGTCTACCGTCAAACGGTTGATCTGCTTCGAGAGGAGCTTGGACGAGTGCATGCCCGCGTCTTTATCGCACCGGGCAATCACGATCCCTATTCTCCTTCCTCCGTCTATGCCACGGTGGACTGGCCGGAAAACGTCCATATTTTCCGCTCCAGGACCGTCGAAACGGTTTTTTTGGAGAAGCTCGGCCTGAACGTGTGCGGCGCGGCCTTTTTGGAATCGCGTCAGACCGGCCTGCTGGACAACTTCCATGCGCCGCAAAACGGCGCGCCGTCTGTGATGGTTCTGCACGGAACGCTGGGGGATGCAAACAGTCCCTACAATCCCATTTCAGACGATCAGATTGCACACTCCGGCTTATCCTATCTGGCGCTCGGACACGTTCACCGAGCAGGGGAGAAGCGCATCGGAAAAACCACCGTCGGCAATCCCGGCTGTGCGATGGGCCGGGGGTTTGATGAAACCGGAGAAAAGGGTGCATATTTTGTTCAGCTTGACGGCAAGGGCTGTACACTGACGTTTGTTCCGCTTGGCGGACGGGCGTACCAGACGCTGACCGTGTCGGTTGCGGACGATCCAAAGGCGTCCATTGAGGCGGCGCTTGGATCGAATTCCAAAATAAAGCGGGATATCTATCGCATTACGCTGACCGGAACCTGCCTGCGTCCGGATCTGGGAAGCTTGCATGCGGCCCTTGCTCCGCTCTTTTACAGTCTGGAGCTGATCGACGAGACGGTTCCGCCGTCTTCGCTCTGGGCGTGTGCGCAGGACGATTCGCTGAAAGGCGAGTACCTTCGTCAGCTCAAGACGCTGTATGACCAGACGGCTGAACCGGAAGAGCGGCGTTTGATTGCAAACGCCGCAAGACTTGGTCTGGATCTGATGGAGGGACGGGAGGTGACTGCGGGATGAGAATTCAAAGAATGCGCGCGACCTTCGGAAAGCTGGAGGATCAGACGTTAGAGCTTCAGCCCGGCCTGAACATCATCGAGGGAGGCAACGAGGCCGGAAAGACGACCTGGATGGGCTTCCTGATGGCGATGCTCTACGGCGTGGAAACCAAAGAACGCGCAAAGAACGGAAAACTGCCGGACAAAACTCGCTTTCAGCCGTGGAATGGGAGAGCCATGCAGGGCAGTATGGAAATCTGCACGGCGGACAGGCGGATCACGCTGGAACGGAGCTCCGGCACCGTCCCGATGGGAGACTTCCAGGCTTGGGACAGCGACACAGGAACCGCACTCGAGACGCTCACCGGAAAGACCTGCGGGCAGACGCTTCTCGGCGTCGAGGCGGCAGTCTATGCCAGAAGCGGCTATCTTCTGCAAAAGCAGCTTCCCGTATCTTCCGACGCAAACCTGGAAAAACGACTCAGTGCGCTGGTGACCGCCGGCCGCGAGGACTACGCCTTCGCCGAGGTGGACGACAAGCTGAAAAAAATGCAGAACGCTATCCAGCATGCTCCATCCGGTTCGCTTCCGCGTACAAAGGAAGCACTGAGCCGGACGGAGAGGCGCTTGTCAGAGATTGCTGAGCGCAGTCGCAGGCTTTCCGAGCTGGAGACCCGTCTTCATCAGTGCAAGGAAGAACGCAGCGCGTGCAAGAGAATCCTTGCCGGAATTAACGCGCTCGAGCAGACAGAGAAACAGGGGAGACTTCTCGCAGCACAGGCTGCGCTGGATGCTGCCGTAGAGGATCGGCTTGGCTGGGAGGCAGTCTGTTCAGAACTTCCGGAGGAGGAACGCCTTCAGGCGTTGCAGCGCGAGCTGCAGCAGCTTCAAAACGATTTGCAAAAGGCTGCTCTGGAGGATGGTCTGCAAGTTTCAGGGGGTGACCTTCCTGCACCGGATCCCGTTTTCGGGCGGATGAGTGCGCAGCAGGCCCATGATAAAACAGCTGAGGATGCAGAGACAGTACGACAGGCACAAATCGCCCATCGGCCCTTGCGCAGCCGCCCGCTGTTCTGGCTGCTCCCGCTCTTGTTGGGACTGGCGCTTTCCGTCGTCGGAGCCGTGCTTCCCATCCTCGTCCTGGCCCTCCTTGGCGCTGCTCTCTCGCTGGGATGTCTGATTGGCTGGGTTTGTCAGAGAATTCTTGGCAATCGGCGTGTGGACGAATATCTGGCGTTGCAAAACCGTGCAAGAGCCATTCTTGCGGAATACCAAACGAACACCGTCAAGGGAATTGTCCGTCGCGGAATCACATACATCCGTGCTGTGGAGGATTCGGAGCTGACGTCGAGCAACAGTGAGAATCGCGCGCGCATGGAAGCGCTGGCGAAGCGAAGAGATGATCTCTTCGCAAGAATTGAGGCGTTGATGCCGGGGTGCGGCACCGCAGAAAAAGCAAACATTCTGTTTCAGGAGGCGTCGCAGTCCCGAATGTCTCTCGACAGAGCAAGGCTGCTGGAGGAACAGCGCGCCCAGCAGTTAGAGGATCTTCGCTTTGCGCTCGGTACGGTTCAAACGCCGGGCGTTGACGCTGAACGCTACGCAGAGTATGATCGCGAAGACAAGGAAGAGCAATTGGAGGCACTGGAACAGCAAATTGAGTCTTTGACCTCTGAGGCCGATCAGCTCTCCGGCGCCATCGGGCAGATGGGCGACATTCTTTCCCTGCGGGCGGAAGAGGAACGGCTGAAGCAGGAGATCAGACGACTGGAGGATCGGCTTCATACCCTGCACCTTGCAAGAGTTGCGCTGGCAGCCGCAGATGAGTCCCTCCGTGCAAGATTCGCTCCGATGCTCTGTCAGAAAACCAGCATGTTTTTTCAGCGTCTGACCGGCGGAAAGTATGATCGGGTGCAGTTGAACCGGGAGCTTCAAATCACGGTTCAGGCGGCAGACAGCGCTGTTTTTCGCTCGATTGCATATCTCAGCGGTGGGACCGTGGATCAGCTCTATCTTGCACTCCGGCTTGCCATCTGCGACCTGCTTCTTCCGGATGCACCCATCGTTTTGGATGACGTGCTTGTATACTTTGACGATGAGCGAGCACTGCTTGCGCTGGAAACGCTTCGGGAGATGAGCAAATCCAGGCAGATTCTGCTCTTTACCTGTCAGAATCGGGAAAAGCGCCTGCTGAACACGCTTGACGCCAAACAGGGAGGGGAGAAGGCATGATCCAAACCGTCCTCTTTGATTTTGATGGGACGCTGTTTGATACCGTTGAAGGCATTACAAAATGCGTTCAATATGCGCTGCAAAAGCACGGAATGGATGCGCCGCTCTCCGCACTTCGCTGTTTTGCGGGGCCTCCGCTGGTGGAAAAGTTTATGGAGGTCTACGGCGTCGATCAGACGCTTGCGGAGGAGCTTGTGGCGGATTACCGGGAGCGGTATGTGCCGATCGGAATCTATGAGAGCGCACCCTTCCCGGACGTCGGTGCAATGCTGGCGCGGCTGCGCACCGCCGGATTGAAGCTCGGAATTGCAACCTCGAAGCCGCAGTACATGGCGGAATTCTTACTGAATCGAGCCGGCCTGCGAGCGTTCTTTGACGTTGTTGTCGGAAGCAGACCGGGAAAAGGGGATGACCGGAAATGGCAGGTCGTTCAACGGGCGATGCAACAGTGTGCGGCGGATCCTGCTTCCACCGTACTTGTAGGAGACACAAAGTATGACGCTGCGGGGGCCGATCAATGCGGAATCGCATGTATCGGCGTTGCTTGGGGGTATGCCGCGCCGGGTGAGCTTGCTTCCGCGGGTGTTTTGCAGATCGTACATACCTGTGAGGAGTTGGAGGCCGTTCTGCTTTCATAATCTTCACAGTATGATAAAAAACAAAAAGGAGAGATTCAGATGAAAAAGTTGCTGAGTTTTGTGCTTGTTCTGACCATGCTGCTCCCCCTCTGCTGTCTGCAAACCGCTGCGGCAGATTTGTCCGTCACAATAGACGGCAGCGCAGTTCCCTACGATTCGACAAGCGGGAAGCCCTATCAGACCACAGGGGGTATTCTGATGGTTCCGGTCGATCGTACCATGGAGTACTTCGGCGTTGACCGTCTTACAGATAGTAAGACAGGTGAGCTGCTTCTTCAAATGGGCATCAAAGAGGTGCGGCTGAAGTCGGGCAGTGCGAAGATGATTGTCAACGGAAACGTCGTCCAGCTTCCCACTGCTGCAAAAGTCAGCTCAGGCGTGCTGTATGCGCCTGCCAGAGAGCTTGTGACTGCGCTTGGCGGATACTACCAGCTTTCCGGAAGTCAACTGAAGATCGTCACCCAGCAGGCGGACAGTGAGATGGTCCGATATCTCCACGGGAAGTCCCCGAGTGATCTGTGGACAGTTTGGAACAATGCGACCTCCAAGTATAAGGACAAGAAGTACAGCGAGGCCATTCCGCTGTTTATCAAGTGCATTCCCGGTTTTGCGTCAAGCTATGACAACTCGATGCTGTTGTTCTCCAAGCTGGCTGTCTGTTATGCGCGCACCGGCGATTATGACCGCGCTGCTGCGGCCTACAGCCGTGCTTCTCATTTTGCAGGAAAAAACTATCCGCAAACGCAGATTGTCTATTATGAATGCGCAAAGAGCATTCGAACGGAGATTTCCCTGTATCTTCACACCAAGGATCTCAGCTTCTCGCAGGAAAAAACGCATGGGGTCGGTTATGAGCCGACGCGCGGCATTGTACTGGGCTATACGGCGGAGCAAATGCAGTCCTGCGATTTTGCAACTCAGGCGGCAAAGAAGCCCAGAATGTGGCTGCTTTACTTCCAGTTCCCCTCCAAAGAAATTGCGGCCAAGGTACAGCAAAGGCTTTCCGGCGTTCCGAATGATGTCATCGTGGAGCTTGCGGTAGAGCCGAGCAACGGCTTTAGCGCCATTTCCGACAACGCCATTGCCACCTTTGCAAAGGCTGTCCATGCCAGTGGGAAAAAAGTCATGGTTCGTTACGCAAACGAGATGAACGAATCGCAAACTCCTTGGTTTACGGACGGCGAAACCTATAAGCAAGCGTTTATCCGCTTTGCGAATATCATGCGTCAGCACGCGCCGGAGGTTCCTCTGATCTGGGCACCGAACTTCTGGCCGATGAACAATGTAGACGATTACTATCCCGGCGATGCGTATGTAGACTACGTTGGAGTCTCCAGCTATGTCAGTACATACTATCATTCGAACGCACAGGTTTCGGCCGGCTATGATGTGCTTGGCAACGGCATCTCCACGGATCGTTGGAGCCAGCAAATCGACTTCCTCTATAACCATTATGGCTATAAGAAACCCATCATCATCGCAGAGGGAGCAGCCTCGACCCGCGATAGACTGAAGAAAACCGAAGAACCCGATAAGGCCGCCGCGAGGATTCTCGACTTCTATACCTATCTGCCGATGCGGTATCCCAATATGAAGTATGCGGTGTACTTTAATTTGGACAACCCAGGCAAGAACACCTACTATGTGCTTACCACCTATCCGCAGACAATCAATGCATATAACAAAGCAATTTCTGACGATCAGTTTCTTTCTTCCGAATCCGCTTCGTCCGAGTACTGCTATGTTCCTTTTGATACGCTGACTGACGCAACCTATTTGAGCAACACCAAGCAGGAGCTTTGCGCCTTCATCAAGTACGGAGACGATACCAAGGTCAAAAAGGTTCGTTATGAGATTAACGGAACGTCTGTCGGAACTACAACGCAAGCGCCCTATACTTTGAATGTTGACTTCAGCAGATATGCCGGTCAGAGCATTCAGATTCGAGTCGTTGCGCTCGACGCTTCCGGGAAAACGCTGACCTCGAAACTGTTCATGGCAAAAGTCGGCTTGAATGGTCCGGCAACCCATGTGTGTCCCTGCGCACAGTTTGTGGATATGCCTGCTTACGGAACCCCGGAGCACGAGGCAATCGACTGGGCGTACACCCATACGCCCTATCAGGTCACGGCTGGCATGGACGAGACGCACTTCAGCCCGGATGAGATCGTCACGCGTGCGCAGGCAATGACCTTCCTTTGGGCGGCGAAGGACAAGCCTGCTCCCAAGACCACCGTGAGCCCGTTCACGGATGTCAAGATCAATAAATGGTATGCCAAGCCCATTCTCTGGGCGGTTGAGAACGGAATAACCGTCGGCACCGGCGACAACAAGTTCTCGCCGAACAAGACGTGTAACCGTGCAGAGATGTTGACCTTCCTCTATGCAATGCTCGGCAAGCCCGGATACACCATTGAGAACCCATATTCCGACGTGAATAACAGCAAATGGTTTAAGGATACTGCTATCTGGGCTTATGAAAATGGAATTGAATTGGGAGAAAACGGAAAGTTCCACTACAAAACGCCCTGTACCCGTGCCTCCACAGTTCTTTATCTCTACCGGGCCCTTGTAAAAAAAGCAGAATAATTCAAGCGAAAAGGGACTGCCGCAACCCAATCCGGATTGCGGCAGTCCTTCGTCGAGTATTTAGGGCAACGCCGCACAATTCCCGGCACACATCTTGCTTGCGGAAGCTTCCGTCTGATCATTCAAAAATTCTCGGAAATTCGAAGGGATTCCCTGCGGCTTTTGAGCGATCTGACGAAAACTCCGACGGCAATCTGCACGCCGAAATTGTGCGGTGCTGCCTTAGCAATTGTTCCCGTCCAGAGAACAGGCGGGGCGTTCTTCCCGATAGACGACCGGCAGACCGGATTCTTTCAGGAACTCCTCCCAATCCAGAAGCACGGTTCCGTCCTCCTTGCAGATGGCCGGGATTCCGATGGTGCCAACCTCCTTGCAGCGGTCAAACACAGGCAGGTGGTCGCGAAGCTTCAGAAAAGCCTTCAGATTTCGCATACTCTCATTGATATCTACATATTGGAATTGGATGCCGTGCGCCTCAAAGTTGGATTTGCATTCACGGCAATCGGGGCAAAGGGGACTTCCGTAAACTGTCAGCATGTTTGTTACCTCCATTGTATTAAAAATATTTGGGACCATATGGAAAACGGCTTGGACGCGGAACTGGATGACGAGCTCGGGTACAGCAGATACGACTATAAGAACAAAAATACCAACAACAGCCGGAACGGACACAGCAGCAAGACTCTGCGTACCAGCTTTGGAGACACAGAGATTTCGGTTCCCCGTGACCGTAAG
>JAFYGM010000097.1 GCA_017543225.1 Oscillospiraceae bacterium
CGGACCACCGTGGAAACCGACGGACAGCGCAAAACCGTCACAGAGCGCACCGTAACGGAGGTTTCCGTTTTCGCGGATACGGACGCCGTAAATCTTGCCTTTTTGCATCAGGCGTTCAATCAGTTAAAGCCGCAGCTCATGAACTGTGGCGAAATAGATGCGGTATCCGGTGCGACGTGCTCTTCCAATGGCATTCGGGATGCCTGGGAGCAGGCAATGCAGGAGGTTATTCTGGGAGAGACAGTTGAAATCGTTGATTCCACACCGTAGGAGGCGTTGAAATGACAGGAAAAAGACAATGGATGCTTCGGTTGCCCGGCGTAATTCTGCTGATTGTTTTTCTCGCAGCCTATCAGACAAAGGCGCTGGCGTGGCAGAAGCAATTGGAAGACAACCGCGCCGCGATTGCGGAGGTGGAACGTGAGAATGCCGAGATTCGAGCCATGCAGACGCAGGCGAGTCAGGCACAGGAAGCAACGGCCAGTGTGAGCCACAGATATACGGATGGCAGCTATACTGCTTCCGCGATGGGCTTCGGCGGGCCAATCGAAGTTTGCGTCACCCTGTCGCAGGATCAGATTCTGGAAATCCGTGTGCTCAAGCATGACGGAGAAGATTCAGTGTATTTTGAGGAGGCGGTAAAGATCTTGGAGCGGATTCTTCAGGCACAGTCCACAGACGTAGATACGATCGCCGGGGCAACCTTCAGCTCAACGGGGATTCTGGAAGCGGTTCGAGCAGCCCTGCTGCAGGCGGAGGTGTAGCATGAGACAGCTTGGGTGGAAAAAGAATTCGGCCCGGGTATCCAAGCCTCTGTCACTTGCCCAACGCAGGAAACGGGACAGTCAGTGCCGTCAGGTGCTTCGTGCGGGGATTCAGGTTTTGTTTTTCCTGCTCGCGCCGTCTCTGTTCACTTCGGCGTTCACGGGCTTAAAGCAGATCTTCGCCGCGATTGGGTCCGGGAGTCCTTTGAAATGTACCGGTTTTGTTTCGGTGCTTCTGGTGCTTTGCGTTTTTACGGCAGTCTTTGGTCGATTCTTTTGCGGTTTTGCATGTCCGTTCGGTGCGTTGGGAGATTTCATGTATTTCCTTCGTGTCAGGCTGGAGAAAATACGCAGAAAGAAGCTTGCGCGCATTCCTCCAAAGCGCATTGGCAGATTGAACGCGCTTCCGTTTTTGATCTTGTCCGGTCTTTTGCTTCTCTGCGCGATGGGTGGTTACGGCAAGCTTTCAGAATGGATTCCGTGGAATGTCTTTTCAATGCTTACCGCAGGGAATTTGCGGCTGGACGGTTTTCTGCCAGGCGCTGTCCTCCTTGCTGTGATTCTCGTTGGCATGGCGCTGGAGCCCAGGTTCTTCTGCCGCTTCCTGTGTCCCCTCGGAGCCGTGTTCCGCCTGCTGCCGATTTTTCCGTGGGCAGTTTTGAAGCGGGATACAGGGAACTGTCTCAAAGGCTGTTCCCTGTGCACAAAATCCTGTCCGGTTTCGCATACACTCGGCTCGGAGGAGAACGCCGGGAACTGTATTCGCTGTGATCAATGTCTGGGAACGTGTCCGAAGCAGAATATCCATGCAGGATTCGGCAGCCGATCGAAGGCCCGCTTGCTGCTGACGGTTGGAAAAGCTGTCCTCCTGCTGTTGTTGGCTGATTGGTTGAATGCGATTCGTTTCTTTTAGCTGCGTGTCTCTCATTCGGTCAAAGATCAGCCGATAACGAATCCAAAGCGAAGCTCTGAGACAACCCCTTTCTTGCGCTTGCTTTTCGCCTTATTCGCGTTTTCAATGTGCGCCGCAGCGTGGCGCAGGAAAAACAGTGGAACCCGCCGGAAACCGTTTTTGATAGTTTCCGGCGGGGGTTGTTTTTTTGCTTGCACGGTCTGGGGGAAGTCTCACCGTATCGCGCAAAGCCTGATTTACGACGGGTCCGGGGTACGGACCGGAAAGCATTTCGACACGGGCTTCGTCGGAGATGCCGGTTTCCGCCCCGGTCAGTCCGCCCGGAGTTGCCGGAGTCACGAAACAGTCAATGCCCTCTGCCTCCGCCGGCCGGTCCGCCGGGGCCGCCACCGGGGCCACCGCCAAACGGATTGGTGATCTGCGTGGTCCGGGTTCCGTTGACGGTGATTGTGCCGCCGGTGTGGGTAAGGGTTCCGTCATAGTCGAAGGGGCTCTGGGCGTTGATGTTGATCTCGCCGCCTGTGATGGTCAGGTTGCCGTTGGAGTCAATGCCGTCGGTGTCGCCCTGCCCCATCGTAACGGTCAGGACGCCGCCGTTGATTTCCACGCAGGCGGTGTAGGCGCTGGACTTCTTTGCGCCGTTGATTCCGTCGTCGGTGGCCTGAATCGTAATGCTGCCGTTGTTGATCTGCACCCAGGTGGCCTCCATGCCCTCGGCGGCTGTCACGTTCAGCGTTCCGTCGTCGATCTGGAGAACGCTGACCGCGTGCAGGCCGTCGTCCGCTGCATTGACGTTCAGGGTTCCGCCGCAGATGTAGATCCATCCCTCGCGGTTGTCGTCCTCATTCTTCGCGTGCAGGCCGTCCTTTCCGGCGGTCAGGGTCACTGTGCCGTCCGCAATGGCAATTGCGTCGTTGGCCTCGAGCGCGTGATCCTGCGCGCGAACTGTGAGCACGCCGTCGGTGATCTTGAGCACGTCCTTGCAGCTCACGCCGTTGTCGCTGGAGGAGATGCTGAGGCTGCCCAGACCGTTCAGCACCAGATCATCCCGAGAGAACATCACGGCGTCGGTGTTGGTGCTGCCGTCTGCACGGAAGGTTCCGGTGACGGAGAGCGCATTGTCGGTGTCCTCCGCTGTGGTGACAAATACCTTGTCTGCGTTTTTTACATAGATGACAGGAAAGCTGTCGTTGGTGACGTGAAGACCGTTCAGCACAAGCTGTACCTTGTCCTCGTCCCCCGCGTCCACATAGACGGTGACGTTTTCGGCGCTGCCTTGCAGGATGTAGACGCCCTCGGAGGTGATCGTGAGATCGGTTCCGCTGCTGAGCGTGCAGGTCTCCGCACCGTTCAGCTCTGCCGTCTGCCGCAGATCGCGGTTGCTGAACAGATCGGAGGCGTCGATCGCACCGTTGGAGGTGGCGTTGGCTGTCGTCGTCACGTCGTCGCTCGACGCCGCAGGCGCGGCGCTTTGGGCAACTGCCTTTGTTTGCTGTGTTTTGGAGGCATCGGCTGTGTCAGAATTGGACTGGGCCTGCTCTGCACTTGTCTGCGCGCTGCTGTTGGCAGTGCAGGCTGCAAGCGAAGACAGCAGAAGGACGGTCAAAAGCAATGCCGTCAGGATGTTCCATCGTTGTTTCATAAGAATCGCTCCTTTCTGTCGTGTGGCTCACGGAGCCGGTGAATTCTTCTTGAGGCAACTATACAGGCAATAGCTTAGCTGGAGTTTAGGATTCCAGAGTTTTTCCCGCGCAGAAAAGCCGCCGATACGCAATGCGCATCAGCGGCTTTTCTGCGCGGGTTCTGGCTTACTGCTTCTGGTAAACGTATTCGTATGTCCAGATGCTCTCCGGATCGCCGTTGAAAATGTCCAGACGGCCCTCCTGCATGGTTCCTGTGTAGAGAATCGGCTCGCCGACGAAGGTCTCCTTCATCGTGAAGGTCTCGCCCTCCAGCGTCCATGTGATGTCAAATTCCATGCCGTCGCGGGAATGCTTTCCGGTGCCGTCCTCCAGCAGGGTCAGAGAGAACTGTTCATTTTTCTTCGCGTCGTCGCCAACCAGCTTGACATACTGACCGACGTAAGTACCGGCGGCAGCCTTCAGCGCGCTGTCTGCGCAGGCGGTCAACAGGGCAGCCATCAGGGAGATGACCAGAAGCAACGCCATCATGCTCTTCAGCTTCATCAGATTTCCCTCCATCAGATGATTGATTGGATCACGCGGTTCCGCTCCGCCCTGCACCGTGCGCCGCGGAATTACGGGAGCACGGTGCAGACGCGAAATGCGGTCAATCGCCGCTCGACTCGGACTCCGACGGCGTGGGCGGCTCGGTCGGCGGAGTCGTCGGCTCGGTCGGCGGAGTCGTCGGCTGGGTCGGCGGGGGTGTCGGCTCAGTCGGCGGGGTCGTCGGCTGGGTCGGCGGAGTCGTCGGCTGGGTCGGCGGGGGTGTCGGCTCAGTCGGCGGAGTCGTCGGCTGGGTCGGCGGGGTCGTCGGCTGGGTCGGCGGGGTTGTCGGCTGGGTTGGCGGGGTCGTCGGCTGGGTCGGCGGGGTCGTCGGCTGGGTCGGCGGGGTCGTCGGCTGGGTCGGCGGGGTCGTCGGTTTGGTCGGCTGGGTTGGCGGGGTCGTCGGTCTGGTCGGCTGGGTCGGCGGGGTCGTCGGCTTGGTCGGCTCCGTCGGAAGATTGTCTACCAGATGGGCAATCGTCTTGTCGCGCTTCTTGTAGCGGCTGATCGCAATCTGCGTACGCTCCAGCTTCTTGCCGTCCTTGTCATAGGTGGTCTTGTAGGTGGCAATCTTGTAGCCGGTATAGGGCGTGTCGATGACCTCGCCCTCACGATAGGTTCCATCCTTGGGAACGTCCTTTTTGACCTCCTTCCAGGGCTCCGTTTCCAGAACCTCATAGGAGAGCTTCACGGTGTAGTCCTTCCACTCGGTGCCGAGCAGGACGATATGCACCTGTCCATCGTGGACGGACGCCTGAATCTTGATGGGATAAGGGCTGGTATTCTCAAATTTATAATCGAGATAGCCCCAGAAAATCGTTGCGTCCATGCCGCTTGGCACATAGTCCACCAGATACATGTGGGGCTCGCGCTGGACGGTCTTGAGATCGGCCAGCAGGACGGAGTAGTAGATGGAGGAGGCAACCTGACAGACGCCGCCGCCCAGCTCCGGCTTGGATTCGCCGCCGTGGACGTAGGCAATGGCCTCCTTGTAGCCCTTCTCCTCGGTGCGCTCGCCAACGACCTTGTTGAACGAGAACACCTCGCCGGGCATGACGATGGTGCCGTCGATGGCCTCGCAAGCCAGCTTCAGGTTGGTGGTGCGGTTCCAGATCGCGGTATGGTTGGTGTGCGCCTCGCCCAGCACGTCCTTGAACAGACGTTCGCGCAATACGTTCGCGTCAGCCTTCGGCTTGAGGGTGGTCATCCGAATGCGAACCTCGTCGCCCGGCTTCGCAGCAGCGAGCAGCTCGGTCAGAGCGTCCTTGTCGAAGCCGTAGCCGTTCTTGCCGTCGGTGACAGCACCGGTCTTGGAATCCACCGTCGGCTCCACAGGCTCCTTGCAGTACCGCTCCCAGAGGTCGTTCACTTCCACCGACTTCTGCGGGAGCTGAATCTCATAGGTCAGGGTCGGACGCAGGGTTGCCTCGGGGTCCACGGCGCTTGCGACGGATTCATACGCATTCTTCAGCAGAGCGAAAACGTCCTCCGCACGAATGGAGCGTCCGATGGAGGGTGTCTTAATGACCAGCTCCTGATCCGCAGTGTGATTGTCTTCGCCGCCTTCGTTCTCATCGTCGAAAACATCCTCCAGCGTGATGACCGGCTCCTGAAGCGCAACGCCGTATTCCTCAGCAACGTGATCGGCAACGGATTGCAGGGCGGCATCGTCCACGGTCATATAATCCCGCAGATTGATCACATAGGTGTCCGCGTGCTCCTTGCCGACGCCCTGATCCAGATCCGCATTCAGGCGGGAGAAGTCCAAACGCACGTCCAGCTCCGCATGGGGCAGAACGACCTCAATGGGCTCCTCGGTCATCACACCGCGGGAGGTGCGGGGCGCCAGCGTCAGAACCATATCCTGATTGAGCAGCCGGGCCAACTGGTTGGCTTTCTGCTCCAGCTCGGTTCTGGACATTCCCTGCGGCTCCGCCGTCGTCACAATTCCGGTGCTCGTGGAAAGGGAATCGACAGGCGTTTTTTCGGAAAGCTTCGCCCAAACCAGAATTCCGGCCACAAGCACAACCACGCCGGCGGCTGCGGCAAGGAAGGGCCAGACCTTTCTCTTCTCCGGCTCGTATACAGGCTTATCTTTCACGGCAAACGGGTCCTCGTCCCATGCGGGGCGATTGTTATTTCCGGCTTCGAATTTTCCTTTTGCCAAAGAAATCTCTCCTCTCTATTTTTCTACCGAAGTAATATTATACCCAATCCGTTCGGAAAATGCAATCACAAATCGTTACTGTTATGATTATTTTTCCTGCAAACGATGTAACCGTTCAGGGCGTGGTTGAATTAACAGTTGATCGTTGACAATGGAGGTGACGCACGCGGCAACGTTTCGATCGAAACGTAGGGACGAGCATTGCTCGTCCGGCATTCGGAACGAATGCAATTTGCCGGAGGCAAATCTAACGTCGCGTTCTCCTCCACGCAGGAAGGTCGCAGGACGTTTCCATTGTGGGCCGCAGGCAAATCCCACATCCCGTAC
>JAFYGM010000098.1 GCA_017543225.1 Oscillospiraceae bacterium
AATCTATCGTTTTATGAATAAAGGCATATCGTATTCATCTTTTCCGTTTTCTTCAAATCCGATGGATTTCCAAAAACGAATGGAGTTTTCTTTTTGACTGTTGATTTCATAGTACTTTGCTCCGTCCAACCTCGTGTGGTCTTCCAGCGCATAAAAGCATCTGTGTCCTGTGCCATTGCCCCTAAACTCAGGGAATACCCAAAAGTCTAAGATAAAGCATTTTCCGTCTTCGCTTTGATAGGTATTATACTGTGCAGCACCGATCCGTACATTTCCATCTACAAAATAAACCATGTGATGTTTATCAATTTCTCTGATCATGTGTGCTTTGATTATGCCTCTATATTCATCACCGGAAAAATAAGCTATGTCTTCCTCGTCCTCAACGATCCCGTCATTTATCAGATATCTGAGATGAAGTTTCCAAAACTCCTCAATATTTTCTACCGCTATTTCTTCGATGCTTATCATCTTACCTCTCCTCGAATCTTGACAATCGCCGCAATTATACCATGCCCTGTTGATAATAACAAGAAATAAAACCTCTCCTGTCTTGGTAGACAAAAGAGGTTTCTTACATGGCGGAGTGGGAGAGATTCGAACTCTCGCGCGCTTTTTAGACGCCTACTCCCTTAGCAGGGGAGCCCCTTCGGCCTCTTGGGTACCACTCCAAATCCGATGTGTGAGAACGATATTCTTCTGGGCGGAAAGAAAATGGCGGAGAGAGTGGGATTCGAACCCACGGCCCGTTGCCGGGTCACCGGTTTTCAAGACCGGCTCCTTAAACCGCTCGGACATCTCTCCGAATTCGCGAGAATAATCTATCACATTTTAAGCGGTTTGTCAAGAATGATTTTCTGCATGGGAACCTCTAATTTCTGCCATCCCGAATGAGCTTGTTCTTCAATTCGATCAGGCTGCGGAGGATCACGCGGGTTTCTTCTGTGCTAACGGTAAGATCGTATTTCTGCTTCCTCAAGGATTCTTTTCTCTTTTTTGCTTCTATTATATACGCAGAAGCAGGTGTCCGCAAATGTGCGATTGGGAATAGCACAAGCCTGTCAATTTGAACTGTTTTGCAGGCATAAACGGTTTTTCCTTGTATTTCAGCCATTTAGCTGTGTTTCTTGAGCAAAAGCAAGCGTGGGTTTGGTGTGGTTTCTTTCACAATGTGAATCTCTTTTTTCCCACTTCGAGACGGTTTGCCGAACGACGTGGAGATGTTCCGCAACAGCGTCCTATGTAAGACCCTTTTGATTCCGGAATCTGATGAGATTGTCTTGCAGCATTTTGCCACACCTTCCTTTCAAAAGCTGAGCCGAGTATACCACAAACAGCCCGTTGCGGCCAGCAACGGAGGTTCACATTGCCCGAATTCGCCCCAAATCGCGCCGCACAGGGAAGAAACATCCCGGCGCACAGCGGGAAATCAGGCCGGTTCGCCCCGCTGCGCTGCGATTGCGTTGGCGATTGCTGCGAATTCTTCAAGGGTCAGCGTCTCGCCCCGCACCGTAGGGGAGAGGCCGCAGTCGGTCAAAAGCGCTGTGACTCCCGCTTTGCCAAGCGTGGGGAAGCCGGAAATCAGCGCGTTGGAGAGCGTCTTCCGCCGCTGGGCAAAGGCGGCGCGGACGACCCGGAAGAACAGCGCCTCGTCCGTCACCGCGCAGGGCGGGGCGGTTCGGGTCTTGAGCGTGATGACCGAGGAGGTCACCTTGGGCTGGGGCAGGAAGCAGGAGGGCGGCACGTCAAACAGCATCCGCGGTTCTGCGTACCAGTGGCAGAACACCGAAAAGGCGCTGCCCTCGCCGGTCCCCGGCACGGCGCAGATGCGCTGGGCGACCTCCTTCTGAATCATCACTGTCACGGAGTCAAAGACCCGCGATTCCAGCAGCTTGGTCAAAATGGGAGAGGTGATGTAATAGGGAAGATTGGCGCAGGCCATCGGACGCAGACCGGAGAAGGCTTCCTGAACGACGGCGGAAAGCTCCAGCTCCATCACGTCCGCAAAGCGCAGCTCCAGATTCTCAAAGCGCCCCACGGTTTTCGCAAGGATCGGCGCAAGCCGCCGATCTAACTCTACCGCCAGAACCTTGCCTGCGCGAAGGCAGAGCTGTTCGGTCAGCGGGCCGATTCCTGGCCCGACCTCGAGCACCCCGGCAGTCGAATCGACGCCCGCCTCCTCTGCAATCCGCTGGGGAACCCATGCGGCGGTGAGGAAATTCTGCCCCTTGGCCTTGGAGAAGTGAAAACCGTTCTCCTCCAGCAGGGCCTTCATTTCATGGACGTTGCAAAGCTCCATCTCGTACCTCCCACAGTCGGTCAGTAATCTTTATCGTTATTGTAGCGTATTTTTTTCAAAAAAGAAACCCCGAATTTCTTTTTTTGGAAAATCTCCGGATCGCCCTTGCCAAAACCGGAAACCAATGGTATAATGATCCCAACGGGTCGCCAATGGCCCCAATCCGAAAGGAGGAATTGACAATGAAGTATGTATGTAATGTCTGCGGCTGGGTCTACGACGAGGACGAGACCGGCGTGAAGTGGGAAGACCTTCCCGAGGATTTTGCCTGCGAGCTCTGCGGCGTGGGCAAAGAGGATTTCTCTCCCGAAGAGTAAGCCTCCGCGCAACCGCCCTTCCGGTTTCCCCGGAAGGGCGGTTTTTGAACTGAAAGAAAGGAGGGCGGATGTGAAACAGCGGTTGTTTGACCCGAAGCGGCTTTGCCGATGGACGGACGGCGCAATGGAGCTCCTGATCGGGTTCTTTCTCTCGGTCTTTCTTCTCATCATCCCGCTTCCGGGGGCGTCAGAGAAGGCCGGTTATGGCCGAATTTCGGAATTAAAAACCGAATGCCTGTATGCACTGGTCGGCCTGATCCTCCTGCATGCCCTGCTCTGCTTCGTCCGGGAATGCGTGGATGCGCGGAAAACCGGAAAACGCCTGCGTCCGTTGACGGGAACCCAGCTTGCCGCGCTGGGCTTTCTGATCTGTACGCTTGCCTCCGCCGCCTTGTCCCCCTATGGAGAAAAAGCCTGGGTGGATTCCGTCGCACATGAGACCGCCCTGACGGTTGTGCTTTATGTGCTTTTCTTCCTCGCCGTGTCCCGCTGGGGCAGGGCGACGCGCCGCCTGCGGACGGTGCTGTTTTGGACAATGGCGGCCTTCTGCCTGCTTTGCCTGTTGCAGATGCTCGGAAAGAATCCCTTCGGTCTCTATCCGAGGAATATGAGCTTCTACGACGGCTATGACGTTCAGTATCGCGGCGCGTATCTGGGGACGGTTGGCAACGTGGATTTGGCTTCCGCCTTTCTTGCGTTGGTAATTCCGATCCTTGCGGTTTCATCGCTGAAAAGGCCGCTTCGTACGGTCTGGCAGTTCTGGCTGCTCGCGGCCTTCTGCACCGGGATTCTGATCTGGCTGCGGGTGCTCTGCGGCCTGGTGGGACTGCTCTTCGGTGCAGCGGTCAGTCTGGTGGTTCTCTGCCCGGCCCTGTGGCGTAAGCGGGTGCTGCTTGTCCTCAGCGTTTCTACTGTGGTGGGAATCGTTTTGCTTTGGAGCTTTGACCCCACCGTGCAGTTTCTCCATGAGCTCCATGAGCTGCTTCATGGCAGGGCGGAGGACAGCTTCGGAACCGGACGGTTCTTTATCTGGAGACAAATGCTGGAGCGGGTGCCGGAGCGGCTTTGGTTCGGTATCGGCCCGGATGCAGTCCGGGAAGCGGGCCTTCTGCCTTTTGTGCGTTATGACGCTTCCGGCAGCATTGCGGCAACCGCTGCAATTACCGACGCGCACTGCTATCCGCTCCAGATTCTGTTCTGTCAGGGCTTGCTCGCCCTGCTGTGTTGGCTGACAACGGTGGGGCTTGTGCTCAGGCGTTGGGTGGCGGCGCGGGCGAACCGTGCGGCGGCAGCCTTGGGAAGCGGCCTCGTCTGTTTCCTCGGCGCGATGTGCTTTTGCTTCTCGTCCGTCATTATCATGCCGTTTTTCTGGCTGACGTTGGGACTGCTGGAAGCGGAGACGACGGATACCGTTCGATTGTTGGAATCAAAGCATCCAATGAACAGTCTGCAATCATCCGAAAAAAATGATCCACTGACGAAAAATCGACGAGTGGATCATTTTTGATAGGGGAAAAACCTTGTCAATGCAAGTAGCTAAAACCGGCATTGTTTCTGTTTTTATGCTCTCATTTACGACTCCTCCGGGTGCAGGCGGAGGTAAGAGAGATAGCCCTCTAAGATGAGGCTTGCGGCAACGGCGTCCACGGTGTTTTTCCGTTTTTTGCCGTGGTACCCGGTTTCGGAAAGGATGTTGTGTGCCTCGACGGTGGTTCGCCGCTCGTCCCAGAGACGAACCGGCATTCCGAGTGCGCCCTCCAAATCGGCTGCAAATGCGCGGTAGAGATCGGCGCGCGGCCCTTCGGAGCCGTCCATGTTCCGGGGAAAGCCCATCACCACGCGCTGGGTGCCATGTTCCCGCGCAAGACGGACGATTTCGGACAGCGTTTTCTCCCGGTTCCAGCTATGAATCACGGTCGTAAAGCCGACGATGGAGCCGGTCAGATCGGATACAGCGATCCCGGTTCTGGCGTCGCCGTAGTCAATGGCAAGTATTTTCATGGAATGCTCCTTCTCGGTATTCTTTGACCGGAACTCAGATTCCGCTTTCATAATCCGGTGACTGGGGATTTCCGTCGGAGTAGACCTCCAACGTCGCGCTTCCGTTTGCCTGATGCTTCTTTCCCTCCGTCGGGAACCATTCCTCCCAGACGTAGGTGTTCAGATTCTGAATGGTGTGGGGCATCGGGCCTTTGGTGGAAAAGACCGCCCACCAGCTTTCCGGAAAGGTGAAAAGCTCCAGTCCCTCAGGGACCTCGCCGCCCGTATACAGGCCCGCAATCCAATAGGTGAAGCCGTTTTCAGAATCTGCGCAAATGGAAAACTGTCCGATTCTGTTCGCAAGAACGGCCTCCTCCAGAGGCGTTTCCGGCTTCATGGTCTGAAAGAGCCGGGCAAACCGCACAGCGTATTGGCGATCCCAAAATTCCGGACATTTTTGGCAGCCGTCCTCTGGCTGAATCTCTGTGTGGTAGCCGATCAAGGTCATTGCGGCTTTCTTCTCATAGGTGAGTTGCATAAAACGCCTCCTGTTTCGAAAATGGATTCACAAAAGGTTGGGACTCTGTGATTCTGCATCCTCGTCCACGGTCTCCAGCAGGAAGCTGACCGGACGGAACCCGTCGTTGCAGGAGATCATGGCAGACCTCGGATTCTTCATCCAGCCGTCGTAGAAGTTCTCCCCGCCATGCGCCAGCGTCATGACAAAGGGCGACACCGTATCCCATGCGCTGATGCAAAACCCCTCCGGGCGCTCCCAACCGTTGCAGACAAAGCTCTGTCCGAGCTGCATCGAGCAGGCGTGTGCAATCGGGTTTTCATACTCGGCCATCAGATCGTCGTAACGTGTGATTCGTTTGACCGTGATGCGGACTTTTTTCATGTTGACGCTCCTTTGCTTGCGGTTGTGCGCGTCAGCCGGAAACAACGGCGGCATACAGGGCGTTCTTTGCCACGCCGGTTTCCTCTGCGATTTGTTTCACGGCGTCCTTTGTCCGGGTTCCGTTCGCAATCAGCGCCTGAACCAGCGCGACCGCCTGTTCGAGACTGACGGCCTCCACTGCGCGCTCCGCTCCGGCTACCACCAGAACGTACTCTCCCCGCGGCTCATTTGCCGCATAGAAGGCGACGGCCTCGTCCAGCGTCATGCGCAGGATCTCCTCGTGGAGCTTGGTCAGCTCTCTGCACAGGCTCACGGGGCGTTCCGGCCCGAAGGCGCTCAAAAGCTCGGCCAGCGTGTCGCGCAGGCGGTGTGGCGCTTCGTAGAAGATCATCGTCCGCTCCTCCGCTTTCAAACGCTCCAGCCGCTCCCGGCGCTCCTTTTTGGAGAAGGGAAGAAAGCCCTCGAAGGCAAACCGGCCCGTTGCCAGCGCGGAGACCGACAGGGCGGTAATGGCGGCGCAGGGGCCGGGAATGGCGCAGACCGAAACGCCGGCCTCAGCGCAGAGACGTACAAGATCCTCGCCTGGGTCGGAAATCGCCGGACAGCCTGCGTCCGTCACCAGAGCGCAGGTCTCTCCCGTCAGCAGCCGCTCCAAAATGCGCGAGCCGCTCTCTTTTTTGTTGTGCTCGTGGTAGCTCACCAGCGGCTTCTTGATATCCAGATGGTTGAGCAACTTCAAGGAAACGCGGGTGTCCTCTGCGGCGATGAAGTCCGCTGCCGCAAGCGTCTCGGCACAGCGATGGGAAATGTCCCCCAAATTTCCAATGGGGGTAGGAACAAGATATAGAATACCGGACATATTTCCTCCGAATTCAATAGAAAATGTGAAAACAGTAGAATGCGGCGGGCTTCAGACTTCGCCTCTGCCTGTGCCTTCCCGGTTGGAAAGCACAAGCGGAGCGTCCCAGCGCAGCCCGCTCTTGCCGCCGCGGACAGCCTTGATCAGCAAAAGGGAGGGAAGGGCGTTCGGCCTGGGGAGAACGGTTCGCAGACACTTCGGTTCCAGACTGTGTGCGCGCAGCGTACAGAGCAGATCGGTCAGCCGCTCCGGGCGATGCACCATCCACAGACAGCCGCCGGTTTTCAGCAGCCATGCGGCGGCAGTGCAGACATCCTCCAGCGTGCAGCAAAGCTCGGTTCGGGCAATTGCCTGCGCTTCGGTCTCCGGCTGATAGCCGCTTCCCACGGGATAGTAGGGCGGGTTGCAGGTTACCTGCGTAAAGGAACCGGCTGGCAGGAGACTGCGGATTTCCCGCAGGTCGCCGCGCAGAACGGAAAACCGGTCTGCAATCCCGTTTTCGGCAGCAGTGCGCTCCATTGCGGCGCAGGCCGCTTGGCGCAGCTCCAGCGCGGTCACCCGCATCGAGGGGTCGCGGGACAGAAGCAGCAGGCCGACTGCGCCGCTTCCGGCGCAGAGGTCGCAGACAGCGGCTCCCCGCGGCAGCGCCGCATAATCCGCCAATACCATAGCGTCGGTTCCCAGCGGAAACCCTTCCGCCTCCGGGAACATGGTCAGCCAGCCGTTCAAAGTCTCTGTGTGCATGTTGTTCCTCCGGGGACGGATGAAAAAAGGGCCTGTGCAGTGCACAGGCCCTTTCCGTCACACATTACTGCTGAATGGCCTCAACGGGGCAGGCAGCGGCGCAGGAGCCACACTCCACGCACTGCTCAGCGTCGATGACGAACTTGTCCTCACCCTCGGTGATGATGCCCAGAGGGCAGGTGTCGGCGCAGGTGCCGCACTTCACGCAAGCGTCGGTAATCGTATAAGCCATGATTGTTCCTCCTTTTTTTTCGATGGGTTGTGAATGCTTTCCACGTCCTTATCATAGCATGTTTTTGGAAAAATGCAATGGGAAATTCAAAAAACTTTTGAGTTTTTTTGAAAAAACAACGGTTACTTCGAGGTAAAACTGGCAATCCTTCCCATAGCTTGCCGAAGAAAGGTGGTTGCAATATGCGTTTGTTGGAGCAATTTGCCGTCCCGATGGATCGCCGCCTGACATTGGACCCGGTTTTGTGTCGGGAGGAGGAGCTGGCGGAGCTGATCCGCGTCCTCTGTCGGCGGAACAAGAACAGCCCCGCGCTGGTCGGGCCGCCCGGCGTTGGGAAAACTGCGATTGTCGAGGAGCTTGCCCGTCGCATCAATCGCGGAGAGGTTCCGCCCCAGCTTGCGGGAAAGCGGATCTGGAGCCTGAATATGGCGGCACTGGTGGCGGGAACCAAGTATCGCGGCGAATTCGAGGAGCGGGTGCGGGAGCTTCTGGTCGAAACCGCGCAGGCAGGGAATGTGATTTTGTTTCTGGACGAGCTGCATACCCTGATGGGAGCCGGTGGCGCGGAAGGGTCCATTGACGGAGCCAACCTGCTCAAGCCCGCCCTCGGACGCGGCGGGGTTCAGATGATCGGTGCGACGACACGGGAGGAGTATAGCCGCAGGATCGAGACCGATCCTGCGCTGGCCCGCCGCTTTCGGGTGGTTTCGGTGCCGCCTGCCACACCGGGACAGAGCGTGGAAATCCTGCGTGCGCTTGTGCCGGGCTTGGAGCGACATCACGGCGTCCGCATCCTGTCGCAGGCGGTGGAGGCCTCGGTCTGCCTGAGCGAACGGTATCTGGCAGATCGGTTTCTGCCGGACAAGGCGCTCGATTTGCTCGACGAGACGGCGGCTGCCGTTTCACTCCGAAACGGCGGTCTGGTGGATCGGCAGGCCGTGGCGCTGACCCTTCAGCGGGCAACCGGAATCCCTCTGCGGCATCTCCGGGAGGGGGAGCGGACGGCCCTGCGCGATCTGGAGGACCGTCTCGGCGCGCTGGTTTTCGGACAGCCGGAAGCCGTGCGAGCCGTGGCCTCCGCTGTCCGGCGCGGCAGACTGGGCCTCGGAGAGCCGGGGCGTCCCTGCGCCGCCCTCCTGTTTACCGGGCCGACCGGAGTGGGGAAAACCGCACTCTGCAAGGCGCTTGCGCGGGAGGTCTATGGGAGCGAGGAAGCTATGATCCGACTGGACATGACCGAATATGCCCAGGAGCACACGGCGGCCCGTTTGCTTGGCGCGCCGCCGGGCTATGTCGGACACGGAAAGGGTGGCGAGCTGACGGAGCGGGTGCGGGCAAAACCCCACTGCCTGATCCTGTTTGATGAGCTGGAGAAGGCGCACCCCAGCGTCACGGCCCTGTTGCTTCAAATTCTGGAGGACGGACGCCTGACAGACAGCCTCGGACGGACGGCAGATTTCCGCAACGCCCTTTTGGTGATGACTACGAATGCCGGAACTCTGGGGGCAAAGGCAAAGGCAGGCTTCCACTCCGAGGATGATTCGGCAGATCGGGTCTCCGGGGCTTTCTCTCCGGAGCTGTTGGGACGGATGGATGCTGTTGTGCCGTTCCATGCCCTGACCGAGCCGGTACTGGAGCAGATTGCAGATGCCCGTCTGCGGGAGGCGCTTGATCGCGTGGCCTCTGCCGGACTCACCGTGAAGCCCCTGCCAAATCTGGCGGAGCGTCTGGCGCAGGCCTGCGTTCACGACCCTGCGGGGGCGCGTGCGCTGCGCCGGTTGCTGCGTCTACAGGTACTCGATCCGGCAGCCGAGCTGATTCTGCAAGGCGTGACCCACGCCACGCTCGGCCCGGAGGGATTGCGCCCAATCTATCAGCGCCCGGCCTCTGTCGGACCGTCGGCATGAAAACAAGCATGAAAACAAGGGACGCCGGAATCCGGCGTCCCTTTGGAATCAAATGGATTGCGTTTGAAATCAGGCCTTTCCGGCGCAGCCCAGAACGTCGATCAGCTTGTGGCGCACCAGCTCCTTGATGTTGGCGCGGGCGGGCTTCAGATACTCTCTGGGATCGAACTTGTCGGGATGCTCATTGAAGAACTGACGGATCGTGCCGGTCATGGCAAGACGGAGATCGGAGTCGATGTTGATCTTGCAGACAGCGGAACGGGCGGCCTGACGGAGCTGCTCCTCGGGAATGCCGACTGCGTCGGGCATCTTGCCGCCGTTGGCGTTGAGCATGGCAACATAGTTCTGGGGCACGGAAGAAGAGCCGTGGAGCACGATGGGGAAGCCGGGCAGACGCTTGGTAATTTCCTCCAGCACGTCGAAGCGCAGGGGAGGCGGAACCAGAATGCCCTTCTCATTGCGGGTACACTGGGCGGCGGTGAACTTGTAAGCGCCGTGGGAGGTGCCGATGGCAATGGCGAGGGAGTCGCAGCCGGTCTTGGAGACGAACTCCTCGACCTCCTCGGGGCGGGTGTAGGAGGCAGCGTGGGCCGCAACCTTCACATCGTCCTCAATGCCGGCCAGCGTGCCAAGCTCTGCTTCGACAACGACGCCGTGATCGTGGGCATACTCGACCACCTTGCGGGTAATCTCAATGTTCTCGGCAAAGGGCTTGGAGGAGGCGTCGATCATCACGGAGGTAAAACCGCCGTCGATGCAGGCCTTGCAGGTCTCAAAGTCGGGGCCGTGATCCAGATGGAGGGCGATGGGAATCTCGGGGCACTCGATGACGGCGGCCTCAACCAGCTTCACCAGATAGGTGTGGTTGGCATAGGCACGCGCGCCCTTAGAGACCTGAAGAATGACAGGAGCATGCTCTTCCTTGCAGGCTTCGGTGATGCCCTGCACGATCTCCATGTTGTTGACGTTGAAAGCACCGATGGCGTAGCCGCCGTCGTAAGCCTTCTTGAACATTTCAGTAGTAGTTACCAGAGGCATGGTAGGTCACTCCTTTGTTAGTGGTGGTTTGATTATACCATATTTCCGGGGAAAAACAAGCACTATTTCACAGATATTTCCATCTCAAAGACGGTATAGCAGTCGTCCATCTGCACGGGTCTGGCGTGATGCGAGAAAAAACCCACTGCTTCGAGGTTTGCCGTGGGAACGCCGAAGGTCAGCGTTTGTGCACCGCGCGCACGCAGCTCCACCACGGCCTGTCCCAGAAGCTGATCCCCTTTGCGCCAATGGCGGTGGGAAGGCTTGAGCCAGAGGGAGGAAAGCGTGCGGTCTGAAATCGAAACATAGCCTACTGCCTCGTCGTCCAGCATGGCGATCCAAATCCGATCCGTCGTCTGCGGCGCGCAGGCGGGATCGTAGAGGGCATCGTCTTCCGGCATTGGGTCGCGGAACCAGAGATTGAATCTCCCGCCGTTCTGCCGCCACCAGCGCTGTCTGGCCAGCGTGGAGATGGCCTCCGAGAGGTGGGAACGATCGAAGAGCTCGACGGCGCGGAAGCAGCCGTCCTCATATTCCAGCAGGCTGACGGAGGCGTTGTCCGCCCGCGCCGCATTGTGGGGAAGCCCAATCATGCGGTGTAGCCCGCCCGAAAGCACGCAGCCGTGGCTGAACACTGCGACCGTCTCGCCGGGATGCGCCTCTGCAACCTCACGCAGACCGGCCTCGAAGCGCGCGGAATAGGCGTCATAGCATTCTGCTCCCGGAACGCTCCAGTGCTCCGGGTCGCGCGAGAAGCATTCCAGCGCCTCGGGCCAGCAGCGCTCCAGCTCCCCGAAGGGTACATTCTCCCACGCGCCGACGTTGACCTCCCGGAAGCGGGGATCGGTGTGCAGGGGGAGGTGCTTTGCAAGATAGATGGCCTCGGCGGTTTTTCGGGTGCGAAACAGGTCGCTGGAATAGACTGCGTCCACCGTTACGCATTCAAACCGACGGCGCAGGGCCTCAATTTGCCGCAGGCCGTTTTGCGTAATGCGGGAATTGTACTGCCCTTGCATTCTGCGGTAGATATTGCCCTCGGCCTCCGCGTGCCGGATCAAATAGAGCTTCGTCATCTTACAGCACCATTATGTGATCGGAAAGCTGGGATTTCAGCTTTTCCACAGCCTTCTGCGCAGCCTCGGGATAGTCCATGCCAGCCGACTCCTGCCATGCGCCGATCACGGAGCGGGACACGCAGACAATCGCGCCGTGGCCCAGACGGTCAAAGGCGTAAGCCGCGTGCTTGACCGCACCGCCCTGCGCACCGAGACCGGGAACCAGGAAGAACAGCTTATCGTAGCGCTTGCGAAGCTCCTGAAGAGCGAGCGGAGACTGCGCAGCGACAACTGCACCAAGTTCCCCGTAACCGAATTTTCCGACCCGTTCGGTGTTCCAGCGCTGCGCCAGATCTGCCATTGCCCGGTAGATTACCCGGTCGCCGGAGAGCAGATCCTGCACCTCAACGGCAGAGCGATTCGAGGAGCGTAAGACGATAAACAGGTTTTTGCAGGCTGCCTCCTCCGCTTGCTGGAGGTGGGGCAGGAAGGGCTTCACCCCGTCGCTGCCGAGATAGCCGGTGAGCACCAGACCGTCGCAGGGATAGGGAAAGGTTCGCTCCCCGCCAATGTCCAGCCCCTCAAAGACGCTTTCGGCGGTCAGGGCGGCGATGTGCTCTACGTCGGAGCGCATGGTTTCGAGCAGAACGTAATAGCCCTGCTTTTTCGCATAGGCCAGCACCTCCTGCATGACCTTTACGCCCTGCCAGCCAAGGGCCTCGAAGCAGGCGGACTGTACCTTGACGGCGGGGACGGTTTTTTTCAGAGCGTCTAAGATTCCCTTGCAGAAGAGGCAGTAGCCCTCTGCCAGCGCCTCCAGACCGACGCCCAGCCGCGCCTCGCAGTCTGCCAGAAGCTCCGGCGGAATCAGCGTGCGTGTCGGGTCCAGCCCGACCATGATCGGGGTTTTCAGCTTGCGAATCTTACTTTGCAGTATGTCAATTGACATCGCGATACCCTCTCTTTCTTAATCATCAAGTCAGTCCGCTCAAAATCTGGAAAAGCGGAACAGGACGAATTCGTGTTTTTTCTCGGTTTTTGGGCAAGCTAAGCCGGAAAGGAGGCGAAGAACATGACGATCAAAGGCTTTGCGCTGACGCTTGGCCTGGGCATGGTGGGCGGCGCCGTGGCAGCCACCGTTCTGCCCAAGCAGCCTCAGGTTCGCAGCGCCGTCTCCATGGCGGCGGACACCCTGGAAAATGCAGTGGAATCCGCAAAGACTGCCATCTGCGGGGAATGCAGTCAAAGCAGTCAAAGCGGGCAGTGGGGACAAAGCGGACAGAACGGATAATGCGAATACGCGCACAGCGGGAAGCGTCGAACCGGGCGCTTCCCGCGATTCCGTATTATAAGGGCTTTTGCTTCATTCTTGCCCAGCTCCGCGGGTACTGCTCCGGCGTTTTCCCCGTTTTGTGGATCACGATGACCGAGTGAACTGCGCCGCCGATCTCAAATTCCTCGGTGCGCTCATAGCTGCCGCCCAGCAGACGAATGGCGTTGGCGGCCTCATGCAGCTCCTCCTGTGCCTGCGCTCCCTTCATTGCGAGAAAATAGCCGCCCCGGTGAACAAAGGGCAGGCAGAGCTCGCACAACAGGTCGAGCCGCGCCACGGCGCGGGAGGTCACCACGTCGAATTTCTCCCGGTTGTCGCGGGCAAAGTCCTCGGCCCGCCCGGTCAAAAAACGAGCCTCCACGCCCAGCGCGGGCAGGGCTTCCTCCTCCAGCCAACGCATCCGTTTTTGCAGACTGTCCAGCAGGGTCAGGCGCAGACTCGGCTCCGCCAGCTTCAGCGGGACGCCGGGGAAGCCTGCCCCGGTGCCGACGTCCAGCAGGGACTTTCCCGTCAGCGGCAGAACCTTCAGAAGCGTCAGACTGTCCAGCAGGTGCAGCTCTGCGGCCTGCGCCGGATCTGTGATCGCGGTGAGGTTCATCACCTTGTTTTTTTCCAACACCGCCGCAGAGAAGGCCAACAGCGCCTCAACCCGCTCTGCGGGCAATGCAAGCGCCAGCCGTTCCAATCCGGCGGTCAATGCTGATTTCATACGCGCTTCCTCCTTCTGTTTCTCCTCTATTATACCATATTTTCGCCCATTTTGGAAGACGTAATTCACGCAAGGCCCACACAAAAGTTTTTGAGATTGTTGACAAACCGGAGGAAGTGTGCTATATTTCGACCAATCTATCGAGAGGGGGATTCCTGATGCGAACCGTTACCGTGCAGGGTGTTGGAAAAGTCTCCGCGCCGGTGGACACCGTGGAGCTGTCCTTCTGCCTCTGGGCCAGGGACAGGGATTACGACGCCGCGCTGACTGCGGCTTCGACAAAGGTGGAACGGCTGGAGCAGGCGCTCTGCGCCGCCGACTTTCCTGCCGCCGACTTCCAGACTGTGGGCTTCCATGTGAATACCGAGTATGAGAGCGTCTGCGACGAGAAGGGCAACTGCCAGAGCGTCTTTTCCGGCTATCGGTGCAGCTACGACCAGCAGCTCCGCTTTGGCTTTGACGCCGCCCGTCTGGGCGTGGCCCTCGCTGCCGTGGCAGAGAGCAAATCCGAGCCGGAGCTGCAGGTACACTTCACGGTTCGCGAGCCGGAAAAGCTGGAGGCCGCCCTGCTGCAAGCTGCCGCCGACTCTGCCAGAGCCCGCGCCGAGGTGCTCTGCGCCGCGTCCGGCTGTCGCCTGGGCGAGCTGCAACAGATCGAATATGACGTGAACCGGCTGAGCTTCCTTTCAGAGACCCGCATGGAGATGGATTGCATGCCCCTTGCTATGGGAAGCGCGAAGGCAAAACGCAGTCTCAGCGCAAATTTCCGCCCGCAGGACATTGCACTGCAGGATACGGCGGTGTTCGTCTGGGAAATCCGGGAAATCGGGTGATCCGCTTCCAAAACAGAGAAGGAGGACGAAGATGGAACGCTGTGAAATGATAAACGAGTTCTACACGGGATACAACGAGGTCAACCGGCTGTCCAAGAGCCGTCACGGGCAGATGGAATACCGGACGACCATGCACTTTATCCACCGGTTTTTGAATCCGTCGTCGTCGGTGCTGGAGATCGGCGCGGGAACGGGGCGCTATTCCATTGCCCTTGCAAAAGAGGGGCATTCGGTGACGGCGGTGGAGCTCTCCGAACGCAATCTGGCGCTTCTGCGCGAACATGCAAAGGGCCTGGAGAACCTCATGGCCTATCAGGGCGATGCGATTGATCTCAGCCGTTTTGCGGATGACAGCTTCGACATGACGCTGGTGCTTGGCCCGCTCTACCATCTTTACGAGGCGGAAGAGCGTGATGCGGCGCTCCGCGAGGCGGTGCGGGTGACGAAGCCGGGCGGAATGATCCTCACGGCGTTTTTGGCCGTTCACGCCATTATGTTTGACAACTATCTGGGAGACAGCTTTCCGGACGGAATGGAGGAAAACTTCACCGAGGCGTTCCGCGTCCGGCATTTTCAGGAACAGCTCTTCACCGGCTATGAGATTGACGAGCTGGAGGCCCTGTACCGGGCATTGCCCGTCACCCACATGACGACAGTGGCGGCCGATGGCGTTCTGGAGCTGGCGGAACACAATCCGGAGTTTTCGATGTCCGACGAGGCTTTTGAAGCTTACGCCCGCTATCATCTGCATTTCTGCGAGTGCCGGGACCTGCTGGGCTGCTCCTCCCACCTGATCCATATCTGCAAAAAGAATCTGTAAGAGAACCATCCCCGCCTCCGAGTCCGGAAGCGGGGATGTTCCTCTAATTCATAAAAATTATGTCAACCTTTTGACTGCCTCGCGCACCGCGCGGAGCAAGGCGTCCACCTCGGCCTCCGTGGTAAAGCGCGAGAGGGAGGCCCGCACCGAGTCGTCGATGACGGCAGGGGAGAGGCCCATGGCCTCCAACACGTGGCTGCGATGTCCCTTTGCACAGGCGGAACCGGCGGACACAAAAACGTCCTGATCCTGCAGGCAGTTGATGAGCCCCTGCGAACGCACGCCGGGAATGCCGAAGCTGACGACGTGCGGCGCGGCCTGCGCGCCGTTCAGCACCACGCCGTCGATGGCCTGCAAGCCCGCGCGCAGACGGTCCCGGAGGGCGGCTTCCCGCGCCAGATCCGTGCGCAGAGCGGGCAGGGCCGCTTCACAGGCTGCGCCGAAGCCCAGAAGATTCGGAACGGCCTCCGTGCCGGAGCGCTGTCCGCTCTCCTGCCCGCCGCCGTGGAGATAGGGAGGCAGGGACAGACCCTTGCGCACCCAGAGGGCTCCAGCCCCCTTCGGCCCGTGTACCTTGTGGGAACTGACGGAGATCAGATCGGCCTCGAGCGTCGAGGCGCGGAAGGGAACCTTCAAGAAGCCCTGCACCGCATCGGTGTGAAACAGAGCGTTCGGCGCAAGCCGGTGGGTCAGCTTTGCCATGGATGAGATGGGCATGACGGAGCCGACCTCGTTGTTGACCATCATCACGGAGACCAGAATCGTGTCCGGACGCAGGGCGGCCCGCAGGGCTTCCGCCGTCACGGTTCCGTCAGCTTCCGGAGCCAGATAGGTGACCTCGAAGCCCCGAGCCTCCAATTCGTGCATGGGGTGGAGAATTGCGTGGTGCTCAATCTGCGTGGTGATGATGTGTTTGCCCCGTTTTCCCAGCTTCTGCGCGGCGGAAAAGACCGCCCAGTTGTCGGCCTCTGTGCCGCCGGAGGTGAAGAAAACCCGATCCGGCTCCGCGCCGAGGGCCTTTGCTACAGAAAGCCGCGCCGCCTCCAGCTTTCGGTGGGCCTCCACGCCCAGACGATGCAGGGAGCTGGGATTGCCCCAGCATTCGGTCAGGGCCGCGGTCATTGCCGCGACTGCCGCCTCACAGGGCTTCGTCGTGGCGGAATTGTCAAAATATGCGATCATAGCCTTCTCCTGACAGCCTTATTTTCCCACACAGAACCGCTCAAAGATGCGGTTTGTGATGTCCTCGCGCACAGTGCGGCCCGTCAGCTCGCCCAGCGCCTCCAATGCGGCCTCCAGCTCGGTGAGCACGGCGTCTGGGGTGATGCCCGCCGCCATTGCCTCCAGCGCATTGCCGATGGCTTCTGCGGCTCGTCCAACAGCCTCGGCCTGCCGGGTGTTTGTCAGAATCGAGCCGTCACAGGGCAGATCGACGCGGAAGGTCTCGTCAATAAAGGCGCAGAGCTTCTCCAGTCCGTCACCTCGCGTGGCGGAGACAGAGAAGATCGGATCGAAGGGCAATTCAATGCGGAACACCCGCTGGGGGAGGTCGGTCTTGTTCATCACGGCAATGGCCCGCTTGGCTTCCTTCGCGGCGGCCATGGCCTGACGATCCTCATCGTCCAGTGGCACGGCGGCGTCGCAGACAAAAATGGCGAGGTCGGCCTGCTCTGCGGCGGCGCGGGAGCGCTCCACGCCCATCGCTTCAATCCGGTCCGCAGTCTCGCGGATTCCGGCAGTGTCGGTGATCCGGGCCAGCACCTGCCCGAAGCGGGCAGTTTCCTCCACTGTATCGCGGGTCGTGCCGGGAATGTCGGTCACAATCACGCGGTCATAGCCCACCAGCGCGTTGAGCAGGGAGGACTTGCCGGCGTTGGGCTTTCCGACCAGAGTAATTTTGACGCCTTGCTTCAGGATTCGTCCCCGGTCGCAGGTGGTCCGCAGACGTTCCAACTGCGCCTGATCCTCCCGAAGCTGGGCTTCATAGTCGGATAACAGAAAATCGGGGATGTCCTCGTCCGGGTAGTCCAGCACGGCGTGATAATGGCTGCATAGGTCGGTCAGTCCGTCCCAAATCGGTGCAAGCTGCCGCAGCAGGGCGCCGCCCACCTGTGCGGCGGCGTTGGCAGCCATGTCTGCGGTCTGCGCTTCGATCAGGTCAATCACGGCTTCTGCACCGGTCAGGTCCATCTGTCCGTTGAGAAAGGCCCGCTTGGTGAATTCTCCCGGCTGGGCGGGCCTTGCGCCGGCCCGGTAGAGAGCTTCCAGTCCTGCGGCAAGCACGGCAGGGGAGCCGTGGCATTGCAGCTCCACTGTGTCCTCTCTGGTATAGGAGTGCGGGGCGCGGGAATAGACGGCGAGCGCCTGATCAATCTCCCGGCCCTTTACGTCGTGGAGAATGCCAAGCACCAGCGTCCGGTTCGGCGCCTCGGAAAGCGGTTGACCGCTGACCGGGCTGAAAACCGCTTCTGCCACGGCAGCGCAGCCTGCACCCGAGAGCCGCAGAATGCCGATGGCACAGGGTTGTTTGCCTGTTGAGATGGCGGCAATGATGTCTTCCATTTCGTTCCCTCCCTGATGGTTCATTCCGGTGGAAAAGTCAAGAGAATCAACAGCCGTGATTCCCGATAGGCGGCTTCAATCCTGCCGCCCATGCGTTCGGTCAGCAGCTTTGCAATCGAAAGCCCCAATCCGGTGGAATTCCGGCTTGTTTCAAGATACCCGCAAATCGCTGTCAGCGGGGTGCGCAGATCGTGTGAAATATCCGTCACGGCCTCCTTCAGCTCCAGATCGCCCTGCTGAAAGCGCCGCCGCTCTGCGAGACAGGATCAAGCTTCAAATTGCCGACAGTCAGAACAGACGCCTCCGCGCCGTGCTCCGCTCTGCGGAGCTGCACCGCGATCCGCGCCAGAAGCTCCTTGGAATCAAAGGGCTTCGCCATATAATCCGCGGCCCCGTGGAGGAGCAGATTCACCTTGTCCTGCACGTCCACCTTTGCGCTGAGCACGATGACCGGGATGTTCTGGATGTGGGGAAGCACCTCCTCCCCGGACAGACCCGGCAGCATGAGATCCAGCAGAATCAGATCCGGCTGGTTCTGCGAAAGGAGATAGAGCGCCTCCGTGCCGGAATAGGCCCGCAGAACGCCGTAGCCCTCCTGCCGCAGCACCTCGGTCAGCATATCGCCAATGTGCATGTCGTCGTCGATGACCGCAATCGTTTTCATGCCCAACCGCCCCTTTCGCCTCTGTTCTGAACGTATTCTAACACAAGAATCCGCTGATTGCAACGGATTTCTCACCCTTGCTTTTTCTGTTTTTTCTGATACAATAAGGAAAAACAAAGGAGGTTGCGCCAATGAAACGATGGAAGATTGTCGTGCTGGACGGCGAGCGCACGAACCCCGGCGATCTGCACTGGGACTGCCTCGAACAGCTCGGAGACCTGACGGTTTACCCGACGACGACGCAGGAGGAGCTGATTTCTCATATCGGAGACAACGAGATCGTGGTGCTCGATAAACCCACCCTTACCAGGGAGATTCTGGAGGCCTGCCCCAATCTGAAACTGATTACCCTCTTTGCCACGGGCTTCAACAACATCGACGTGAAGGCCGCACGGGAACTGGGAATTCCTGTCTGCAACGCGCCGGGCTATTCTTCCAACGCAGTCTCCCAGCTTGCGGCGGCCCTGCTGTTGGAAATCTGCTCTCAGGTTTCCGCCCATGACGCTTTCGTGAAGAAGGGTCTGTGGCAGGACAATTCCTACTTCTGCCGCGTCGCGCCGCGTCTGACTGAAATCGCGGGCAAGACGGTCGGAATCATCGGCTACGGCGGCATCGGGCAAGCCTTCGGCAAAATCATGAAGGCAATGGGAGCGAGGCTTCTGGTCTATTCCCGCCACGTCCACCCGGAGCTGGAAGACGAGAGCACAACTTATGTAAGCTTGCAGACGCTTTTCGCCGAATCCGACGTGATTTCTCTCCACTGCCCGATGAACGAGGACAGCAAGGGCGTCATCAACCGCGAAGCCCTTGCCCGGATGAAGGACGGCGTGATTCTGCTGAACACCTCGCGCGGCGGGCTGATTGTCGAGCAGGACGTGGCCGACGCCCTGCGTGCGGGCAAGCTCCGCGCACTGGGACAGGACGCCTTTTCGGTGGAGCCCATCCGCTCGGACAGTCCGCTGCTCACCGCGCCGAACACCTATCTGACCCCCCACGTCGGCTGGGCCGCGCATGAGACCCGCGCCCGCCTGCTGGACATCGTGGCGGAGAACATCCGCTGCTTCCAGAATGGCACACCCCAAAACGTGGTCAATCCCTGAACAAGCCACGAAGCCGCTGCGCTCAATTCGGGCGCGGCGGCTTCGTCACCTATTCCCAAACCTCCACTGTCAGAAACAGCCGCCCCTTCCGGCTCTGTCCGCCGACTTCGGCAAGCGTCGCCTTGCCCTTGCCGCGCAGGGAGAACACGTCGCCCTCGGATACGGGAGCGTCGTTTTTCATGCACGGGAGATGATTGAGGCTTGCTGCGCCTGCGGCAATCATCTTCACTGCCTGCGTCCGAGACAGGCGGAAGGTCTCCGCCAGCACGGCATCAAAGCGGAGGCTCTGGACGGTGAAGCGCACCTCCTTCCGCTTCTGTTCCGGCACGGGAACCTCCGAGAGCGGCACGACGGCGGCCCTGACGCTGACTCTGCCCGCCCGTTCCAGCCCGGAAAGCTGCTCCGCAACCGTCGGAAGGCAGAAGACCCACGCGCCCTGCTCCGTGACCCGAAGATCGCCGATCCACTCCCGGCGGACGCCGAGGGCCAGCAACGCGCCGAGATAGTCCCGGTGCGTCGGCGTCCCGTAATAGGCGTCAATCCGCAGGGCGCTGATTTCCTCGGCAGGGTCGAAGTCCGCTTCTTCCATGTAGTCCGGCAGAAAAAACGCGGCCTTGCGTTCGCAGTCCGCCTGCCCGCCGGAGAAGAGAAACCGGCAGCCCGGAATCCGTCTGGCGTAGGCGTCCGCCGCCGCCTGCTCCTCAGGCGTCAGGAAGGCTGTGGAGGTCAGAAGGTTCGCCCGCGCACAGCGCCGGCTCAGATCGTCGATTCGTTTCAAAAGTGCTTCATGTTCCATGCTCATTTTTCAGGTTTTCGCCCACCGTTCCCAAACGCTGTTGGTTGTGGGAACGCAAAAACTGTTCAATATCTCCGTAAATGCGGTCAATTTCCTCTCCGAATTCCCGTGCAGACTGGCGCAGAACGCCGGAGCGCAGGGCGGAGACCTGAATCAGATTGTCGGAGGTGACGATCCGCACCTGATCGTTTTTTCCAATGTCGTGCAGCATTTTCTCAATGTAGACGTCGGCAGTCTCGTTTTCCCGGGTGTAGACGACCCGGACGCCGTGATAGTCCATTCGTTCGCCCTTGCCGCCCCGGACCTTGTAGGCGTCAAAGACCAGAATGGTCTCTGTCCGCGTAAAGGCGGCGTAGTTGGCGAGAATTTCCATCAGCCGATCCCGCGCCTGTTCCAGCTCCTGCTCCGCCAGTGCGGACAGCTCGGGCCACGCAAAAATCACGTTGAAGCCATCCACAATCAGATACCGCGTGACCCTGCGTTCCGGCAGGGGACGTTCGGGCGCCTTCTCCGCCGGTTCGCTCCAGACCGAGGCGGAATACTTCGGACGCTTGATCGGCCCAAATTCCCGTTCCAGAATCGCCTGCAATTCCTTCTCGTCGATGGTGAGCCGCCGCCGGACAGGGGAGAGCGGGGCCGCAGTCTTGCGGGCCAGCACGCTTTCCAGATGCATATTGGCAAAGACCTGATCCCACTTCACCGTATAGCCTCCGCCGTGGGCGCAGAATACGGAATCGGGGGTGTTGTCCAGATCGCTTTCCGGGGCGTAGGGATGGGCGGCGCGAACTGCCTCGGGATTGTGGCAGAGATCGTAGCCCTCCACCTCCAGCGCCAGCTTCCCAAGGCCGCGGGTGTAGGCCGCCACCTCACGGGCGTAGTCCGTCATGGCGGCAACGGGAACACGGCCCCGGAGCAGGCTCATCCCGCCCAGCGCTTCCGGGTTGTCGAAGCTGCCGAACCGGGCCTTGATGTCGGTGATCGCCCGCCCAATCTGCGCGGTGGGAACCTCCAGCCGAAAGCGGTACCACGGCTCCAGCAGAATGGAGGGGGTTTGCATCAAGCCCTGCCGCACGGCGCGGTAGGTGGCCTGCCGGAAGTCTCCGCCCTCGGTGTGCTTGAGGTGGGCCTTGCCTGCCGCCAGCGTGATTTTCAGATCTGTGATTGGCGCGCCGATGGCGACGCCGACGTGCTCCTTCTCCGCCAGGTGGGTGAGAATCAAACGCTGCCAGTGCCGATCCAGCTTGTCTTCGCTGCAATTCGAGGCAAAGACCAGCCCGCTCCCGCGCGGAAGCGGCTCCAAAAGCAGATGCACCTCCGCATAGTGGCGCAGCGGCTCGTAGTGGCCCACGCCCTCCACGGTGCGGTCAATCGTCTCTTTGTATAGAACACGGCCCTGTCCCAACTCCACGGACAGTTCAAAGCGATCGAGGATCATGCTTTTCAGTACCTCGGCCTGCACCTCGCCCATCAATCCAACGGACAGCACCTGCAAGCGGGGGTCCCAGCGCAGCCGGAGCATGGGGTCCTCGGCCTCCAACTGCCGAAGCTTCGGCAGAATCACCCGAGCGTCCGTCCCGGCGGGCAGCTCCAGTCGGTAGTGCATGACCGGCTCCAGCACCGGACTGCCGGAGGCAGCCTCGATCCCAAAGCCCTGTCCGTTCTGCGCCGCCGTCAGACCGACCACGGCGCAGACCTGTCCGGGGAAGACGGCCTCGACTGCCGTAAACCGACCGCCGTTGTAGCGGCGAAGCTGGGTTGCCTTTTCCTCCAGACTTTCGGCGCAGAGGCTGTCCCGCACCCGCAGGACGCCGCCTGTGACCTTCAAATGGGTCAGCCGGACGCCCTGCGCGTCGTGGCTGATCTTAAAGACCCGCGCACCGAACTGCTCCGCCCAGAGACGGGGCTTCATCATGCCAGCGAGGGCGTCTAAAAAGTCGTCAATCCCGTCCAGCTTCAGACCGGAGCCAAAAAAGCAGGGAAAGGCTTCCCGCGCCGCCACCAGATCGCGCACCGTGTCGGCGCACAGACTGCCTCGGTCAAGGAATTCCTCCATCGCGGTCTCGCCGCACATCGCCAGCGCCTCGTCGCGCCCTGCATGGTCAGGGGAAAAGTCCACGACCCCGTCTCCAAGCTCCTGCCGAAGCGCGTCGAGCAGGGCGCTGCGGCTGCTGCGAGCCAAGTCCATTTTGGTGACAAACAGAACCGTTGGAACCTGATAGTGCGCCAAAAGCCGCCAGAGGGTTCGCGTGTGCGCCTGCACCCCGTCCGTCCCGCTGACGACCAGAATCGCGTAGTCCAGCACTTGCAGCATTCGCTCGGTTTCAGCGGAAAAGTCCACATGGCCCGGCGTATCCAGCAGCGTGAGTTCCCAGCCGCCCCATTCCACATGGGCTTGGGAGGCAAAGATCGTGATGCCCCGCTCCCGTTCGAGGGGGTCAAAATCCATCGCGGTGTTCCCGTGATCCACCCGCCCAAGGGTGCGCAGCAGGCCGCAGCGGTAGAGAATCGCCTCGGCCAGCGTGGTCTTGCCCGCGTCCACATGGGCCAGCAGACCAACGCAGGCCCGGTTTTTGCTTGTTTGCATTCGTCGTTCTCCGTTTCGTTTTATGGGCTGATTATACCACAAGCGGAGGCGATAGGCAATACCATCGTGAAAAAGCGCTTTTCCATATACAGCGCGGGGCTGAAACCGCAGGCGTCCCCGACGACCCGCACGTTGCGGAAAACGGGCGCGTTTCGTTGATGCAGCCCCCCGTAGGGGTCGGCGTCCTCGACGACCCGGTGCGGCGTATCGTTCCGCTGGCACGGTGCGTCGAGGACGCCGCACCCTACGGCGGGGTCGTTCCGCGATCCGCATACCCCCGTGGGGGCGTTCCGTGATCCGCGTTACCTCGTAGGGGTCGGCGTCCTCGACGACCCGGTGCGGCGTATCGTTCCGCTGGCACGGTGCGTCGAGGACGCCGCACCCTAC
>JAFYGM010000099.1 GCA_017543225.1 Oscillospiraceae bacterium
AATACACGGGTCGGACGGATCACTCTGCAGGTTCCGCGGCACCGGAACGTTCCCTTCAAGACGCTTGTCTTCGAAAACTACTCCCGCAGCGAGGCGGCGCTTGTTGCCGGAATGGCGGAGATGGTTGTCAACGGCGTGTCCACTCGGAAGGTTTCACGGGTCATGGAAACGCTGTGCGGCACCTCTTTCTCCAAGTCTGCGGTGTCTGACGTCTGCAAAGATCTGGACAAAGCCGTAAAGGAGTTTCGGAACAGACCGCTGGGTTGTGCGCACAATCTCTCCGTTATTGCTTAGGTCCTCACTTTGCGACGAACACGTTCCACAAACACAGACGCCAGCCAACCCCTTTTTCGGGGAAAGCTGGCGTCTGTGTTTTACCGAGCGCTATTTTGCAACGCGCCGCGTGTTTCGTGCTTGGGTTTGGTTTCACGGCGTGCAGACTGTGACGGAAAGTGTGTGCCTCAGATTCTCGCAACGCCGCTTTCGATGGCGGCTTGCTTGACGGCTTCTGCGACGGCGGGGCCGACGCGGGGATCGAAGGCGGCGGGGATGATATATTGCGCGTTCCGCTCCTCGTCGGAGATCAGGTTCGCAATCGCAAAGGATGCGGCCTGCTTCATGGCCTCATTGATCCGGCTGGCGCGCACGTCGAGAGCGCCGCGGAACAGGCCGGGGAAGACCAGCACGTTGTTGATCTGGTTCGGCTGGTCGCTGCGTCCGGTGCCGACGACTGCCGCGCCTGCGGCCTTGGCCCGCTCCGGGGTGATCTCCGGGACGGGATTCGCCATTGGGAAGACGACGGGGTTCTCCGCCATTGAGCGGATCATCTCCTCCGAGACGACGCCAGGGGCGCTGACGCCCACGAAGACATCCGCACCGCGCATGGCGTCCGCCAGTGTGCCGCTCAGATGCTCGGGGTTGGTACGATCCGCCATTTCCTTCTGTGCGGGGTTCATATCCGCGCCCTCGCAGAGGATGCCGCAGCGATCAACCAGCTTCAGATGCTGCACGCCGAGGTTCAACAAATGCTTGCCAATCGCAATGCCGGCGGAGCCTGCGCCGTTGATGACGACGCGCACCGTATCCATCTGCTTGCCGACGACCTTCAGGGCGTTGAGCAGGGCCGCGCCGACGACAACGGCGGTTCCGTGCTGATCGTCATGGAAGATCGGGATATCGCAGCATTCTTGCAGGCGGCGCTCGATCTCAAAGCACCGGGGAGCGGCGATATCCTCCAGATTGACGCCGCCGAAGGAGCCGGAAAGCAGGGAAATCGTCCGCACAATCTCGTCCACGTCCTTACTGCGGACGCAGAGCGGAATCGCATCGACGCCGCCGAAGGCCTTGAAGAGGACGCATTTGCCCTCCATGACCGGCATGCCCGCCTCGGGGCCGATGTCTCCGAGGCCGAGGATTGCCGTGCCGTCGGTGACGACAGCAACGGTGTTCCATCTTCTGGTAAGCTCATAGCTCTTTTCGGGGTGGCGCTGAATCTCCAGACAGGGCTCCGCCACGCCGGGGGTATAGGCAAGGCTGAGGGCTTCCTTGGAATCGACCTTTGCACGGGGGGTGATTTCCAGCTTTCCGCGCAGCTCATAATGGAGCTTCAAGGATTCCTTTGCATAGTCCATAAATTGCTTCTCCTTTATCTTTGCCGATTGCTGTCCGAACGCAGGATCAAACCATCTGCTCCGGACGAACGAATGTATCAAACTGCTCCGCCGTCAGATAGCCCAGCGCAACGCAGGCCTCCCGCAGGGAGCTGCCGCGCTCCGCCGCAAGCTGCGCGACGCGGGCGGCTTTTTCATATCCGATGTGGGGAGACAGGGCCGTTGCCAGCATCAGAGACCGCTCCATGTTCTGCGCCATCCGCTCCCGGTTGGCATGAATGCCCCGGACGCAGCGCTCGGTGAACGCCGCGACGGACTCCGCAAGCAGGCGCGCAGATTGCAGGAAGTTGTAGGCGCAGACCGGCAGGAAGGTGTTCAGCTCAAACTGCCCCTGCGAGGCAGCAACGCCAATCGCGGCGTCGTTGCCCAGAACCTGCACGGCCACCATCGTCACCTGCTCGCACTGGGTCGGATTGACCTTGCCGGGCATGATGGAGGAGCCGGGCTCGTTGGCGGGGATCGTGATTTCGCCCAGACCGCAGCGTGGGCCGGAGGCCAGCAGGCGCACGTCGTTGGCGATCTTCAGCAGATCGGCGGCGAGGGCCTTCATAGCACCGTGGGCAAACACCAGCTCGTCGAGGCTGGTCAGCGCATGGAATTTGTTCGGGGCGGAGGTGAACGCCGTCCCGGTCAGATCGGAAAGCGTTTTCGCCACCAGCGCGTCAAAGCCGGCAGGGGCGTTCAGCCCGGTTCCGACGGCGGTTCCGCCGAGGGCCAGCTCCATGAGCGGAGGCAGAGTCAGCTCCATCATCCGGCGATCCTGCTCGAGGCTGGCACGCCAGCCGGAAATCTCCTGCGAAAAGCGCAGCGGCGTCGCGTCCTGCAAATGGGTGCGCCCGATCTTGAGGGCGTCCCCGTTTTCTTCCTCCAGCCGACGCAGCTCGGCAATCAGGCCGTCCACGGCGGGCAGCACGCGATTCTTCACCGCAAGGGCCGCCGCCACATGCAGGGCGGTGGGGAAGGTGTCGTTGGAGGATTGGGAGCGGTTCACGTCGTCGTTCGGGTGCAGCAGGGGTTTCCCCGTCTGCGCATTGCCGCGGTTGGCAATGACCTCGTTGACGTTCATGTTCGTCTGTGTGCCGGAGCCGGTCTGCCAGACGACCAGCGGAAAATGCGCTGCAAGGTCGCCGGAAAGAATCGCATCCGCGGCCTCGCAAATTGCTTCGCACTTCTCCGCCGTCATTTTTTCGGGCAGCAGGGCGCGGTTCGTCAGCGCGGCGGCCTTCTTGACCTGTGCAAAGGCCCGAATGATCTCGACCGGCATGGTCTCCTGCCCGATGCCGATGGGGAAGTTGCGGCGCGAGCGCTCCGTCTGAGCGCCCCAAAGCGCCCAGACAGGAACCTGCATTTCACCCATGCTGTCGTGCTCGATGCGGTACTCCATAGGGAACCCTCCTTACACGTTCAGCTCCGCGCTGCCGCCTTCGGCAGACGCATAGACCTCGCGGCGGCGTGCAAGGAAGGCTTCGACCTGCTCCTTGCAGCGTCCGATGTAGTTTTCGGGGGAAAACAGCTCGATCATCTCTTCCTCGGTCATGCCGAACTCACCGGTAGCAGCAAGGCGGGAAATCAGGTCGGAGGGCTCGCCGTTTTGCAGCTTCTGGGCGGCCTCCATCGAGCAGCGGCGGATCACCTCATGGAGGGCCTGACGGTCGCCGCCGCGCTTGACGGCCTCCATCATCAGGTTTTCGGTCGCAAGGAAGGGCAGATATTCTCGAATGCACTTGTCCACAATCGCCTCGTTGACGTGCAGACCGGCCGTGATGTTCTGGGCAAGGCGCAGAATCGCATCGGCGCAGAGGAACCCCTCCGGCATGGAGATGCGGCGGTTGGCGGAGTCGTCCAGCGTCCGTTCCAGCCATTGCGTCGAGGCGGTCATGGGAGCGTTGGCGGCGTCGGCCATCAGGTAGCGGGCCAGCGAGCAGATGCGCTCGCTGCGCATTGGGTTGCGCTTATAGGGCATGGCGGACGAGCCGATCTGAGAGGTCTCAAAGGGCTCCGAAAGCTGGCGGTCGTGCTGTAGCAGGCGGATGTCGTTTGCCATCCGGTAGCAGCTCTGCGCCACGGAGGACAGGGCGTTGAGAATCCGGCTGTCCAGCTTGCGGGGATAGGTCTGTCCACAGACATCGAAGCATCTGGCAAAGCCGAACGCAGAGGCCAGACGGCGGTTCAGCTCTTCAATCTTCTCGCCGTCGCCGTCAAAAAGGTCAAGCAGGCTGGCTTCGGTGCCGGTCGCGCCGCGGCAGCCGAGGAAGCGGAAGGCGTCGATTGCAAAATCCAGCTCCTCCACGTCGGAGAGCAGATCCTGCATCCAAAGCGCCGCGCGCTTGCCGACGGTCGTGGGCTGGGCGGGCTGGTAGTGGGTATAGCCAAGCGTCGGCAGAGCCTTGTACTGCTCGGCAAAGGAAGCAAGATTCTTGATGACCTTGACCAGCTCGGCGCGCACATAGCGCAGGCCGTCGCGGTAGAGAATCAGGTCGGCATTGTCGGTCACATAGCAGCTTGTCGCGCCGAGGTGGATGATGCCCGCAGCGGAGGGAGCGACCTTCCCGTAGGCATAGACGTGGGCCATTACGTCATGGCGCACCTTTTTTTCCTGCGCGGCAGCAACGTCGAAATCAATGTCCGAAATATGCGCTTCCAGCTCCGCAACCTGCTCTGCGGTCACGGGCAGGCCCAGCTCATGCTCTGCGCGGGCCAGCTCCGTCCAGAGCCGCCGCCAAGTCTCGATGCGGGTGCGATGGGAAAAAAGACGCAGCATATAGTCGGATGCGTAGCGCGTGGACAAGGGGGATTCATATTTGTCGTACATGGTCAGCTCTCCTGTTCGTCTTCGTGAATTGGTCGCTCAAAGCGGGATTTGTTGCCGCTCTGGGGAATCTCCGTCGGGTATTCGCCGCCGAAGCAGGCGGTGCAGAAGCCGGTGTCCTCCCCGGTCAGCAGGTTTGCATGTTCGAGGCTGAGATAGCCCAGAGAGTCCGCACCGATCAGCCGGGCAATCTCCGAAACCGTGCATTGGTTGGCGATCAGCCCTTTCTTGCTGTCGATGTCGGTGCCGTAGAAGCAGGGAGCGATGAAGGGCGGGGCGCTGATGCGCATGTGGATCTCCTTTGCACCGGCGCGGCGCATCATCTCCACGGTGCGGCGGCAGGTCGTGCCGCGGACAATGGAATCGTCCACCAGCACCACGCGCTTGCCTTCCACCACGCTGCGGATGGGATTGAGCTTGAGGTTGACACCCATCTCCCGCTCGCTTTGCGTCGGGGCGATAAAGGTACGTCCGATATATTTGTTCTTGGTCATGCCAATGGCGTAGGGAATCCCGGAGGCGTGGGCGTAGCCAATGGCGGCGTCCAAACCCGAATCCGGCACGCCCACCACCACGTCGGCCTCGACCGGGTGCTCCTGCGCCAGAAAAGCGCCGGCCCGCTGTCTGGCAAGGCAGACGCTGCTGCCGTCGATCACAGAGTCCGGGCGGGCAAAGTAGATATACTCAAAGACACACATGCTGCGCGGTACGATCCCGCAGTGGCTCCGGTCCGAGCGCATACCGTTTTCGTCCACGGTCACGACCTCACCGGGCCTGACATCCCGCAGGAAGGTCGCGCCAACAGCGTCCAGCGCACAGGTCTCCGAGGCCGCCACAATGGAACCGTCGGGACGTTTGCCGAGGCAGAGGGGGCGGAAGCCGTGGGGGTCGCGGGCCGCGATCAGCTTGGTTGGGGAGGCGATGACCAGAGAATAGGCGCCCTGAATGACATCCATCACAGCGGAGACAGCGGCCTCGATGCTGCCGCAGCGCAGGCGCTGTGCCACAATCTCATAGGCAATGACCTCGGAATCCGTGGTCGTGTGGAAGATGGAGCCGCGCCGCTCCAGCTCGGTGCGAAGCGCATAGGCGTTCGTCAGGTTGCCGTTGTGGGCCAGCGCCATACTGCCCTTGTGGTGGTTAATCAGCAGGGGTTGGACGTTGCGCAGGTTGTCCGCGCCGGTGGTGGCGTAGCGCACATGGGCCACTGCGATATGGCCCTGCCCGAGCGCTTCCAGCTTCTCCCGACTGAATACCTCGCTGACAAGGCCGATGTCCCGGATGGTCTGGAACACGCCGTCCCGGTTCAGGGCGATTCCGGCGCTCTCCTGTCCCCGGTGCTGCAAAGCGTGCAGGCCGAAGCTGACCAGCGGGGCCAGATCCGCAAGCTGGGAGGAATAGATTCCAAATACGCCGCATTCCTCATGAATGCCGCGATCCAGTTTGCCGTTAAGCATCGTGCTCACGCAGGCGGCGCATGACCTCCGCGTAGGCGTCCTCGACGCCGCCGAGGTCGCGGCGGAAGCGATCCTTATCCAGCTTTTCCCTGGTCACGCTGTCCCAGAGGCGGCAGGTGTCGGGGCTGATCTCGTCGGCCAGAATGATGGTGCCGTCGTCCAGTCTGCCGAACTCCAGCTTGAAGTCCACCAGCGTGATCCCGCAGGAGGACCAGAACGCGCGCAGAACCTCGTTGACGCGCAAGGCCATGCGGCGGATCGTGTCCAGCTCCTCGGCAGTCGCCAGATGCAGGGCGGCAACGTGAGTCGAATTGATCAGGGGGTCGCCCAGATCGTCGTTCTTATAGGAAAACTCAATGGTCGGCGCGTCAAAGACAATGCCCTCCTCCACGCCGTAGCGCTTGGCGAAGGAACCGGCAGAAATATTGCGCACAATGACCTCCAGCGGCACGATCCGGACGCGCTTGACCAGCGTTTCGCGCTCGGAGAGCTCCTGAACAAAGTGCGTCGGCACACCGGCGCGCTCGAGGCGCTGCATCAGGCGATTGCTCATCTGGTTGTTGATGACGCCCTTGCCGACAATCGTGCCCTTCTTCTCGCCGTTGAAGGCCGTTGCGTCGTCCTTGTAGTCCACGATCAGAAGCGTCGGGTCGTCGGTCGCGTAGACGCGCTTCGCCTTGCCCTCGTACAGCATTTCCATCTTTTTCATGGGTAAATCCTCCTTATTTTTTTCTTTTTTATCGTTCAATGAATGCGTTTCGTTCCGCACCAACGGATACATATTGAATGTGACAGCCCACAGCGCGCTCAATGCGCTCGACGTAGGCCTTTGCCGCAGCGGGAAGCTCCTCCCAAGTGCGCATCTGCGAAACGTCGCAGTGCCAGCCGTCCATGTACTCGATCACCGGCTTCGCGTCGTTCAGGGCTGCCGGGAACGGGAATTCGTCCGTTCTCTCTCCGTCCACCTCGTACTGCACGCAGAGCGGAATCTTGTCCAGATAGCTCAGCACGTCCAGCTTCGTCAGGGCCAGCGCCGTCGCGCCCTGCATCCGCACGCCGTAGCGCGTGGCAACCAGATCAATCGGCCCAACGCGGCGCGGGCGACCGGTTTTTGCGCCGAATTCAGCGCCGGCCTTCCGCAGCTCCTCCGCCTCCGGCCCGAACATCTCGCAGGTAAACGGGCCCTCGCCCACGCAGGTCGAATAGGCCTTGGCAATGCCGAGCACCTCATCCACCTTCAGCCACGGTGCGCCGGCGCCGACCGGCGCGTAGGCGGCAAGGGCGCGGGAGGAGGTCGTATACGGGACAATGCCGCAGTCCAGATCGCGCAGTGCGCCGAGCTGGGCCTCAAAGAGGATGCGCTTTCCGGCATCCTGCGCCGCCTGCAACTCCGCCGCCACGTCGCAGAGGTAGGGCTTGAGCTTCTCGCCGTAGTCCTCCAGCCAGCTCAGAACCGCCTCGCGGGTGAAGGGCTCCGCCCCGTACACGCCGGTGACGGTCAGGTTCTTCCACTCCAGCAGCTCGTCCAGATGGGCGCGCAGCCGCTCCGGGTAGCGCAGCTCGCCGGCGAGAAGGGTCTTTTTCTGGGCCTTGTCCGAGTAAAACGGCGCGATTCCCTGCTTGGTGGAGCCGTACTTCCTGTCCTTCAGCCGCGCTTCCTCCAGCGCGTCCAGCTCGCGGTGCCACGGCAGCAGCAGAGAGGCGCGGAGACTGATTTTCAGATTCTCCGGCGTGACGTTGACGCCGCCGGCACGAAGGGTTTCCATCTCGTTCCAGAGGTTTTCGAGGTCGAGGGCAACGTCGTTGCCGAGGATGTTGACGACCCCATCGCGGAACACGCCGGAAGGCAGCAGATGCAGGGCAAATTTGCCCCGGTCATTCACGACGGTGTGACCGGCGTTGCCGCCGCCCTGATAGCGGACGACGTAATCATAGCGCTCGGTCAGCAGATCGACCATGCGGCCCTTGCCCTCGTCGCCCCAGTTGATTCCTACGATTGCACAGTTTGCCATCTTGTTCCCTCCATTCACTTATCCAAAGCCGCTTGAACCAGACCCATAAACAGCGGATGCGGGCGGTTCGGACGGCTCTTGAACTCCGGGTGATACTGAACGCCGACATAAAACGGCAGCTCAGACAGCTCGACAGCCTCGACCAGTCTTCCGTCCGGCGACATGCCGCAGAGGGTCAGACCGGCTTGCGTGAGGGCGTCACGGTAGTCGTTGTTGAATTCGTAGCGGTGGCGGTGCCGCTCCTGAATTTGCTCTGCCCCGTAGCAGCGCGCCAGCGTGCTGCCCGGCGCAATCTCACAGGGATAGCTGCCCAGACGGAGTGTGCCGCCCTTGTCAATTTCGCTGCTCTGGCCCGGCATAAAATCAATGACCTTGTGGCGGCACAGCTCGTCAAATTCGCCGGAGTTCGCATCCGGGATTCCTGCGACGTTCCGGGCAAATTCAATGACAGTGATCTGCATGCCAAGGCAAAGGCCGAGGAAGGGCTTTTTGTGGGTGCGGGCATAGCGGGCAGCCAGAATCATGCCCTCAATTCCGCGGCTTCCGAAGCCGCCGGGGACCAGAATGCCGTCCACCGCCGCAAGCCGCTGGGCGACGTTCTCCGCCGTAAGCTGTTCGGAGTCGATCCAGCAAAGCTCCACTCTGGCGCTGAGGGCAGCGCCAGAGTGCCGCAGGGCCTCCATCACCGAGAGATAGGCGTCGTGGAGCTGGGTGTATTTGCCCACCAGACCGATTTTCACTTCCGCCGTCGGGTGCTTCATGCGCTCCACCATTTCCCGCCACTCCGCCAGAGCCGGGGCGGGCACGTCGAGCCCGAGCTTGCGGCAGACGACGCCGGAGATATTCGCCTCCTCCAGCATCAGCGGCGCTTCGTACAGGCAGGAAACCGTGCGGTTTTCGATCACGCATTCCGGTCGGACGTTGCAAAACAGGGCGATCTTGCGGAAGATGCTCTCGTCGTCAATCGGCTCGTCGCTGCGCAGCACGATCACATCCGGATGGATGCCCATGCCCTGCAGCTCCTTGACCGAGTGCTGGGTGGGCTTGGACTTGTGCTCGTTGGAGCCGCGCAGGAAGGGAACCAGCGTCACATGAATGAAGAGGCTGTTCTCCCTTCCGACCTCCAGCGAAACCTGCCGCGCCGCTTCGATAAAGGGCTGGCTTTCGATGTCTCCAATCGTGCCGCCAATCTCCGTAATGACCACGTCCGCGTCCGAGTGCTTGCCCACGCGGTAGATGAATTCCTTGATTTCATCCGTGATATGGGGAATGACCTGTACGGTGGAGCCGAGGTACTCGCCGCGGCGCTCCTTGTTCAGCACGTTCCAGTAGACCTTGCCGGTGGTGAGGTTGGAATACTTGTTCAGATTCTCGTCGATGAAGCGCTCATAATGCCCGAGATCGAGGTCGGTTTCCGCACCGTCCTCGGTCACATAGACTTCGCCGTGCTGATAGGGGCTCATGGTTCCCGGATCGACGTTGATGTACGGGTCGAGCTTCTGAGCCGCAACCTTCAGGCCGCTCATCTTCAGAAGCCGCCCGAGCGACGCCGCAGTAATGCCCTTTCCGAGCCCGGATACCACGCCCCCGGTGACAAAGATGTACTTGGTCATGGATTTTCCTCCCTATTGTTCCTTGAGGCAACACTGCATCATTCTGGCGTGCAGATTGCGCCGTCGGAGTTTTCGTCAGATCGGTCAAAAGCCGCAGGGAATCGGTTCGGATTGCCGAGGTTTTTTGGACGGTCAGACGACAATTCCGCAAGCAAGCTGTGTGCTGAGAATTGTGCGGTGCTGCCTTAAACAAAAAATACGCTCATCGGGGGGCACGAACCCCAAATGAACGCCTTTGCTCAACAGAAAAATAATACCATAAGACGCAAAGATTGTCAAGTAGGCCGCGCACGTTTTTCACGGCTTACGCATGAACGCTATACATGACTTCGGCAAAGAAATCGTCGTCATAGGCGCAACGGCGGCGTTTTCGTGCAAGACTGATTTTTGCGGGGTGGTTTTTGAGGATATTCAACGCCATATGACGCACAACA
>JAFYGM010000100.1 GCA_017543225.1 Oscillospiraceae bacterium
GAGGCCATTTCACGCAAGCAGACGCCCGAACCGGAGTCCAAGCCCGAGGTGGAGACGCCCGAACCGGAGTCCAAGCCCGAGGTGGAGACGCCCGAACCGGAGTCCAAGCCCGAGGTGGAGACGCCCGAACCGGAGTCCAAGCCCGAGGTGGAGACAACCGAACCGGAGTCCAAGCCCGAGGTGGAGACAACCGAACCGGAGTCCAAGCCCGAGGTGGAGACAACCGAACCGACGCCCAAGCCCGAGGTGGAGACGACCGAACCGACGCCCAGGCCCGAGACCGCAGTGTCTGAGCCGGAGCCTCAACCGGAGGCAACGGTCACTGTGTCCGACCAAAGCGCTGCGGAAGAAGAAACGGACGAATCGCCTTCCGACGAATGGGAGCCGCTCTCCCTGTTTGGAGAGCAGGCGAAGGACGCCAGCCTGCCCGACTGGGGGAAGCTGATCAACAGCGCGTTGACCCCGGAAGGACAGACGGTTCCGATGGATTTGCCCGGCCCGCAGCTCCATCCCACTGTACCGAAGCAGTCCGAGGAAGCAGAAGTAATTGAGCCGACAGACGGGCCGGTGCTGTCTGTGCTTCCTGTGCCAGAGGCGGCGAAGCCCGCTTCCGCGTCGATGCTCCAGCGCGGCGCCGGTCTGATGACCTCGCTCTTTGCGGCTGGGCGCAGGAGATGGGAGGCGCGGAAGGAGAACGCCGCGCTTGAGAACGCGCAGGAGGCAGAGAGCTCTGCCCCCGCAGAGCAGCCGAACCCGCAGCCCTCCAAGCCGGTACCTCTTGCCGCTTCCGCTGCGATCTCCGCAGACGAGGGGGCGGAGCATCCGGCGTCCTCTGAGCCGGTGCTGTCTGCCTCGGTTCGCTCCGACGCGGAGCCGTCGAAGCCCGATTGGACAGACAATGTTCGGAAGCTGTCCGAGCCGGAGCCGGAAAAGACGGAGGAGCCGTCCTGGGCGGAGGAGACGTACCGTACCTACGCAAAGCCGCTGGATCGGATCGGTGCACGCCTGATCTTCACCGGCCTGCTGACGCTGGTGAGCCTGTTCTTCACGCTCTATCTGCATCAGAGCTGGACCTTCCTGCCTCAGGTCTTTTCCGGCGGAACTACGGTTTATATTCTGCTTGCCCTGCTGGGGTGCATGGTGTTGGTGAATCGGAGACTCTATTTCCGTCAGTGGCGGGGCGAGAATGGTTTGCAGCCGGAGCTGCTGATCGGAATTGCGACGCTGTTTACGGCGCTTGACTGCATTTCGGCGGCGACGACACTGCGCCCGCCCTTCCCGGTGGTCGTGGGAATGCTCCTGCTGGTTGATCTCTGGGGCAGCTATGACCTGGGCCTTGGCATGACGACCTCTGTGAAGATTCTGCGAGAGGAGACCCTTTCTGCAGGTGTCAGCGAGGTACAGGATGAGGCGGTGGGAAGCCGCGGCCTGATCCGAACCAAGCCAGACGTAGAGCAGTTTATGCGAAAGCTTGAAACGCGGGATCTGGTTGCGCGGGCAATGGCCCGCTATACGCCAATTGCTTTGGCAGTCGGCCTGCTTGTGACGCTGTTTGTCAGCTTCAAGCTGAGGCAAAACCTGTTCTGGACCGGCGCGCTGGTCTTTCTGGGCAGCGTTCCCGTGGCGGGCCTTCTGGCCTACCCCCGGCTGTTCTGCCTGCTGGCCAGCCGGCTTGCGGGTGCGCAGGCCGCCCTGTGCGGCTACCACGGGGCGGAGGTCTTCGGTGGGGAGCATTCCATCCTGATCGGAGACGCAGACGTGTTCCCGCCGGAATCCCTGACGCTCAACGGCTTTAAGGTCTACAACGGCAACCCGGACCGGGTGATTGCCTATGCTGCGGCGGCCTTCCGCTGCTCCGAGAGTGCGCTGGACCCGGTGTTCGAGCAGCTCCTTCTCACCCATAACGGGCGGCACTATCATGTGGACGATTTCCGCTTCTACGACAGCGGCGGAATTGGGGCCAGCATCCATCAGGACGTGGTGCTGCTCGGCTCGCTGGATTTTATGCGGCGCATGGGCGTCCACATGGACAAGGGCGCGAGAGTGAAGCAGGCGGTGTATATGTCGCTCAACGGGGAGCTTGCCGCAGTCTTTGCCGTGCGCTACGCCCCGCCGGAGAATCTGCGCCGCGGACTTGCTTCCATTGCCGGAAACCGCCATTTCAAGGGCATTCTGGTCACGCGCACCTTCCTCGGTACGCCGAGCTTCCTGAAGGCGAAGTTTGGCATCCCCACCGGAGCCTTCCATTATCCCTCCACCAAGGAGCGCGTTCGCCTGTCCGAGGCGCAGATGAGGCCGACCGGGGAACAGGGTGCAATTCTGGCGAAGGACAGCTTCTCCGCCTTTGCGCAGGCCGCTGCAGCCGGACGGCTGCTCCGCTCCGCAACGCTGGGCGCCGCAGTTCTGGCCCTGCTTGGCGGTGTCGGCGGCCTGATCCTGATGGGGATTCTTGCAGCGCTGCCGGCCTATGAGACGGCAACCGCGCTGAACCTGCTGTTCTATGTGGCGGCTTGGCTGGTACCCACCCTGCTGCTCACGGCATGGGGAAGACATTTCTGAACCTGCGGGCGTGCGCTTCCGCTCTGACGCCTGCAAACCGGCAGGAAATGTGCGCCTGCGTGCGAAACGAAAGAAAAGCAAATTCAGAACCGACTACAAATGCGAATTGCCGATTGACAATTCGCATTTGTTCATATATAATAACACTAATTGTGGCTGAAAGTGGAGTTTCATCCGCGTGAAAGGAGATTATTATATGTACACTGCGAAGGATATCCGCAACATCGCCCTGCTGGGTCACGGCGGCGACGGCAAATCCGCTCTGTGTGAGAGTATGCTGTTTAACACCAAGGTGATTACCCGTCTGGGCAAGCGTGCCGACGGCACCACCGTCTCCGACTTCGACGACGAGGAGAAGAAGAGACAGTATTCCATCAAGACCTCTGTGATTCCCGTGGAATACAACAAGACCAAGCTGAACATTTTGGACAACCCCGGCTACTTCGATTTTGCCGGTGAAGTCGTCCAGTCCCTGCGCGTTGCGGACTCCGGCGTGATCGTCCTGACCGCCAAATCCGGCATCGCTGTCGGCACCGAGAAGGGCTGGCAGGCGCTGGCTGACCGCGAGCTGCCCGCGATGTTCTATATCTCCAAGCTCGACGAGGAGCATGCCAACTTCTTCGGCACCCTCCAGTCTCTGCGCGATACCTTCGGCGCTTCCGTGGTTCCCTTCACCTTCCCCATCCTCAACGGGGAGCAGGCGGTCGGCATCGTGGATCTGATCTAGAAGAAGGCCTATGACGCAGCCGGCAAGGAAATTGCCCTGCCCGGCGACGCCGCCGACAAGATCGAAGAGTACATGATGGAGCTCAACGAGCAGGTCGCCGAGACCGACGAGGAGCTCATGGAAAAGTTCTTCATGGAAGAACCCTTCACCCCCGAGGAGCTGGCACAGGGCCTGAAGACCGGCATTGCCACCCGCACCATCACCCCCGTTTTCTGCGGCTGCTCCACCACCGGCCTCGGCGTGAACAGCCTGATGGCCAACTTGGTCAAGTATGCGCCCTCTCCTCTGGAGGGCAAGCCCATGGTGACTGTGGACGAGGATGGCAACGAGGGCGAGCTCAAGCTCGATCCCGCCGGCAGCCCGATGGCCTTCGTGTTCAACACCATGGCCGACCAGTACGGCAAGAACTCCTACTTCAAGGTCATTTCCGGTGACATCGAGGATACCCTGACCGTCGTGAACGGTCGCACCGGCGACAACGAGAAGCTCGGCAACACCTTCTTCCCCCGCGGCAAGGAGAACATCAAGACCTCCAAGATTGCCTGCGGCGACATCGGTGTGTTCACCAAGCTGGCCTCCGTCCGCACCGGCGATACGCTGGGTCTGCCCGGCAAGGTCGTCAACCTGAAGCCCATGGAATACGCGGAGCCCTGCTACCGTATGGCGATCTACGCCAAGACCAAGGGACAGGAAGACAAGGTTGCCGCCGGCCTCGTCAAGCTGAACGAGGAAGACGCCTCCTTCACCTACGGCAATGATCCCGAGACCAAGGAACTCATTATTGCCGGCGTCTGCGACATCCATCTGTCTGTCATCATTGCCAAGCTGGCTTCCAAGTACAAGGTCGAGGCAGAGCTCCGTCCTGCAAAGATTGCCTACCGCGAGACCATCAAGCGGAAGGTCGAGCAGCACGGCCGTCACAAGAAGCAGTCCGGCGGCCACGGCCAGTTCGGTGATGTCTATATCCGTTTCGAGCATCAGGATGAGCAGGATGAAATGATCTTTGCCGACGAGACCGTTGGCGGCTGCGTGCCGAAGAACTTCATCCCCTCCGTCGAAAAGGGCCTGCGCAACTGCGTTGGCAAGGGCGTTCTGGCCGGTTATCCCGTCGTGAACCTCAAGGCCACCCTGTACTTCGGCTCCTCCCACCCGGTTGACTCCTCCGATATGGCGTTCCAGACCGCTGCCGGCATTGCCTACAAGGAAGGTCTGCCCCAGGCCGGTCCCACCATCCTCGAGCCCATTGCCGAGCTCAAGGTCTATGTGCCGGACGCCAACATGGGCGACGTGATCGGCGATCTGAACAAGCGCCGCGGTCGCGTGATGGGCATGAACCCCTGCGGCAACGGCCAGCAGGTCGTCGAGGCCGAGGTTCCCATTGGCGAAATGAGCTCCTATGCGATTGATCTGCGTTCCATGACGCAGGGCCGCGGCTCCTACAGCCTCAAGTTTGTGCGCTACGAGGAAGTCCCGCAGATGAATCAGGCAAAGATTATCGAGGACGCAAAGAAGGACGAGGAAGAGTAATCTCCTGCGTTCGGCGCACCTCTTGTCGAAAAAGGCGTTTCCGATCGGAAACGCCTTTTTCGCAGCCTGCGCTGCACGGTTCAACCGAATGAGAAAGGAGCAATCACAGTGGTTGTCCAAACAAACAGACTGACTGTTCGCCTCTATACCGCAGAGGACTTCGGGGATTATTATGCCTACATCATGGATCGGGAGCTGCAGGCGCAGCTTGGCTTAAACGGGGTCACGGAGGAAGCCTCCGCGCTGGAAACCTTCCGTTGGCTGCAGACAAACCGGGTGTTCTATGCCGTGGTGGAAAACGCAGCCGGAAGGGCGATCGGGCACATCTGCCTCCACCCGCCGTTCGAACGGCTTCTGGAAGACCCTGCGTACCAGGGAAAGACCGGCTTCTCCCTCTCGCTTGCGCTGGCGAGCCCCCTGCAGAGAAAAGGCTATATGACCGAGGCCCTGCGCGGCCTGATTTCCACGTACTTCTCAGAGAACCGGGCAGAGTTCTTTGATTACGAGTACGAACCGTCCAATCTCGCCTCCCGCGCTTTGCAAAAGAAGCTCGGCTTTCAGCCGTGGGGTGTGGAGAAATTTGACGGAGTCACCCTGTATGTCAGTGTTTTGCAGCGGGAACAAGCATGATAGGAGCAGGGGCCGCGATCATCAGCGGCCCCTGCTCCTATGCAACGGAATCAACTATGATGTAGGGACAAGCATTGCTTGTCCGCCGATGCGCTTTTGCGTGTCGAACCGGGCGGACA
>JAFYGM010000101.1 GCA_017543225.1 Oscillospiraceae bacterium
CGGCAAATTGCATTCGTTCCGAATGCCGGACGAGCGATGCTCGTCCCTACGTCCGGGTCGTCGCTCTCCGTCCCGCAGGGGGACACGTTTCCATTTCATGTGTAGGGACGAGCAATGCTCGTCCGCGTTTGCGAAGCAAACAATCGCCCGCCAGGGCGATCTCCCTGCGTTGCAGCAATCCGGTACGTTAGATTTGCCTGCGGCAAATTGCATTCGTTCCGAATGCCGGACGAGCGATGCTCGTCCCTACGTCCGGGTCGTCGCTCTCCGTCCCGCAGGGGGACACGTTTCATTCCACCCTTGGGCAATTACGCCAGCTCGCGCGAATCGACCACAATGGTCACGGGGCCGTCGTTGACGCTTTCAACCTGCATCTCCGCGCCGAATTCGCCGTGCTGGGGCGGATAGCCGAGGCGGGCGCATTCCGCGAGGAAGAATTCATACAGAGGGACTGCCAGTGCGGGGTCGGCGGCCCCGGTGAAGCTGGGACGGCGGCCCTTGCGGACGGAGCCGTAGAGGGTGAACTGGCTCACCACCAGCACCTCGCCGCCGACGGCCTCGAGGCCGAGATTCATCTTCCCGGCCTCGTCGCAGAAGATGCGAAGACTTAGCAGCTTCTCCGCGAGCTTGGTCGCCTCCCGCTCGTTGTCCTCCGGCCCAATGCCGAGAAGGATCAGGAAGCCCCTGCCGATTTTTCCGTTTACCCGCCCGTCAATCGTCACCGACGCAGAGGAAACTCTTGTCAGAACCGCACGCATAATAGCCCTCCCCATTGAGATGAAGTATTCCTGACGGAATATGAAGTGCCGCCGGCGCGGCATGAAGAATCGCTGGCGCGATATGAAGTGCCGCCGGCGCGACATTGAATCAAGGCTGAGATGAAGTATTCCTGACGGAATATGAAGTGCCGCCAGCGCGGCATGAAGAATCGCTGGCGCGATATGAAGTGCCGCTGGCGCGACATTGAATCAATGCTGAAAGGTTGGAGTGCGAAAAATATGGCGAAGCCATACTTCATACGCGAAGCGCACTTCATACAGCGAAGTTGTACTTCCTATGCGCAGCATACTTCATCCCTATATGAAGTGCCGCCGGCGCGGCATGAAGAATCGCTGGCGCGATATGAAGTGCCGCTGGCGCGACATTGAATCAAGGCTGAAAGGTTGGAGTGCGAAAAATATGGCGAAGCCATACTTCATACGCGAAGCGCACTTCATACAGCGAAGCTGTACTTCCTATGCGCAGCATACTTCATCCTTAGTTTTGTCCGCGCTTGACATCCACCACCCCGTCGAGGGCTTGCAGGCGGCGCATGACGGAGTAGAGCTCCGGCAGGCCCTGCACCTCGAAGGTCACGGTGAACTGGCAGCGGTCGCCGGCAATGTCCTTGCCGTTGATTTCGCGCATCCGAATCTTCTCGGTCGCCAGAATGCCCGCAATGTCGAACAGCAGGCGATCACGGTCCTGCGCCAGCACCTCCAGCGTGGTAGCAAAGGGCTTTTCGCCGCTGGTAGACCAGGAGACCTTGACCCAGCGGGACGCCAGCTCCGGATTGTTCGCGGTGCGGGCGTTGGGGCAGTCCCGCCGGTGAATGGAGACGCCGAAGCCCTTGGTGATAAAGCCCACAATGTCGTCGCCGGGAACCGGGGTGCAGCAGCGGGAGAACTTGATCTTGCAGGAGTCAATGTCCTCGACAATCACGCCGCTGTCCTGACTGTGGGGCTTGCGTCCGGGCCGGGAAATCTCGAGAAGTCTGGTTTCTCTGGATATCTCAGGCGCGCGGCTGGCCTTGATTAAATCCTCCCGGATCTTGCCGATGGCCTTCGCCGCGGTGAGGCCGCCGTAGCCGACGGCGGCGTACATATCCTCCAGCGTGTCGAAGGAGAGCTTCTTGAGAAGCTGCGGCTGAAGCTGGGGGTCCTGCAGCAGAGCGGGCAGGAGGTTCATCCGGCGCAGCTCGCCCTCGATGCTGGTCTTGCCGCGGGCGATGTTCTCATCCCGCTTCTCGCGCTTGAACCACTGCTTGATCTTGGAACGCGCCTGATTGGACTTGCAGATGTTGAGCCAGTCGCGGGACGGGCCCTTGGCGGATTTGGAGGTCAGAATCTCCACCATGTCGCCGTTGTGAAGCTGCACGTCGTAGCCGACGATGCGTTTGTTGATTCTTGCGCCGATCATCGTGTTGCCGACGCCGGAGTGAATTGCATAGGCAAAGTCGATGGGCGTCGAACCGGCGGGCAGGGAAACCACCTTGCCCTTGGGCGAGAAGACGAACACCTCGTCGTCGAACATATCGACCTTGAGGCTGTGAAGATAGTCCTCGGCCTCGGTTTCCTGCTGATCCTCCAGAAGGCGGCGAATCCACTCGAATTCCTTTTCGTCGCCGGATTCAATGCCCTCTTTGTACTTCCAGTGCGCCGCCACGCCGTATTCGGCGGTCTCGTGCATCTGCTTCGTGCGAATCTGCACCTCGAAGGGAATGCCCTCGTCCCCGATGACGGTGGTGTGCAGGCTCTGGTAGCCGTTGGGCTTCGGCGTGGAAATGTAGTCCTTGAACCGTCCGGGCACCAGCTTGAACATCTCATGGATGTGTCCGAGGACGTTGTAGCACTCGGGGATTGTGTCCACGATGACCCGGAAGGCATAGAGATCGTACAGCTCGTCCAGCGTCTTGTTCTGCTCCTTCATCTTGCGGTAGATCGAATAGACGTGCTTGATCCGTCCGGAGATCGAGCAACTGATGTTCACCTGCCGGAGCCGGTCGCGGAGCCGGTTCTGGATGTTCTCCATGAAGGCCTCCGCATCGCTGCGGTGGGCGTTCAGATAGTCCATCAGATTGTGGTAGCCATCGGGGTCGAGGTATTGCAGGGCATTGTCCTCCAGCTCCCACTTGATCTTCTGCATGCCCAGACGGTGCGCCAGCGGCGCGAAGATGTCCATCGTCTCTCTGGACTTGGAAAGCTGCTTTGCCGGGGTCTGATACTGCATTGTGCGCTGGTTGTGCAGTCGGTCGCAGATTTTAATCAGCACCACGCGGATGTCCTTGGACATTGCCATGAACATCTTGCGCAGATTCTCCACCTGCTGCTCCTCCATCGTGGAGAATTCCACACGGGTCAGCTTGGTGACGCCCTCAACCAGCTCGGCCACGGTGTTGCCGAAGAGATGAGCGATGTCGTCAAAGGACGCGGAGGTGTCCTCAATGCAGTCGTGGAGCAGGGCGCCGAGAATCGCGTCGGTATCCAGACCGATCTCGGCCACGATCTCCGCGACCGCAAGGGGATGAATAATGTAGGGGGAGCCGTCCTTCCGCTTCTGGTCCTTGTGCTTCTCAACAGCATATTGAACTGCCCGCTCCACCGCGTCCAAGTCGGTGTTGGGCGCATAGCGGCGAATGGCCTCCATCATGGAATCATAGTGTTCTTGGAAGGTCTCCATCGTGGGCTCCTTTCATTCTGTAACGTGGAAGCGTTCAATGCGTTTCCGATTGTTTGTCTGCCCGCAGGCGTTTGACAATGGTGCTTTCATCGAGATCGACATTTCTGCCGTCGGTGGTCAGGCGGATCGTGTCGAACTTCGGCCCGGATTGCAGCTCAATCAGGCCCTGCTCGGCAAAGACGTCCAGACAGATTTTGGTCTTGCTCAGCGTGATCTCACCTGCGCAGGCCCGCGAAAGCTTGCGCCCCATGCAGAGCAGATTTTCCTGAATGCCGGACGCCTGACTGTGGGAGACCAGATAGCGCCAGACGGCAACAAACGCTCCGCGCGAGGGCAGGAGCTTCGCGGCTTCCTCCGGCGCAAGGGTCTCGTTTCGGCGGAAGCGGAGATACAGCGCCCGCTCGGACTCGGCTTCGGCGCGCAGCCGCCTGCTCAGACGCAGATCCACCACATTGAGCTGAACCGTCCGGCTGCCGCGGAACTCGTTGATCTGCGGGGTAAAGGCCACGTCCACGGTGTCTCCCTGAGAAATGCCGGTGCGCAGGGCGGTCTGGGAGAAGAAGATTGCAGGGAGGATATGCCCGCCGTGGCAGCGCAGGGTCAGGCGCAGATGCTTTCCGCCGCCGACCTCCGTGAGCTGCACGATCTCCGCGTCCTCGACGCAGAACACCGGCACGGGACAGCCGGTGCCGCAGGGCTCGAGCTGATGGAGGGCGCGGACGTGGGCCAGACTCAGCAGCGCGGGGTCCACCACGCAGTCCACCGCGAGTGCGGCGTCGGCCAGCGCGGAGGTACGGAACTCCTTCGCCAGCGCGGTCATGCGGCGGCGAAAGGCCGGAATGTTTCCGCGGCTGATGGTAAAGCCTGCCGCCAGCTCGTGACCGCCGTAGCTCTCCAGCAGACCGGACAGGCGGGACAGGGCTTCAAAAAGATTAAATCCTCCATAGCTCCGGGAGGAGGCCTTGCCCCGGTCGTGATCCATGCAGATCAAAAAGGCCGGGCAGTTGAATTCCTCGGAAAGGCGGGAGGCGACAATGCCGACCACACCCTGATGCCACGCCTCCCCTGCCAACACAATGGCGTTGGGGCGGGCGTCCGGGCCGAGCATGTCCACAGCCTGCCGGTAGATTTCCGCCTCCACCCGCTGACGCTCCCGGTTCAGGCGGGTCAGACTCTCCGCCAGGATTCTGGCTCTGCCGACATCGCGGGTCAAAAAGAGCTCCAGCGCCTGATCGACCTGCCCCATGCGGCCCGCGGCGTTGATGCGCGGCGCCAGCAGGTAGCCGACCGTGGAGGTCGTCACCGGGCCGCCGAGACAGCCGCACTCCTCCATCAGCGCCGCAAGTCCGGGACGGCGGGGCTGCTCGAGCGCCCGCAGCCCCCGAACCACCATCGTCCGAACCTCGCCCCGCAGGGGCATGACATCCGCCACCAGACCGAGGCAGAGCAGATCGGAGAAGCGTTCGAGCAGCGCCTCCTGATTGCCGCAGATCGCTGCGGCAAGCTGGAAGGCGATGCCAACGCCGGAAAGATCGGTGTGCGGGTAGGTGCAGTCCGCCCGGTGGGGATTCACGACGGCGACTGCCTCCGGCAGCGTGTCCTTGCATTCGTGGTGATCGGTGACGACCAAATCCATGCCAAGCTGTCTGCACAGCACGGCCTCGGCGTTGGCGGTGATGCCGCAGTCCACGGTGACAATCAGGTTGACCTGCTTTTTGGCAAGCTGGCGAATCGCCAGCTCATTGAGACCGTAGCCCTCCTCCAGCCGCGCGGGAATATAGCTGGTGACCCGTGCGCCCATGCCGCGCAGCAGCTCAGTCAGAAGGGCGGTGGCGGTGATTCCGTCCACGTCGTAATCTCCGAAGACGGCGATGTGTTCCTTTCGGCTCACCGCCAGACGCACCCGGTCGGCAGCGGCCTTCATGTCCTTCATTAAAAAAGGGGAATTCAAGGGCGCGTCGGCGCGCAGATATTCCTTCGCCGCCGCAGCGTCCGCACAGCCCCGTGCGGAAAGCACCCTGGCGCAGAGCGGCCCATAGCCTGCCTGCTCCAAGGTCTGCACCTCCGCCGGGTCATAGGACGAAATGTTCCAGACTCCGTATTTCACAACAAATCCACATCCAAATTCTATTTTTGTTCCATTATAACACCTGAACGCATATTTCACAATACTTTTTTCTGCGGAGTCTGCCGATCCGCACCCACGCCCCGCGCCGACGTAACGAAACGCCCCCGGTCGTACGGGGCGGCGTCCCCGACGCCCCGTGCCGACGTACCGAAACGCGCCGCCATCGTAGGGGGCGGCGTCCCCGACGCCCCGTGCCGACGTA
>JAFYGM010000102.1 GCA_017543225.1 Oscillospiraceae bacterium
AAATGGCATGATCTGCGGCGCAGGATTCCGCCATACTTCGTTGTCGTCCTTGCCGGGCGTCAGCCCGCCTGCGTCCTCCGCCTCGTCTGGCGAAACCCTGCTTGCAGCTAATACAACTTTTAGACTTTCCGGAACACTGGCGCAAGGCTGCCTCGCAAAGCTTTTTGAAGCGTTTGATCAGAGAATCGTAAAAAACGGATCGGGCGGCCCCGATCCGTTTTCTAATCCGATCAGATAAGACTCTGATAGAGCGCTATGTACTTCTGTGCCGGGAGCGTCCAGGAGAAATCCAGCTCCATATCGGCCTTTGCCAGCTTTTCCCAAGCTTCGGGTGCGCCGTAGTAGTCGCCCAGCGCCCGGTCAATCGCACCGAGGAAATCGTCGCCGTTGTAGCTCTGGAAGGTGTAGCCCCGGCCCTCGCCGGTCTCGGCGTTGTAGGGCGGGACAGTGTCTCGCAGGCCGCCGGTGGCGTTGACCACGGGAACCGTGCCGTAGTGCATGGCAATGAGCTGGCTCAGACCGCAGGGCTCGGATTTTGAGGGCATGAGATACATGTCGGAGCCTGCATAGACGCGGGAGGCCAAGGCCGAGTCGAAGCGCAGATTCATCGAGAACTTGCCGGGGTATTCATTGGCGACCGACAGCAGGGCGTGCTCATACTTGGCCTCGCCCGTGCCGACAATGACCAGCTCCAAATCCCGCTCCAGCAGACGCCGCAGGATGTAGCAGAGCAGATCAATGCCCTTGTGGGAGGCCAGCCGCGTTACCATCGAGAGGATCGGCACGTCGGTCTGCTCCAGCCCAAGCTCCTTTTGAAGGGCCCTTTTACAGACCTTTTTCCCTTCAAAGGTGACGGCAGTGAAGGGCTGCACCAGAGCGGCGTCCGTGCCGGGGTTGTAGACCTGTGTATCAATGCCGTTCGTAATGCCTTTGAGCCGGTCGCCCTTGGCGGCCAGAATGCCGGACAGCCCGTGCGCAAAGTAGGGATAGCGCAGCTCCACGGCGTAGTTTTCGGAGACGGTGGTGACCAGATCGGCCTTGAGAATGGCGGCCTTCATAAAGTTCACGCAGCCGTCATAGGTGCAGACGCCCCGCCAGCAGTCGTCCAGCCCCAGCACCTCGTTGAAGAACTCCGCGCTCATCTTGCCCTGATACTCGACGTTGTGGATGGTGAAGACGGTCTTTGTGTTCGGCAGGCAGTTGCGGAACTCTGCCTCGAGATAGATTGGCACAAGGGCGCTCTGCCAGTCGTGGCAGTGCAGAATCTCGGGCCGCAGCTCCAGCCAGTTGATTGCCGCCAACACAGCCTTGGAGAAGTAGGCAAAGCGTTCTCCGTCGTCGTAGAAACCGTAGAGACCGTCGCGGCAGAAGTAGTATTCGTTGTCAATGAAGTAGACCGCAGGCCCCGTCTGGCGCATCAGCCGGAACAGGCCGACGTACTGCTGCCGCCAGGTCAGATTGACCGTGAAGGAGGTGAGCAGCTCCACCTCGTGCGCGGGATTGTACTTGATGGTTTTGTAGTAGGGCAGGAACAGAGAAATCTCATGCGCCCCCGTGCGGGCAAGCTCTGTGGGAAGGGCCTGCATTACGTCTCCAAGACCGCCTGTTTTGACGAAGGGGGCGGCTTCGGAGGCGATCATGGCGATTTTCATACAACATCCCCCCGGTTCAGAATCACGGGATGCTCCATGGTGCCGATCAGCTTCTTCCCGGCGCTGATCTTCACGTCCTTATCCAGAATGCAGTATTCCAGCTCCGCGCCGATGCCGATTTCGCAGTTCGACATGACGACACAGTTCTTGACGGACGCACCGGTGGAGAGCTTGACGCCCCGGAAGAGCACAGAATTGGAGGCTGCGCCGAGCAGCTTGCAGCCGTCTGCTACAATGCAATCATCCACCTCGGAATTCTCACCATAGTAGGTCGGGACCTGGTCGCGCACCTTCGTGTAGATGGGAAGCCCCTCCCGGTACAGGTCGTGGCGCACGACGCGGCGGATGATTGCGAGATTGTTGCGGAAATACTCCACGGGAGACTCGTTGAACAGCGCGACGTGACGGCACTCAAACGCGCCGACGGAGATCTTGTTGTCGAGCCAATCCTGCAGGATGAATTCCCGCTCAAAGCGGAACCGATTGTGACTGACGCAGGCTCTTGCGGACGAAAGAAGCAGATCCTTGCGCATGATGAACATGCCCATCGAGGCCAGATAGTCCTTGGAAGCTGCAAAGTCCACTGCCATATCTGCGATTTCGCCGTCCGCATCCAGCTTCACGCCGAGATCCAACTGCTTTTCACCGTTGGCAATGCCGGCCTTGACCACCACGGTCACATCCTTCCCGGAGGCAATGTGCGCGTGGACGACCTCCTCCAGATTGATCGAGCAGATCACGGCGGCGTCGGCCAGAATGATATACTCCTCCTTGCTGCGCTCCAGATGGCTGGCGCTGGCGGTGTAGATTGCGTCCAGCTTGCCGCGGAAGGTGTGGGATTCGCCCATCGAATAGGGGGTGATGAATTCCAGACCGTTTTCCGCCAGCTCCAGATCCCATTCCTCACCGGAGCCGATGTGGTTCATCAGGCTCTGGAAGTTGTACTGGGTGACGATGCAGATATGACGGATTCCGGCGTTGGCCATGTTCGACAGGGTAAAGTCGATCTGGCGGTAGCGCCCGCCATAGGGAAGCGAAGCCTGTGTGCGCTTGTTGGTGAGCTGACCCAGAGAAGAGTCATAGATGTTTGCAAATACAAGACCCATTACGTTTTTCATAGTGTGTTCCCTCCTGCCTCAGATGACTTCGCCGGGCTTGACGACCTGATTGACTTCAATGACGTGATCCTTGCCGATCACGGCGATCTGCCGGGCCTGCCCGTCGCGGAAGGCGCCGCCGACCACAGCGCCGGAGCGCACCACGCAATTCTCTCCGACAATCGCGTTGCGCAGGATGACGCCGTCCTCGATCACGACGTTGGGCATGATGACGGAATCCTCAATCACCGTGTCCTTGCCGACCTTGCAGCCGGTGGAGACGACGCTGTGCCGGATGGTCCCGTAGATTTCACAGCCCTCGGAGATCAGACAGTCGATGTTCCGGGAGTGAGAGTCGATATAGGAGGCGGGCAGCGCATAGTTCCGGGCGAAGATGGGGGCGGTGCCGTCGCCGTAGAGATTGAATTCCGGGTCGGTTCCCAGCAGATCCATGTTGGCCTCCCACAGAGAGGAAATCGTGCCGACATCTTTCCAATAGCCCTCAAAGTCATAGGCGTAGAGCTTGTGACCCGCGTTCAGAATGGCGGGAATGACGTTCTTGCCGAAGTCGTTCTCGGAATCGGGGTTCTCCTCGTCCTCCGTCAGGAACTTCTTGAGAATGCTCCATTTGAAGACGTAGATGCCCATCGAGGCGTTGTTGGACTTCGGCTGCTTGGGCTTCTCCTCAAACTCATAGATCGAGCCGTCGGGGTTCGTGTTCATAATGCCGAAGCGGGAGGCCTCCTCGATCGGAACCTGCCGCACGGCGATGGTTACGTCGGAGTCGTGCTCCTCGTGGAAGCGAATCATCTTGGCATAGTCCATCCGGTAAATGTGGTCGCCGGAGAGGATCAGCACGTTGTCCGGATCATAGCGCGAAATAAAGGCAAGGTTCTGATAGATGGCGTTGGCGGTGCCCTTGTACCACTCCGATTTCTTGGAGCGGGCGTAGGGCGGGAGCACCTGCACGCCGCCGTGAGAGCGGTTCAGGCCCCAGGGCTGTCCGTTGCCGATATATTCATTCAGCTCCAGCGGCTGATACTGGGTGAGAATTCCAACGGTGTCGATCCCGGAGTTGACACAGTTCGACAGAGGAAAGTCGATGATGCGGTACTTGCCCCCAAAGGGGACGGCAGGCTTGGCGGTATTCTCCGTCAGCACCAGAAGACGGCTGCCCTGACCACCGGCCAGCAGCATGGCGACGCAGCGCTTTTTTTGAAAAGTCATGGTGTTTGAATCTCCTTTATCCTTTATTCAGTTATTCAAGGTTTGATGCAGCGGATTCGGTTTTTCGTTTTGCGCTTCTGCGCTTGTAGAACAGGACGCTCAGCGGGGGCAGAGTGAATGCGGCGGAATAGGGGAGCTCGCCCCAGGGACTGGCCTCTGCGGTGATGGGGGGCAGCTCCGTGCCCCAGCCGCCGTACTTCTGCGCGTCGGAGCTGAGCACCAGCTCATATATGCCGGATTTCGGCAGCCCGAGGCGATAGTTTTCGCGCTTGATCGGGCAGAAGTTGCAGATGCCGATGATCTCGCGGCCCCGGCTGTCGATCCGGCGGAAGGCAATCACGGAGTTGTCCCGGTCGTCGCAGGAAATCCATTGGAAGCCGTTCCAGTCCGTATCGTTCTGCCATAAGGCGGGGGTGTCGAGATACAGCCGATTCAGATCGCGGACATAGTCCTTCATCTGCCGATGGCTCTCATAGTCCAGCAGCAGCCAATCCAGAGCTTGATTCTCGTTCCACTCGATGAACTGCGCGAACTCGTTGCCCATGAAGGTCAGCTTCTTCCCCGGATGCCCGATATGCCAGCCGAAGAAGGTGCGCAGATTTGCAAACTTGTCCACATAGTAACCCGGCATTTTCTGAATCAGAGAGCACTTCCCGTGCACGACCTCGTCATGGCTCAGAGGGAGAATGTAGTTCTCCGAGAAGGCGTAGGTCATGGAGAAGGTCAGCTTGTCGTGCGAGAACTTCCGGTAGATGGGATCAAGAGACATATAGCGCAGGTTGTCGTTCATCCAGCCCATGTTCCATTTGAACAGGAAGCCGAGTCCGCCGTCGTAGGTGGGCTTTGTGATGAGCGGGAAGGCGGTGGATTCCTCCGCTACCATGATCGGCTGCTTGCGGATCGAGAACATCGCCTCGTTGAGCTTCTTCAGGAAGGCAATGGCCTCCAGATTCTCTCGCCCGCCGTATTTGTTGGGGCGATAGTTGGGGCGGTTGTAGTCCAGATAGAGCATCGAGGCCACGGCGTCCACGCGAATGCCGTCGATGTGGTAGACCTCCAGCCAGAACACGGCGCTGGAAATCAGGAAGGAGACCACCTCGGCCTTGCCGTAGTCATAGATGCGGGTCGTCCAGTCGGGATGCTCGTTCATCATTGGGTCGGAAAGCTCGTAGCAGTAGGAACCGTCAAACTCAAACAGACCGGAGATGTCCTTGGGGAAGTGCGCGGGAACCCAGTCCAGAATCACGCCGATCCCGGCCTGATGGAGACGGTCAATCAGCTCCATCAGCAGATACGGCTCGCCGTAGCGGGAGGTGGGAGCGTAGTAGCCTGTCACCTGATACCCCCAAGAGGGGTCGTATGGGTATTCGGTAATCGGCATCAGCTCGACGTGGGTGTAGCCCATCTCCTTGAGATAGGAAATGAGCTGATCTGCCAGCTCTGCATAGCCATAGGGGATGTTCCCCTCCTTGCGCCGCCAGGAGCCGAAGTGCATCTCATAGATGTTCAGGGGAGATTTGAGGATGTTCCGCCGATCACGGGCGGCGCAGTAGCGTCCATCGTGCCATTTGTACCGGCTCAGGTCGCAGACCACGGAGCAGTTGTCCGGACGGTATGTGGTGCGGAAGCCGTAGGGGTCGGTCTTGTCCACCTCACGCCCGTCTGCTCCGACCACGAAGTATTTGTAGGGGCAACCCTCTTTGGGCAGAGGGGAGAAGACCTCCCAAATCCCGTCGGAGATCTTTTCCATTGGGGCGGCAGCCTTGTCCCAGCCGTTGAAATCCCCGATGAGACTGACGTAGCGGGCTTTTGGTGCCCAAACCCGGAAAACCCAGCCCTCCGAGCCGTTTTGCGCCTGCCTGTGGCAGCCCAGAAGCTCAAAGGCGCGGATGGCCTCTCCACGGTGGAAGGCCTCCGTCATGCGCTTGACATGTTCGTTCATTGCGCACCTCCATTTCCGATGTATTTATAATCTCTATTATACAGAGTTTTCCCAAGAATGCAATGATTTCCTTGTGAAATTTTGTACAAATTATTCAATTTTTTTCGATTGTTTGAGAAAGTCGAAAAAAGTTGCCTCCGGAGGAAACAGAATCGGAAATACAGTTGTTATTTTTTCCGGTTTGTGCTATATTGTACTTATCTGAAATAAAGGAGTGGATTCCATGAACAATTCCAAGCAATACGCCGATTATTCCGTGGAGCAGGCGGTCAAGCTGCTCCGCATTGACAGTCCGACTGGCTATACTGCCGACGCCGAGGCACATCTGCTTCAGCTCTTCCGGGAGATGGGCTATGAGCCGATCCATACGGTCAAGGGCGGCGTGCTCGTCGATCTGGGCGGCAAGGATGCGGAGAACGGCCTGCTGCTTGAGGCCCACTGCGATACGCTCGGCGCGATGGTGGCCGAGGTCAAGGGGAACGGACGGCTTCGCGTCCTCCCGCTCGGCGGCCTGCCCACTGTGATGGTCAACACCGAGAACTGTCGCGTCGTCACCAAGTTTGACGGCAGCTATGAGGGAACCTTCCAGATCTGCAACGCCTCCACCCACGTCAACGGCGATCTGCGCACCACGGTTCCCAACTACGACAACACGGAGGTCGTTCTGGACGAGACCGTGGCCTCCGCAGACGAGGCAAAGGCCCTCGGCATCGGCGTGGGCGACGTGGTCTGCTTCGATCCCCGCACCCGCGTCACCGAGAAGGGCTACATCAAGAGCCGCTTCCTCGACGACAAGCTCTCCGCCGGCATTCTGATCGGCCTTGCCAAGTATCTCAAGGACGAGGGCCTGACCCCGGCCCGTAGAACCTATCTGCACTTCACCGTCTATGAGGAAGTCGGTCACGGCGGCGCAGGCTCCGTGCCCGCAGGCGTGACCGAGGCGATCTCCGTGGATATGGGCTGCGTGGGCGACGGCCTGCAGTGCACCGAGCGGCAGGTCTCCATCTGCGCCAAGGACAGCGGCGGCCCCTACAGCTATGAGGTCGTGAAGAAGCTGATCTCTGCGGCGAAGGCCGAGGGCGCGGACTACGCAGTGGACATTTATCCCCACTACGGCTCCGACGTGGAAGCCACGCTCGGCGCGGGCTGGGATCTCCGCCACGGTCTGATCGGCCCCGGCGTCTATGCCTCTCACGGCTACGAGCGCAGCCACAAGGACGGCGTGGAGAATACGCTGAAGGTGCTGGTCGGCTATATTCAATAGGAGGAAGCCACATGAATCCGATTACAAGGGAAGACCTGCTGCAATATCAATTTCTCTCCGCTGTCCGCTACGCGCCCGGCGGGACGCGGGCTGCGTTTGTCGTGGCCTCCTCCAACGAGGAGGAGAATTGCTATGAGCGGCGGCTCTGGCTCTATGAGAACGGCGCGCTGCGCCAGCTCACCGACCTTGGCAAGGAGGGCAGCTTTCTCTGGCTGGACGAGAACCGCCTGATCTTTCCGGCGGTCCGCTCCGCCAGAGAAAAGAAGCGCGCCGAGGCCAAGGAGGAATTCACCTCCTACTATGTCCTCGACGTGCGCGGCGGCGAGGCCCTGCCCTATATGACTCTGCCCTTTGCCGTCGGCTCGATCCGCCTGCTGGGGGAGGAGCGCTTCCTGATCACCGCAACTGTAGACAAGGACAAGCCCCTGCTCTACGCCGCCTCTGAGGAGGAGAAGGCTGCCACCCGCAAGGCGCGGGAGGAGGAACAGGATTATGAGGTCTTCACCGAGCTGCCCTTCTGGTCGAACGGGCAGGGCGTGACCAACGGCAACCGCAGACTGGCCTATCTGGTCGTGCGCGAGCCGATGGAGATCACCCCGCTGATGACTGTGCCAGAGGATCTGATCTGCCAGACCGTCTGCGAAGATGAGATTCTGCTGGCCTATACGCCGTGGCAGGTCAAATATCCGATGCAGGGCTTCTGTCTGCGGGCAGTGAACTGGCGCACCGGCGCTGCGCGGGAGGTTCTGTTTGACTGGGATACCCGTCCCGAGGGGATGGAGGTCGCAGGCGGCAAGGTGCTTCTGCTGGGCACCCAGTCCGCTCGCCACGGCCTGAATGAAAACGCCTGGGTCTATACTGTCGATCTGGAGGCAGGAAAGCTGGAGCTTCTGCGGCAGGAGGAATACAATATGTATAACTCCGTCGGCTCCGACTGTCGCCTCGGCGGAGGCCGTCAGGCCGTCGGAACGCCCGAGGGCCTCTACCATCTGACGACCCGCGAGGGAAATGCCGTCCTCCACCTGCTCCGGCCCGACGGCGAGGACGTTCCGGTGTTCACCGGCGAAGGGTCGATGGACTGCTTCGATGTAGCGAACGGCAGCCTGCTTTGCATCGGCCTGTATGACATGCGCCTGCAAGAGCTGTACTGCGCCCGCCTTGGGGACAAGACCCTGACCCGCGTTTCCCACTTCAACGACGCCGCCCTTGCGGAGCGCTATGTGGCGCAGCCCGAGCCGCTCTGCATTCGCAGCCGCGAGCTGGAGATCGGCGGCTGGGTGCTCAAGCCCAGGAACTTCGACCCGGAAAAGAAATATCCTGCTGTTCTGGATGTCCACGGCGGTCCCAAGACCGTCTACGGCCCCGTGTTTTACCATGAGATGCAGCTCTGGGCCTCGATGGGCTACTTTGTCTTCTTCTGCAACCCGATGGGCAGCGACGGACGGGACAACACCTTTATGGACATCCGCGGTCACTATGGGGATACGGATTACGCAAATCTGATGGAATTCACAGACGCAGTGCTGGAAAAGTACCCGCAGATCGACCCGGCGCGGGTCTGCGAGACCGGCGGCAGCTACGGCGGCTTTATGACGAACTGGATCATCGGGCACACGGACCGCTTCTGCTGCGCGGCCTCTCAGCGCTCGATTGCCAACTGGCTGGGCTTCTACGGCATGTCGGACATCGGCTTCTATTTTGCCGGCGACCAGACCGACGGCGACATTTATGAAACGCCTGAAAAGCTCTGGGCGCAGTCGCCGCTCAAATATGCGAAGCACGTCAAGACCCCGACCCTGTTCATCCACTCCGACGAGGATTACCGCTGCCCGATGGCGGAGGGAATCCAGATGTACGCTGCGCTGGTGGATCGGGGCGTGGAGGCCCGTCTGTGCCTCTTCCACGGAGAGAATCATGAGCTGTCGCGCTCCGGCAAGCCCAAGCACCGCCAACGCCGCCTGAAGGAGATCACCGACTGGTTCGAGCAGCACGCCCGCCCGAGCCGAAAGAAAGAGGAAGGCGGATGAAAGTCCAAAAAACGGTGCTTCTGAAAAACGGGAAGCAGGCGACGCTGCGAAACGCGGAGGGAACAGACGCCGCTGCGTTTCAGGCGTACTTTGCTCAGTGTCATGGGGAAACAGAAAATCTGCTGACCTACCCGGATGAAAGCAACGGCGATTTTGAAGCAGGACTGCGCCGGAGAGCCGAGAGCGCTTCCGACGTCGAGATCCTTGCAATCGTCGATGACAAAATTGTCGGAAGTGCGGGGATTGGCATGATCCGGGATCGGGATAAGACGCGGCACCGGGCGGACTTTGGCATTTCCGTGCTTGCGGCCTACTGGGGCCTCGGAATCGGCAGCGCGCTGACTGCCGCCTGTCTGGATTGCGCAAGAAAGGCGGGCTACCTTCAGGTCGAGCTGGAGGCTGTTTCCGAGAACGAAAGCGCGTTGAACCTGTATCGGAAATTCGGATTCGTGGAATACGGCAGAAACCCCAAGGGCTTCCGCACCAGAACCGGACGGTGGCAAACGCTGGTTCTCATGCGGCTGGAGCTGATTTAGGCGAAACCGAAACAGAATCACACAAGGAATCTGCAAAGCGCCCCGGCCCCCTGTCTGTGGGGGATGCCGGGGCGCAGTCGCACCGCGCCCGCAAAACGCGCGAGCTCCTTTCGGTTTCGACCGTCACAGAGCAAAAAGGGGCGCAGCCGCACCGCGCCTGCAAAACGCGCGGACGCAAAACGGGCGGCACAGAAGCGCGGAAGCACGCAAAACCGTCCTCCGCTCCGCTCGTCGCCCGGAAGAAACGCTCCCGCCGCCCTGCGGTGCAGAAGATGCTGCACGCCGCAAGCTGCCGCTCCGGTCGGCTATGGTAACAGTTCAGCCGATCCCATAGGGGAGTAGCGAACATCCTGATCGTTGATAATTGACAGTTGACAGTTTCGGTGCGTCGTCGCACGCCCGCCGAAACGCACCCACGCCGACCGCGTGACGAACCGGATGTAGGGACG
>JAFYGM010000013.1 GCA_017543225.1 Oscillospiraceae bacterium
ATGGCATGATCTGCGGCGCAGGATTCCGCCATACTTCGTTGTCGTCCTTGCCGGGCGTCAGCCCGCCTGCGTCCTCCGCCTCGTCTGGCGAAACCCTGCTTGCAGCTAATACAACTTTTAGACTTTCCGGAACACTAGACGCCCGAACGACAACGAAGGATGGCGCAAAGCTGCCTCGCAAGTCTTTTTCGGCAACACCGCACAATTCCCAGCACACATCTTGCTTGCGGAATCTGCACGCCGGAATTGTACGGTGTTGCCTCAAGCGTTTTATCAGAGAATCCTATCAGCGTTTCGCGCTCCGGGTTCATGCAGGGCAGGAAACCGCGTCTGGTCCATGAGCGGCAGGTAGGCTGGGATGGAAACAATTCTTTCTGTGGAGGCTAAGAATGGAGTATCTGAAGGCTTTTTTGGTTGGCGGACTGATTTGTGTCATTTGTCAGATTCTGATCGACAAAACGGCGCTGACACCTGCGCGCATTCTGACCGGATGTGTGGTGCTTGGCGTGGGATTGGGTGCGACGGGTCTCTATGCAGCGCTGGTGGATTGGGCTGGCGCGGGAGCGACCGTGCCGTTGACAGGCTTTGGGAATCTTCTGGCGGAGGGAACGCAAGAGGCCGTGGCGCGCGACGGTCTGCTCGGCGCACTGACCGGGCCGCTGAGCGCGGCCTCCGGCGGGATCGGAGCTGCAATCCTTTTCGGTCTGCTCTCTGCGATTTGCTTCCGTCCAAAGGAGAAGTAAGCATAAGAAAAGGCACAGCCCCTTTGCATTTCCCAGGCGGTCTACGCATATACTGAGAGCGTCAGATCATTTGGGGAGGCGATGTGGTGGCACAGGAACTCAAAACCAAGCCAGCGCCTGAGCCGGCCGCAGACGAACGGCTGGAGCTGGTCGGCAGACGAACGCTGCGCGTCACCGGCGTCAGGGAGGTTCTGCATGTAGAGGACAACACCGTGGTGATTCGGACGGCAGAGGGGGTTCTGGTCGTCCACGGAGAAGGGCTGCGTCTTCGGCAGCTTGCACCGCAGGAGCAGCGGGTCGAGGTGCTTGGGCAGGTTCGAGAGCTGCGCTATGAGCAGGGCGGACAGCGAACCAGTATGCGCAGGCGTCTCTTTGGTTGATGGAGCTTCCGGTTCTTTTACAGCTCCAGGAGCTGCTCTGGGCGCTGGCCCTCGGCGCGGGACTCGGCCTGCTCTACGACCTGCTGCGCCCCCTGCGGCATGGACAATGGCGAACCGCGCTGACTGACGCGCTCTATGCGCTGCTTCTTTTGATCGCTCTGATGCTGTTTGCGCTCTACGCTGGCCGCGGACGGCTGCGTCTGTTTGCGCTGGCAGCCATGGGATGCGCCGGCGGACTGTGGCTGTGGCTGGTCTCTCCCCTGTTTCGGCGTCTGGAGCGTGTGAGGCGACGCATTTTGCGCCGCCTCGTCTGCCGGATTTCCTCTTTCTTTCAACACAGGGGTGGCTGCGCCTGCGAACAGAAGAAAAAGTTTTCGGAAAAAGCAAAAAATTAGTTGCATTTGCCGAAAAATCTGATACAATAACCCAAGAAGTACATGACAATTTGTTGGCGAGGATTCGGAGAGGAGGTTTCCCGTGCGATTCAGAAAAACGTCTTTTTGGACCAAGCTTTTGATCTTGGCAGTGGCAGCTTATGCAATCGTCACCTTGGTGAGCCTTCAGGATCGGGTCTCCGCCGCCAATGAGCGCGTGCGCGTGCTGGAGGAGCAGGTTCTCTATGCGGAGCAGGAGTACGCGCTTGCCGAGCAGGAGCTTGCGGATTTGGGCAGTGACCGAAGTGTTATGAAGATTGCCAGAACCCGGCTCGGCATGGTGGAAATCGGCGAAATTGTTTTGTGCGACGCCGACGCACAGTAGCGTCCAGTTGAAAGGATTATTAAGTACATGGAATTTACACCGGGCACGATCATGGAAGGAACTGTCAGATCCATCGCCAATTTTGGCGCGTTTATCAATCTTCCGGAAGGAAAAACCGGACTCGTCCACATCTCTGAGGTTGCTTCTACCTATGTAACCGATATTCATCAGCACATTTCCGAGGGGCAGGCCGTCCGGGTCAAGGTATTGAACACCGATGATCGCGGTCGTTTGAGCCTGTCCATCAAGCAGGCGGAGTCCCGCAGCACGGAGATGCACAGCCCTTCTGAGGCGCGTCCGGCTCGGCGGCCCGCTCGGCCCGCAAGCTTCCAGACACCCCGGACGGAGCCGGAAAGCTTTGAAGAGAAGCTGAAGCAGTTCATGGCAGACTCCAACAGCAAGATTTCCGGCGTTCGCCAGTATGAGCATAAAACCAGAAGCAGAAAACGGTAATGCGATTTGTGTGAAGCACGAAAAACGCTGAAAGGCGCGGAGAATCAACTTCTTCGCGCCTTCTGTTATCACAATACGCCAGGAGGTTTTTTGTATGCTCCATGCTTTGATTACCGGCGGCAGCCGGGGCATCGGTGCGGCTGTCGTCCGCGCCTTTTCTGAGGCCGGATATGCAGTACATTTTTTCTACTTGCAGGCTGCACAGGCAGCCGCCCAAGTCGCAGCCGAGACCGGGGCGGAAGCGATTTGCTGTGATGTTGCAGACACCGCCGCCGTCGCGCGCGCAGTTGCCGCGCTCCCCCCCGTGGAGGTGCTGGTCAACAACGCCGGACTCTCCCACGTCGGCCTGATCTCCCAGATCACGCCGGAGGAGTGGGATCGCCTCTTTGCCGTGAATGTCAAGGGAATTTACAACACGGTTCGTGCGGTTCTTCCCGCCATGCTTCAACAGCAGCGCGGCGCCATCATCAATGTCAGCTCCATGTGGGGGCAGGTCGGCGCAAGCTGCGAGGCGGCTTATTCCGCGACGAAGGGTGCTGTGCTTTCCCTGACGCAGGCCCTCGCACGGGAGCTCGGCCCCTCCGGAATCCGGGTCAATGCAGTCTCCCCCGGCATGATCGACACGGAGATGAACGCCCATCTCAGCGAGGAAGATCGCGCCGTGCTCGCAGCAGACACGCCGCTGGAGCGAATCGGCCGCCCGGAAGAGGTCGCACAAGCCATCCTGTATCTGACCCGTGCGGAATTTGTTACGGGCCAGAATCTGCCGGTCAACGGCGGGTATCTATGATATGATAGAACCATGCCGGCGCGTCGCAGGCATGGTTCTATCATATCATAGATTCTCCGGCGAATAGACCTGCGGCGGCAGGATGGGAGAAAAGGCAGTCAGTCCATAATCCGGTTCTGTCTCCGGGAACTGGATAGGACTGCGGCTGCTATCGTCCGTCTGCGCGCCGAGCGGGAGCGTCAGCAGGGCCGTGGTTTTCCCCTCGGCATCGGTAGAGAGCAGGAAGGTTCCTCCCTGAAAGGCTGCGCCCTGACTGACCATGCTGAGGCCAAGCCCCACGCCACCCTCCAAATCGGTGCGCTCCTGCGCGGCATAGCGGTGGAAGGGGTTGTCCTGCGGGACGCCAGAAGCCTGATTCTGGATGGAGAAGCAGATCCTTCCCGTTCCGACTCTGCTCAGCTCCAGTCGAAGCTGACGGTCTGCGGCATGCGCAGCGGCGTTCACCAGCAGTTCCCGAAGCAGGCAAGCGTTCAAAGACCAATCCAGCACTGCATTCAGCTCTGTCTCGGGAAGCTTCCATTGCAGATGCAGGTTCGCGCTCTCCAGAAGCTCCGCTGTCTCGCGGCAGAACCGGTCGGTCTCGGAAACAAGCGCCAATCTTTGCCGATTGAGACTGTATTTGCCGGAGCGAAGGCGGGAAAACAGCTCCAAATCTCCTGCCGTCCGCCGAAGCCGGTAGACGCTCCGCATGGCAAGGGCTGCATTCTGTGGCCCTTCGATGCCCACTGTATCCCCTGCCCCGTCAATCGCAACGAAGAGATCCTGAAGTGCCTGCCGGATGCTCCCCGCCACATAGAGCAGGGTAGATTCGTTGGGCGGAGGCGTTTGACTTTGTCCGGGCCGAAGGGTGCAGAGTACCCAATCCTCCGCTTCCGCTGCCCGAAGCGTCCACAGACGTTCCGCAAGAACGACCTCGGATTCCAGCGTTCCTTCACCCGACTCCGGCAGGACTGCATCCGGAAGAAGGCTGTGAATCGTCTCCCCCACAAGGATTCCAAGCTCCTGTGCAGCGGGAAGACTGAAGGCAACGGTTCCCCTTTGAATCGCAAATGCCGGCCCGCCGGTCAGCTCCAAGCAGGCTTTCACCGTGGATAACTCCATCGCGTTGCCTCCTTTCCCCTGTAGTATGTGCCGATGTTTGCGTTTCATCAGGATTATCATACGACAATTTTCGACAAAATGCAAGAAAAAAAACGATTGCGGCGGGCAGGGCAGCGCATTGCATTGCTTCAAAAGCTCTGTGCCCTCTTGTGTTCTGCGCCGCTTCGTGCTACAATAAGCCTGATCCACAATAAAACAGCAAAAACAAACAAAAAGGAGAGAAAACCATGCGAAGAAGAACCGTCAGCTTCTTTCTTGCAGTCTTTCTGTTTCTCGGTCTGGTTCTCCTGAGCGCCGTTCCAACCAGAGCGGAAGGCAGCGGCTCGGGAACCTGCGGAGAGGATCTGACTTGGCGCTTTGATCCGGACTCCGGCCTTCTCACCATTGAAGGCACAGGGGCCATGAAGGACTTTTCATTCGGCAAAAGTGCGCCTTGGGCCGAATACCGCTCGCAAATCTGTTCTCTGTCTCTTCCCGAAGGCCTCACCTCCATCGGCAAGAACGCATTCTACGCCTGCGACGCTCTGACGGAGCTGCAGCTTCCGGAAGGCCTTGTCTCCATCGGCAGATCGGCCTTCTCCTGCTGCCGCAGTCTGACGGAGCTGACACTCCCGGAAAGCCTCATTGCGATGGGCGACTATGCCTTCTTCTCCTGCTCCAGCCTGACGAAGCTTACCCTGCCGGCAGGTCTCACAGCCTTCGGCAATTATGCGTTTTACAACTGTACTGCGCTCTCGGACGTCACCTTCCCGGAGGGATTGGCCTCCATCGGCGGATACGCATTCTTCCGATGCAGGGCGCTCACAACGGTTTCTCTCCCGGACAGCCTTACCTCCATCCGACTCGGCGCCTTTTCCGACTGCACCGGTCTGACGGAGCTGACACTCCCGACCAATCTGACCTCCATCGAGGGATACGCCTTTTTCCAATGCACCGCGCTGAAAACCGTGACGCTTCCGGCCTCGCTGGAATCCGTGGAAACAAACGCCTTTTCCGGCTGCACCGGATTGCGGCGGGTAATTGTCTGGGGCGACCACACCTACCTCAACACCGTGGACTATGACGCTTCCAGCGAGGATTTGAGCATCGAGGTGCAGGATCAGGACCTCCTCGGACCGTCAGAGCAGACGATCATCTACGGCAGGCGCAATTCCGCCTTTCCCCCCACAAAGCCCCTGCGCGATGGCATTTCCGGCCCGGCGGAGACCGCCTGGATGCTCCCGTATCCCTACGCAGTCGATTACGGCTATGCCTTCTATGCGCTGGACGCCTTCTCCGATGTCAAGCCCGGCGCTTACTACGAGCTTCCTGTCGCATGGGCCTACGGCAGCGGGATTACCGGCGGCACCGGAAACGGGTTGTTTTCCCCCAACGCAACCTGCACCCGCGCACAGGTGGTGACCTTTCTCTGGAACGCATTCGGACGGCCTGAGCCGGATCTCGGCAACAATCCCTTCGTGGATGTGAAGGAGAAGAAGTATTATTACAAGCCCACGCTCTGGGCGTACCAGAACGGCATCACCAGGGGTGTAGACGCCACACACTTTGACCCAAACGGAAACTGTACCCGTGCGCAGGTTGTGAGCTTCCTCTGGAGTGCGATGCAGAAGCCCGCGCCCAGCATCACTGAGAATCCGTTTACCGATGTATCGCCGAAGAAGTACTACTGTCAAGCCGTGCTGTGGGCATACGAAAACGGCATCACCGGCGGCACCGACGCGACCCACTTCTCCCCCAACAAGGCCTGCACCCGCGCGCAGGTTGTGACCTTTCTGTACAAGCTGTTTGGGGCTGCAGAATAAGGCTTCCTGTCGCTCTGTTTCGACTTGGAAACCGTCGAGCCTAAACGTCGCATCGAAAAGAGTCAAAAAAGGCTGCCACCCGGCAGCCCTTTTTGCTAGTGTTCCGGAAAGCCTAAAAGTTGTATTAGCTGCAAGCAGGGTTTCGCCAGACGAGGCGGAGGACGCAGGCGGGCTGACGCCCGGCAAGGACGACAACG
>JAFYGM010000103.1 GCA_017543225.1 Oscillospiraceae bacterium
AGCGATGCTCGTCCCTACACGCACGAATGACGGCGCGGGCGCTCCTTGCCCAGTTTACACCGTAGGGACGAGCATTGCTCGTCCGGCATTCGGAACGAATGCAATTTGCCGGAGGCAAATCCAACGTATCGTACCGCTGCAACACAGCGTAGCGGCGCACAATGATGTTTTCCCTTTTCAATTCAAAGAATTGAAAAACGCCGACATAATTCACGATTCTCGTCCCTACACGCACGAACGACGGCGTGGGTGCGCGTCGGCGGACGAGCGATGCTCGTCCCTACATTCAGCGGCCACTGCGGGTCTCCTTGCCCAGTGCCCAGACAAAGCCGTAGGGCGGCAGCTCCATCGCCGTCAGATCCACGGGGCGGCCTGTGACCAGATCGGTCAGATCCCGCTCCGCCATGCGGATGGTCTGCGCCTTCTCCGAGAAGTTGAACAGCGCGATCAGGCGGTCGTGCCCCCGTGTGCGGCAGACGCCGAGCACCTGATTGGAGCCGGTGTCAAGGCCGCAGAAGGCGGCGTCGGCGCAGAACACGCTCTGCGCGGCCCGGATGCGCTCCAACCGGCGCAGGGCGGAGAACATGCGGCCCGGCATGGTATCCGGGTCGCGGCGCTGCTCCGCAAGCGCCCAGTCGAACGCACCCCGGTGGAGATAGCGGCTGTCGTCACGCTTGTCGGGGTCGTCGTGATAGGTGGTGTCGTTCAGTTGGGCAATCTCGTCGCCGCTGTAGAGGACGGGAATTCCGCTCTGGGTCAGCATCCACGCATGGAGCATCCGGTCGGCGCGGAAGGCCAGCTCCGGCTCGACCTCCATGCCGCACAGGGAGGCGGTCGTGCCGCACAGCCGCGCGTCCCCCAGACGGGGATCGTCGTTGTACAGCTCGCCTCTTGCCCAGCTTCCGGGCCATTTCCCGGTGAACCAATCGTTGAGATATTTCTTGTGGGCCACCTCCTCCACGCCGAAGCGGGCGAGCCAGGGGTAGTCCAGCCCCCAGCCGATGTCGTCGTGGCAGCGGAGGTAGTTCTGGAAGGTTGCCTCTCTGGGCAGGGCGCTGAGCTGGTCAATCTGCCGCCGCAGCAGGCGCACGTCCCGCGTCGCCAGACAGTTCCACGTTGAGCACATCGTGGTCACGTTGTAGAGCAGGTGGCATTCTGGCTTCTCCCGCGTGCCGAAATAGGGCGCGACCTTGGCAGGCTCCATCACGACCTCGCCCAGCAGCAGCACGCCGGGGCAGACGATCTCGCAGGCCAGCCGCAGCATCCGCGACAGGGTATGAACCTGCGGCAGATTCCGGCAGGCGGTTCCCAGCTCCTTCCAGATATAGGGAATGGCGTCCAGACGGATCACGTCCATGCCCCGGTTGGCGAGGTAGAGCAGGTTCTCCGTCATATCGTTGAACACCATCGGGTTCGCATAGTTGAGATCCCACTGATAGGGATAGAAGGAGGTCATTACAATTTGCTTGCAGTCCTCCAGAACAGTAAAGCTGCCGGGGGCCGTGGTAGGGAAGACCTGCGGCACGGTCTTTTCAAACTCCTTGGGGATGTCCCAGTCGTCATAGAAGAAATACCGCGCACGGGCCACCGGGTCGCCCGCACGGGCGGCCTTGGCCCACTCGTGATCCTCGCTGGTGTGGTTCATCACAAAATCGAGGGCCAGCGAGATCCCCGCCGTGTGGCAGGCATCGGACAGGGCCTCCAGATCCTCCATCGTGCCCAGCTCCGGCTGCACCTGCCGGAAGTCCGCCACGGCGTAGCCGCCGTCGGAGCGGCCCTTGACCGTCCGCAGCAGTGGCATGAGATGGAGATAGTTGACCCCGCACTCCTGCAAATAAGGCAGCTTGGCCCGGACGCCCCGCAGGTTGCCGGCAAAATTGTCCACATAGAGCATCATGCCCAGCAGCTTGTTGGAGCGGAACCAGTCCGGCTCCTGCAATCTGGCATGATCCAGCTCCCGCAGAGCGGCCTTGCGGTCAGCATAGGCACGGCGGAGCATATCCACAAAGTAGCGGAAGGCTACCTGATCGTTCCGATATAACTCGCAGTACAGCCATTTCAGTTCATCATAACGCGCCGTCAGGCGGTCTACAAATTCCGTGTATTCCATATGATATGTCCATTCTCCGTTTTGAAATGATCGCCGTAGGGGCCGGCGCATTCCCCGTAGGGGCCGGCGTCCTCGACGGCCCGGTAGGGCGTTTCGGTACGTCGGCACGGGGCGTCGGGGACGCCGCCCCCTACGACCGGGGGGGGTCGGTACGTCGGCACGGGGCGTCGAGGACGCTGCCCCCTACGACCGGGGGGCGTTTCGATACGTCGG
>JAFYGM010000014.1 GCA_017543225.1 Oscillospiraceae bacterium
AGCCAGGAAGCGGAAGCCCTCGGCGTCTACTACGTTGCCTGCGCCTACCCTCATTCCGGGGTAGTTCTCGTGGATCCAGTCCAGAGTCCTCTGCTGCCACGCTGTGTAGCCCTCGGAAGAGTCTATGCAGAGCACGTCCACGCCTGCCTCTACCAGAAGAGGAACGCGGGTCTCGTAGTCGCGGGTGTTGATACCGGCGCCGACAACATAGCGCTTGTGGGAATCCAGCAGCTCGTTCATATTCTGCTTATGGGAATCGTAGTCCTTGCGGAAGACGAAGTAGCAGAGCTGCCCGGCCTCATTGACAATGGGCAGGGAGTTGAGCTTATGATCCCAGATGATGTCGTTGGCCAGCTTCAGGGTCGTTCCCTCCGGCGCAGTAATCAGCTTCTTCAGCGGCGTCATAAAGGAGGAAACCAGCGTTTCCGGTGCCATGCGGCTCACACGGTAATCGCGGCTGGTGACAATGCCGACCAGTCGGCCCTCGGCCGTGCCGTCGTCCGTAACCGCCATCGTGGAGTGTCCGGTCTTCTGACGCAGCGCAATCACCTCAGCCAGAGTATTGTCCGGGCGGAGATTGGAATCGCTGCGGACAAAGCCGGCTTTGTAGTCCTTGGCGCGCTTCACCATGGCAGCCTCGCTCTCAATGGACTGGGAGCCGAAGATGAAGGAGACGCCGCCCTCAGTCGCCAGTGCCACAGCAAGGCGGTCATCGGAGACGGCCTGCATAATTGCGGAAACCAGCGGGATGTTCAGGCTGATTGCGGGCGCTTCGCCTCTGCGGTATTTCACAAGAGGCGTACGAAGGCTGACATTGGCCGGAACGCATTCCGCAGAGGAATAGCCGGGGATCAACAGATATTCATTAAAAGTACGGGAGGGTTCAGAAATAAAAGTTGCCATGTATTTGCGCTCCTTTGCTTTCGGTTTGGTCTTTATTTGCCAGACTCCGGCACTCAGACAGAGGCGCGGAAGTATTCCACTGCCGCTTCAAAGAGGTGGCTGTCGTAGTCACCGGGGACGTTGCGGTACAGTCCTGTCCCGATGCGCTCGCTGTGTCCCATCTTACCGAGCACACGGCCATCCGGCGACGTGATGCCCTCAATGGCAAGCACGGAGCCGTTGGGATTGAAACGGAGATCGTCCGTAGGGTTCCCGTCGAGATCGACGTACTGCGTGGCAATCTGGCCCTTCTCCACCAATTCCCGCAGCAGCGGCTCGGGACAGATGAAGCGGCCTTCGCCGTGGGAGATGGGAACATTGACCACGTCGCCCACATGCAGTCTGGCAAACCACGGGGACTGATCGGAAACAATCCGGGTGCGCACAATGCGGGACTGGTGTCTGCCGATGGTGTTGAAGGTCAGCGTCGGGCTGTTTTCATCGGCGTCAATAATCCTTCCGTAGGGTACAAGGCCAAGCTTGACCAAGGCCTGGAAGCCGTTGCACACACCGAGCATCAATCCGTCGCGTCGATCCAGCAGATCAGTCACGGCCTCCCGAATCGCTGCATTGCGGAAGAAGGCTGTGATGAATTTGCCGCTGCCGTCCGGCTCGTCTCCGCCGGAGAAGCCGCCGGGAATAAACACAATCTGCGACTGCCGCAGAAGCTCGGCAAACCGATCCACAGAACGGCGAATCCCATCGGCAGAGAGATTGTTGACCACCAGAATCTCCGCCTCAGCCCCGGCATCGCGAACCGCCTTGGCGCTGTCGTACTCGCAGTTCGTACCGGGGAAGGCCGGAATCAGAACCTTGGGCCGCACGCAGCGAACAGCGGGAGCAACGCGCTTCTCGGCATGGAAGGAGAGGTTGGGAAGCACGTTCACAGGCTGATCCAGTCCGCAGGGATAGACAGACTCGAGACTGTGCTCCCACGCAGCCTGCAGTGTCTTTGCATCGACGCTTACATTGCCGAGCACAAAGGCCTGCTCAGCCGTAACTGTACCGATGACCTTCGCATCTGCAATCGGCTCGGTGACCTCCGCGAGGAAGGAACCGTACTGTCTGCCGCGCAGCTCGGAAACGGTCAGATTCTCCGCAAAGCGGAAGCCGAAGCCGTTTCCGAAGCCCATCTTCATCACAGCCTCAAGCATCCCGCCGGCACCAATCGCATAGCAGGAAACGAGCTTGCCCTCGCGCTGGAGCTTTGTGATCCGATCAAACACAGACAACAGGGAATTGGGCTTGGGAAGCCCGTTCGCATCGCGCTGCGGCGCAAGGAGAACGACAGCATTTCCTGCATTCTTAAACTCAGGAGACTGGATATTGCCAACCTTATCGGTGGTGACGGCAAAGCTGACCAGCGTGGGAGGAACATCCAGATTTTCAAAAGTACCGCTCATGGAATCCTTGCCGCCGATCGCGCCGATCCCGAGATCCATCTGCGCACGGAACGCGCCGAGCAGCGCGGAAAGCGGCTTGCCCCAACGCTTGGGGTCGCGGCCCGGCTTCTCGAAGTATTCCTGGAACGTCAGGTAGACATCCTCAAATTTTGCACCGGAAGCAATCAGCTTGGACACGGAATCAATCACCGCAAGATAGGCGGCGTGGTAAGGACTGCGCTCGGACAGGTAGGGATCGAAGCCAAAGGCCATCAGCGAGCAGTCGTCGGTATGTCCGCGCTCGACGGAAATCTTATGCACCATTGCCTGCGCAGGCGTAAGCTGGTGTTTGCCACCGAAGGGCATCAGCACGGTTCCCGCTCCGATGGTGGAGTCAAAGCGCTCCGACAGACCGCGGTGAGAGCAGAGATTCAGATCGTTTGCTGTCTGCGTACAGGCGGTCTCGAAGTCGGTCTCAGGGGGCTCCGGGAGCCGGGATGGGCAGCCTGTCTCAATGGTAATATGCTTTTCCGCGCCGTTGGAATTCAGGAATTCACGGCTCAGATCGACGATCCGCTTGCCGTTCCAATCCATCACCAATCTTGGAGACTCGGTGACGACCGCCACGACACAGGCTTGCAGGTTCTCTTCCTCCGCCAAAGCCAGGAAACGGTCCGCATCGTCGGCTTCGACGACAACCGCCATGCGCTCCTGCGACTCGGAAATGGCAAGCTCCGTGCCGTCAAGTCCCTCGTACTTGCGAGGAACCGCGTTCAGGTCGATACGAAGGCCGTCCGCCAGCTCACCGATCGCAACACTGACGCCGCCGGCGCCAAAGTCGTTACAGCGCTTAATCAGGCGAGACGCCTCGGGGTTGCGGAACAGACGCTGGAGCTTGCGCTCCTCGGGCGCGTTGCCCTTCTGCACCTCAGCGCCGCAGGTCTCCACCGAGTGCGCGGTGTGCGCCTTGGAGGAGCCGGTCGCGCCGCCGATACCGTCGCGTCCTGTGCTTCCGCCGAGGAGGATCACAACGTCGCCGGGCTTGGGACGCTCGCGCCGGACATTGGCCTGCGGAGCGGCAGCAATGACCGCGCCGATCTCCATCCGCTTTGCAGCATAGCCGGGATGGTAGAGCTCCTCAACCAGACCGGTCGCGAGGCCGATCTGATTGCCGTAGGAAGAATAGCCGGCGGCAGCCGTGGTGACAAGCTTTCTCTGCGGAAGCTTGCCGGGAATCGTCTCCGAAACAGGAACCGTCGGGTCCGCCGCGCCGGTCACGCGCATCGCGCCGTAGACATAGGCACGTCCGGAAAGCGGATCGCGAATTGCGCCGCCGATGCAGGTGGCTGCACCGCCGAAGGGTTCGATTTCGGTGGGATGGTTGTGGGTTTCATTCTTGAACAGAAGCAGCCAGGGCTCTGCCTTGCCGTCCACCTCTACATTGATCTTAACCGTGCAGGCATTGATCTCCTCAGACTCATCCAGCTTGTCCAGCTTGCCGCTCTTTTTCAGATACCGAACTGCGATCGTGGCAACGTCCATCAGACAGGGCGGTTTGTGCCGCTTCAGGGCGCGGCGCAGCGCGAGATAATCCTCGTAGGTCTTTTGCAGCTCAGGGTCCTCGAAGCTGACCTGATCAATGATCGTGTGGAAGGTGGTGTGGCGGCAGTGATCGGACCAGTAGGTGTCAATCATCCGCAGTTCTGTGATGGTGGGGTCGCGGCGCTCGGAGCGGAAATAGCTCCTGCAAAAAGCAATGTCCGCCTCATCCATCGCCAGACCGTAGTCCCGGATCATATCCCGCAGGCCCTCTTCCGACAGATCGCGGAAGCCCTCAAGCGCGCGAACAGTCTCGGGAATTTCATAGGCCGTCTTCAATGTCTCGGGCAGTTCCAGAGAGGCTTCTCTGGCTTCCACCGGGTTGATGACATATTTCTTGATGCGATTCAAATCCTCCTGAGACAGGTCTCCGTACAGGGCATAGACCTTTGCGGAGCGAATCAGGGGACGTTCCGACTGGAAGGTAAGCTGGATGCATTGGGCAGCAGAGTCCGCACGCTGGTCGAACTGACCGGGCAGAAACTCCACGGCGAAGACGGCGTCCGCATCGGACAACTCCGCCGTCGGGGTCGCAAGGTCCACCTGCGGCTCGGAAAACACCGTGGGGACAGCGGCCTCAAACTCTGCAGCGGAGACGTTCTCTGCATCATAGCGGTTGAGCAGCCGAACCTTTTTCAGACCTTGAATGCCCAAAAAGCCGGTCAACTCCCGCAGCAAGGCCTCCGCCTCCTGCGCGTAGGCAGGTTTCTTTTCCACAAAGATACGATGTACCATTCAGGCCTCCTCCGCCGCAAGCGCTCTTTGTCCAATATCGCGGCGGTAATATTCGTTCTCAAAATGGATGCGTTCAACTCGTTCATAGGCGTCGTGCAGCGCCTGCGGCAGCGTATTCGCCACGGCGGTAACGCCGAGTACGCGCCCGCCGGATGTCACAAGCTGTCCGTCGCGCTCCTTGGCCCCGGCCACATAGACATGCTCCCAATCCGCATCTGGAATCGTGATGGGGAAGCCTTTTTCATAGGAGCCGGGATAGCCCTTCGACGCCATGATGACGCAGGCCGCTGCCTGTGCGGAGAACTCCACCGGGCAATCTGCCAAACGTCCCTCGGTGACTGCCTGCATGACCGTCAGAAGGTCGGTCTTGAGCAGCGGCAGGACCACCTGCGTTTCGGGGTCACCGAAGCGGCAGTTGTATTCAATCACCTTCGGGCCGTCCTTTGTCAGCATCAGGCCGAAATAGAGACAGCCCCGGAAGGTTCTTCCCTCCTCTGCCATCGCGCGAATCGTAGGAAGGAAGATTTCCTGCATGCAGCGCTCCGCCACAGCAGGGCTGAAATAGGGGTTCGGGGCAACGGTTCCCATACCGCCGGTATTCAGGCCAGTATCGCCCTCCCCTGCCCGCTTGTGATCCATGGAGGATACCATCGGAACGACGGTCTTTCCATCCGTAAAGGAGAGCACAGAAATCTCGGGACCCTCCAGAAACTCCTCGATCACGATGCGTTCGCCACTCTTGCCGAATCGCTTGTCGGCCATCATCGCACGAACCGCGTCCTCGGCCTCAGAAAGGGTATTCGCAATCAGAACACCCTTGCCGAGCGCCAGACCGTCGGCCTTGACAACAATTGGCATGGACGCCGTTTGCAGGTAAGCAAGGGCCGCGTCCATCTCCGAAAACGTCTCGTAGCGGGCAGTCGGAATGTGGTGCCGTTTCATCAGTTCCTTGGCAAAGACCTTGCTGGACTCGATGACGGCAGCATTCTTGCGCGGGCCGAAGCAGGCAACGCCTGCTTCCTCCAGCAGATCCACTGCACCAAGCGCCAGCGGATCGTCCGGTGCGACTACGGCATAGTCGATCTGCTTCTCTTTGGCGAAGGTCAGAATTCCATCCAGATCCGTCGCGCCGATATTGACACAAATCGCGTCACGCCCGATGCCGCCGTTTCCGGGCAGGCAATAGAGCTCAGTCACACGTTCGTTTTCCTTCAGTTTTTTTACGATGGCGTGCTCACGCCCGCCGCCGCCAATCACCATGACTCTCATTGATTTCTCCTTGACGGTCAATTAATGGTGGAACAGCCGCATTCCGGTGAAGCACATCACCATGTCGTGACGGTTGCAGCAGTCGATCACCGCATCATCACGGATGGAGCCGCCTGGCTCTGCGATATACTTGACGCCGCTACGGAAGGCACGTTCGATGTTGTCGAAGAAGGGGAAGAACGCATCAGAGCCGAGCGCCACATCCTTGACGCCGGCGAGATACGCGCGCTGCTCCTCGCGGGTGAAGGGCTCGGGCTGACGGGTGAAATACCGCTGCCATACACCGTCGGCACAGACGTCCTCTTCATTTTGGTTGATATAGCCGTCGATCACATTATCGCGGTCGGGACGGCCAAGGTCGGCGCGGAAGGGCAGATTCAGAACCTTGTCGGACTGACGCAGGAACCAGGTATCCGCCTTGGAGCCAGCCAAGCGGGTGCAGTGAATCCGGGACTGCTGACCGGCGCCGACGCCAATCGCCTGTCCGTCCACAGCGAAGCAAACGGAGTTGGACTGGGTGTACTTCAGCGTAATCAGCGAGACAATCAGATCCCGCGCCGCAGAATCGGGAAGATTCTTGTTGGCGGTGACGAGATTGCCGAGCAACGCCCGGTCAATCTTGAAGTTGTTGCGACCCTGTACGAAGGTCACGCCAAACACCTGCTTGCGCTCCTCTTCCTCGGGAACGTAGTCGGGGTCAATGCGGACGACGTTGTAGCCGCCCTTTCGCTTGGTCTTGAGAATCTCCAGCGCTTCAGGGGTGTAGCCGGGGGCGATCACGCCGTCGGAAACCTCTCGCTTGATCAGGGAAGCCGTCAGCGCGTCACACTCATCGGAGAGGGCGACCCAGTCACCGAAGGAGCACATCCGGTCGGTGCCGCGTGCTCTGGCATAGGCGCAGGCCAGCGGGTGGCTATCCAGATCGGGAATGTCGTCCACAAAGCAAGCCCTCTTGAGCTTGTCGGACAGGGGCAGGCCAACCGCAGCAGAGGTCGGGCTGACATGCTTAAAGGAGGCAGCGGCAGGCATTCCAAGCGCCTGCTTGAGTTCCTTGACAAGCTGCCAGGAATTCAGCGCATCAAGAAAATTGATATAGCCGGGCCGCCCGTTCAGAATCTCCACAGGAAGTTCTCTGCCGTCGGTCATGCAGATCTTCGCAGGCTTTTGATTGGGGTTACAGCCGTATTTCAGTTCAAACTCTTTCATAAGGGCCTCCTCTTATTGGTTCTTGTTGATCAGGCGCTCCTCCATGCGACCGGTACGCAGCTCGACCGTCCGAACGTAGAGGGAAATCTTATTGTCGGCATCCAGGTTTTCCCAGAGCTCAGCGGTAAGGGCGTCAATATCGTTGCCCACGCAAATACGCTCCGGCTCCCCCTGGAAGGTGGGAATGGGGCTGCCGTCACAAACGTAGGTATGGATAAAATGGCCCAGACCGGGCTTGGCAGGATAGGAGAACGTGTAACGGGCGCAGTCGCTGCCCTCCGCATCCACACTCTTGAGAATGCTCATTTCATAGTGGGGCTTTTCGGCGTCCAGCGTAAAAGCGCCGCTGATTCTGGGGGTAAAGTTGGGACGATCCGGCTCAAAGCAGCGGCTCTCCAGTGCTTCGGAGAAGGTCTTCCCTGCCGCAAGGCCCTCGTAGATTGTGTCGGTCTGATTGCCGTTCGTGACGATCAGGCGATTCTCAAACTGACGCAGGGCGGCATAAATAATCAGGCTGGGATCCTCGACCTTGGCAGCGTCAAATGGCTCCGTGAAAACCTCCCCCTGCTTTACCGTGAAGATGCGGTTGCGGGAGTTGGCGCTGCGGCCCATGATGAAATAGGCGGCAACCGCCTTCTCACCGTCCTCACTCAGGCCGAGCACGATTCCGCGGCCTACATAGGAATTGCCGCGAATCCGATCTGCAATCGGAAGCGTTTCGTAAATATTCATTTCCGTTCTCCTTATGATTCAGCGTTCATTCAGCTTGCTTTCGGCAATCATTTCAATCGCCTGCGGGAGCAGAATCCATTCGGCCTGCTCCATCACGCGCCGCTGCAGCGTCTCGGGGGTGTCGTCCGGAAGAACCTCTACGGCCTTTTGCAGTAGAATTTCTCCTCCATCCGGAATCTCATTGACAAAGTGAACCGTTGCGCCCGTCACCTTGACGCCGCGGGCAAGGGCTTCCTCATGAACCCGAAGGCCGTAGTAGCCCTTGCCGCAGAAGGCAGGGATCAAAGACGGATGGACGTTCAGAATTCGACGGTCATACCGACGGGTGAAGTTCTCCGAAAGAATGGTCATAAAGCCGGCAAGTACAATCAGGTCAATGCCGCAGTCGTCCAACACACGGATCAATTCCCGCTCAAAGGCCTCCTGACTTCCCAACTCCCGACGGCTGAGCACAACAGTCGGAACACCGGCCTTCTGCGCTCTTTGCAGGGCATAGGCGGCAGGATTGTTGGAAAGGACAAGCGAAACCTCTGCATTGCGGATCACGCCGTTTTTCTGTGCGTCCAAAATGGCCTGAAGGTTTGTGCCGCCTCCCGAAACGAGGACGGCTGTGCGCAGCTTGTTCGATTCATTCAGCATAATTCGATCCTCTGCTCGCCCTCGGTGATCTCGCCGAGCAGATAGGCATCCTCACCGTGCGCGTGGAGGATTTCGAGCGCGGTCTCTGCGTCCTGCTTCTCGACGACCAGACACATGCCGACGCCCATATTGAAGGTGTTGAACATATCACGGCGGGAAATGCCGCCGGTCTGCGCAATCAGATCAAAGATTGGCAGCACACGCACGTCCGCCTCACGAATGCGCGCGCACAGGCCCTGCGGAATCATGCGGGGAATGTTCTCATAGAAGCCGCCGCCGGTGATATGGGAAACGCCCTTGACGCGAACCTTCTCCATTACGGCGAGAACCGGCTTGACGTAAATTCTGGTCGGCGTCAGCAGGGTCTCGCCCAGAGACTTTCCGCCGAGGGCCGCAACAGGCGCCTTCAAATCGGTGTTCTCCACGTCGAAGACCTTCCGAACCAGAGAGAACCCGTTGGAGTGCACGCCGCTGGAGGGCAGCGCAATCAGAACGTCTCCAGGACGCATGGAAGCGTTGTCCAGAATGCGATCCTTGTCCACAACACCGGTGGAATACCCGGCCAGATCATACTCGTCAACAGGATAGAAGCCCGGCATTTCGGCAGTCTCGCCACCGATCAGCGCACAGCCCGCCTGCACACAGCCGTCGCAGACGCCCTTGACGATCTGCTCAATGCGCTCGGGAATGTTCTTGCCACAGGCAATATAGTCGAGGAAGAACAGCGGCTTTGCGCCGCAGCAAATAATATCGTTGACACACATGGCAACACAGTCCACGCCAACGGTGTCGTGCTTGTCCATCAGGAACGCCAGCTTCAGCTTGGTTCCGACGCCATCCGTGCCGGAAACCAGAACCGGACGGCGAATGCCTTCCAGATCCAGCTCAAACAGGCCGCCAAAGCCGCCCACATCGGAGCAGACGCCCGGCGTAACCGTTGTGGCAATATGACGCTTCATCAGCTCAACCGCACGGTATCCGGCAGTAATGTCTACACCGGCGGCAGCGTAGGCTTCGGACTTGGATAATTCGTTCATAGTTTATTCCTTTCCGTTCCAGCAATAGGTACAAAGCTCGCACTCAGGCAAGCCAATGGCCTCAACGACGCCCTCGATGGACTGGAACTCCAGCGAGGAGAACTGCATACGCTCGCAGATGATGGCGCGGAGCTTTTTGCCTCGCTCGGTATTGGAGTCTGAATACTCCTCAATATGGTCGAAGCCCGCTTCACCCTCCAGCTCCATAATAATCCGACGGGCGATCAGATCCATGTCGGAGGTATTGCGGGAGAAGTTGAGATACTTGCAGCCAAACATGATCGGCGGGCAGGCGGAACGCATGTGCACCGATTTGGCTCCGTTTTCATAGAGGAATTCGACGGTCTCGCGAAGCTGTGTGCCGCGGACAATCGAATCGTCCACAAACAGCAGGTTCTTATCCTGAATCAGTTCCTTGACCGGAATCTGCTTCATCTTCGCAATCGTGTTGCGATCCACCTGCGCAGGCGGCATGAAGCTTCTGGCCCAAGTCGGCGTGTACTTGATGAAGGCGCGGGCAAAGTGCGCGCCGCTCTCATTGGCATAGCCAATGGCATGCGGCGTACCGGAATCCGGGACACCGCCTACATAGTCCAGATCTGCGGGGAAGCCGGACTCCTTCTCTGTACGCGCCATAATTGCACCGTTGCGGTAGCGCATCGCCTCCACGTTCACACCCTCGTAGGTCGAGGTCGGATAGCCATAATAGCTCCAGAGGAAGGCGCAGATTTTCTTTCTCTCACCGGGAGCACGGAGCTGCGTCATTGTGTCAGGGGTCAGGGAAACGATCTCGCCGGGGCCAAGCTCGCGCTCAAAGCTGAAGCCGAGCTTCTCATAGGCAAAGGACTCGAAGGAAACGGCGTAGCCGTCCTCCCGCTTGCCGATGGTGACAGGCAGCCGGCCCAAGCGGTCTCTGGCAGCAATCAGAGTTCCGTCTTCGTTCAGAATCAGAATCGAAGCCGTGCCGTCAATCGATTTCTGCGCAAAGCGGATTCCCTCCGCAAAGCTGCTCTTTTGGTCAATCAGGGCGGCAAGCAGCTCCACGGCGTTGACCTTGCCGCCGGTCTTGGCGTCGAAATGTCCGCCGGAGAAGCTAAGATACTGGTCGATCAGCTCGTCCGCATTGTTGATTCTTCCGATAAAGCAAATCGCATAGGTGCCAAGACTGGAGCGAATCAGCATGGGCTGCGGTTCTGAATCGCTGATGCAGCCTATGGCAGAGACGCCCTGCATCTCCTCGAAAATATGCTCAAAACGGGTACGGAAGGGTGCGTTCTCAATGCTGTGAATTTTACGCTGCAGGCCGATGACCGGGTCGAAAGCCGCCATTCCCCCTCGGCTGGTGCCGAGGTGGGAATGGTAGTCGGTCCCAAAGAAAACGTCTGCCATGCAGTCTTTTTTAGAAGTAATTCCGAAAAAGCCTCCCATGGGGAAACCTCCTGAGTTTGGTAAAGTATTCGCGTTGGTTATCTGTGATTCAGCTCGTTTTGCAGCTCCATGTTCTGATCCAGAACCTTCTCCGCCATGCTGGTGCGGTGATCCACGAGCTTATGGGCAAGCTCGGCATCGTCCACAGCGAGGATCTGGGCCGCCAGAATGGCGGCGTTGACGCCTCCGTTGATGGAAACCGTGGCAACAGGAATGCCGGAGGGCATCTGCACCGTGGAAAGCAGGGCATCCAGGCCCTCCAGACACGGACCGGTGCAGGGTAAGCCGATCACGGGCAGGGTTGTGTTCGCCGCAATCGCACCGGCAAGGTGCGCCGCCATTCCCGCGGCTGCAATGATTGCACCAAAGCCGCGTCCGCGGCACTGCCGGGCAAACTCCGCCGTCTCACCGGGCGTCCGATGGGCAGAGAGAATATGCACTTCAAAGGGAATACCCAGTTCCCCGAGCGTGTTCATTGCCTTTTGTACAATGGGAAGGTCGCTTTTGCTTCCCATCACAATTCCAATCGCTTTCATGTTCTTCTCCTTTTGAATCGCGAAATCTTCGTCTTCGTCCAGATCCGGGCCTCAGATGCTGGCCTTCGTCTCGCAGTAGATGCAACGATAGACCTTTTCCTCGGGATCGGTCAGGCGGAAAATGTGGTGAAGCTCCTGCTCGGTGGAGGAAATGCAGCGGGGATTCTTGCAGAAAATGACGTCCCGAAGGGTCAGCGGCATTTCAATGGCGCGCTTCTCGACCAGCTTGCCCTGGCGAATGATGTTGATGGTTGCGCCGGGGTCCACATAAGCGATCACGTCCAGATTGACCGGAATATCCGCGTCGATTTTGATGATGTCCTTCTTGCCCATTTTCTGACTCGTCACGTTTCGGATAATGGCAACGGAAAGGTCTGTCTCGTCGAGCTTCAGGAGCTGATAGAGCTTCATGCCCTTGCCCGCTGTGATGTGGTCGATGACCACGCCGTTCTGAATGGCGTCAATGTTCATAACGTACCGGCCTCCTTGAGAAGTTTGAGAATCAGAGCCATGCGCATATACTTGCCGTTGAGCACCTGCTTGAAGTAGCAGGCACGGGGATCGTCGTCAATGGCAACGCTGATTTCGTTGACTCTGGGCAGGGGGTGGAGGATCGCAAGATCCTGCTTGGCTGTCTTAAGCTTATCGGGGGTGAGAATATAGCTGTCCTTCAGACGCAGGTAGTCTTCCTCGTTGAAGAAACGCTCGCGCTGTACACGGGTCATATAGAGAATGTCCAGCTCGGGCATGGAAGCCTCCAGATCGGTCGTCTGGACATAGGGAATATTGTGCTGCTTCAGCACGTCGCGCTTGACATAGCTGGGAACCTTCAATTCCTCCGGGGAGATCAGGACAAACTTGTTGTTGGGATAGCGGGACATGGCGTTGATCAGGGAGTGTACCGTGCGACCGAACTTCAGGTCGCCGCACAGTCCGATGGTCAGACCGTCGAAGCGGCGCTTCTCGCGCCAGATGGTGAGAAGGTCGGCCAGCGTCTGTGTCGGATGGCAGTGACCGCCGTCACCGGCGTTAATCACAGGAACCGAGGCGTTGGTTGCCGCAACGTAGGCCGCGCCCTCCTTGGGGTGGCGCATGGCAATGATGTCGGCATAGCAGGAGACGGTCTTTGCCGTATCCGCCACGCTCTCGCCCTTGGCAGCGGAAGAGGACATGGCGCTGGACACGGAAATGACGTGTCCGCCAAGCTCGTACATAGCTGCCTCGAAGCTCATACGGGTACGGGTCGAGGGTTCAAAAAACAGGGTTGCCAGCTTCTTCCTGTCACAGGCATGGGCATACTTGTCGGGGTTGGCAATGATGTCCTCCGCAGTCGCAATGAGTTCCTCCAGCTCCTGCGCGCTCAGATCCAGAATGTCGATCACACTTCGTTTCATTTGGTACCTCCTATCCAGCTTTCGTCCGACGGATTGTCACGGAACGCCAGAAGACGCCGGACATCCTCGGGTTTAATATAGCCCTCCTGGGCTGCGACCGCGGCGATGCAGTCAAAGTTTGTCAGGGAAATGTTCTTTACGTTGGCCTCTGCCAGCCGCTCCAGGCCGCGCTTCATCCCGTAGGTGAAGATGGAAACGACGCCAAGCACCTCGGCCCCGGCTTCGCGAAGAGCTTCCACAACGTCAATGACGCTGCCGCCGGTGGAGATCAGATCCTCGACCACGACGACCTTCTGCCCCGGAAGGAGCTTGCCCTCGATCCGGTTCTGCCGTCCGTGATCCTTATTGCTGCTGCGAACGTAGCCCATCGGCAGGCCCATCAGATGACCCACAATGGCGGCATGGGCAATGCCGGCGGTGGAGGTTCCCATCAGAACCTCTGCTTCGGGGAAGGCCTCCCGGACGAGCTGCGCAAGACCATTTTCCACATGGGTGCGAACCTCGGGTGCGGTCAGCGTCAGACGGTTGTCACAGTAGACCGGACTCTTGATCCCGGAAGCCCAGGTAAACGGCTCCTCGGGGCGAAAGAATACGGCCTGGATGGAAAGCAGATCGGCTGCGATTTGTGTGCTAAGATCCATATCGTTGTCCCCTTTCAAATCAGCGTTTTCCCCATCGGGGGAGTTCAGTCAATAAACTCGGCGCAGCAGCGGGCATAGGCGGCAACCGGATCCGCCGCTGCTGTGATCGGACGGCCTACCACGATGTAATCCGAACCGATTTCCCTGGCCTGCGCCGGGGTCATTACGCGCTTCTGGTCGCCCTTGTCGCCGTCGGCAAAGCGGACGCCGGGCGTGACCGTCAGGAAATACTTGCCGCAGACGCTGTGAACCCGCTCCGCTTCCAACGGAGAGCAAACCACGCCGTCCAGCCCCGCATTCTTCGCATTCAGAGCATAGGACATGACGACGTTCTCCATCGGATCGCGGATCAGCAGCTCCTGCTCCATCGCCTCCTGACTGGTGGAGGTGAGCTGGGTCACGGCAATCAGCAAAGGACGGGTGCCGTCCGCACGGGTCAGGCCCTCCAGAGCGGCGCGCATCATCTCCGCAGTTCCTGCGGCATGAAGGTTGCAGATATCCACGTCAAGGCCGGAAAGCACAGACATGGCCTTTTTGACCGTGGTGGGAATGTCGTGAAGCTTGAGATCGAGGAAAATCCGATGACCGCGCGCCTTGATCTGCCGTACAATCGACGGGCCTTCCGCGTAGAATAGCTCCATGCCGATCTTTACGAAGGGCTTTTTCCCCTCGAACTGATCGAGAAAGGCCAGCGTTTTCTCCGCACTCGGAAAATCACATGCAATAATGACATCCTTACCCATTTCTGTTTCCTCCTGTCAATTCTTTCAAACTTTCGATTCCAAGGCGCTCCATCGCCTCAGGCAGAGAACGAATGATGTTCCGACAGGCAAATGGATCCACCAGATTCGCTGCACCCACCTCGACCGCTGTGGCGCCAGCCATCAGCATTTCGAGCACGTCCTCGGCTGAGCTGACGCCGCCCATACCGATCACAGGGATCGAAACGGCGTGTGCAACCTGCCAGACCATGCGCAGCGCAACCGGAAAGATTGCCGGGCCGGAAAAACCGCCCATTGTGTTTGCAAGGACGGGCTTTCTTGTTTTCAGGTCGATGCGCATTCCGAGCAGCGTATTGATCAGACTGACGCCGTCGGCACCGGCGTCCTCGCAGGCCCTCGCAATGGATACAATGTCCGTCACGTTCGGCGTAAGCTTAATCAGAACCGGCTTCGTCGTGACCGCCTTGACAGCCTGCACCACAGATGCCGCAGCCTTCGGATCGGTGCCGAAACTCATGCCACCGCCGTGGACGTTGGGGCAGCTCACATTGACCTCCAGCCAGCCCACCTGCGGCTCGCGGTCCAGCCTGGCACAGGTTTCGGCGTACTCCTCGACGGAAAAGCCGCTGACATTCGCCATGACCGGCTTGTTGAAGCACTTTGCAAGCTTCGGAAGCTCCGTGTCGATGACCCGATCCACGCCGGGGTTTTGCAGTCCCACCGCGTTGAGCATGCCGGAAGGGCAGTCTGCAATGCGCGGGGTCGGATTGCCAAAGCGCGGTTCGCGGGTTGTTCCCTTAAAGGAAAAGGTGCCAAGGAGATTGATGTCGTAGAGCTCGGCAAACTCCCAGCCGTAGCCAAAGGTTCCCGAAGCGGGAATCACGGGGTTGTCCAGCTCGATGCCGCAAAGATTCACGCTCAGCTTTCCCATAAGATCTCCTCCTTTTGCAGCACCGGTCCTTCCTTGCAGATGCGCTTGTAGCCTGTGATCGTCTTGCAGGAACAGCCCATACAGGCACCGAAGCCGCAGCCCATCCGTTTTTCAAAGCTGAATGAGCCGCCGGTGTGGATGGATTTGTAAACCGCCCGCAGCATCGGCTCCGGGCCGCAGGTATAAACATGGGTGTAGTCCGCAGGCAGGGCTGCGGTCACAAAGCCCCTGACGCCGCAGGATCCGTCCACCGTTGTGACCGTCACCTCGCAGTCGAGGGCGCGGAACTCGGCCTCATAGAAAACCTCCGATGCGGTGTTGAAGCCGAGAATCACCCGGACGGACTTGCCCGCTGCGCGCAAACGCTTCGCCAGCAGGTAGAGCGGCGGGACACCGACGCCGCCGCCGATCAGAAGCGGACGCTCCCCCGACAGGGAGAGGTCGTAGCCGTTGCCGAGTCCGGTCAGGATGGGGAGGCTTTGCCCGGCATACATCCGGCTGAGCTGCGCCGTACCCTTGCCAACGACCTTGTAGATCAGGGTCAGGCAATCGTCTTCAAGGTCGCAGACTGAGATCGGGCGACGCAGATAGAGACCGTCGAGCCGCAGATTAACGAACTGACCGGGGGCGGTAATGTCGGACACATCTCCGCGCAGCTTGAGTTCATAAACTGCGCCTGTCAGCAGCTTCTGGCTGAGAATTGTAAAAACACTGTCTTTCATATTGATTTCCTATTCCTGCATTTGGTATACAAGCTTTCCGTCACAAACCGTGGCAAGACAGGTGCCGTAGACCTGCCAGTTTGCAAAGGGCGTCGCGCGGCCCATGCTTTTGAAGGTCTCGGGATGGATCGTCGTCAGCGCGTCGAGATCCCAGACCGAATAATCCTCGCCCAAGGGCAGGCCAAACCGTGCGCGCGGATTGCGCGAAAGCAGCTCGACCAGCTTTTGAAGACGCAGGATGCCGGGCTTGACCAGCTTCGTATAGAGCACCGGGAACGCTGTCTCCAGCCCGACAATTCCAAAGGCGCTGCCCTTGAGTCCGCGGGATTTCTCCTCGGCACTGTGCGGCGCGTGGTCGGTAGCGATCATATCAATCGTCCCGTCCAGGATCCCCTCGATCAGGGCTGCGCGGTCCTCCGGGCCGCGCAGCGGCGGATTCATCTTGAAGCGTCCGTCCTCCTGCAAATCGCGCTCATCGAGCACCAGATAATGCGGCGCAGTTTCGCAGCTTACATTCAAGCCTTCCCGTTTCGCCTGCCGGATCAGGGCGACGCTCTCCTTGGTGGAGATGTGGCAGACATGGTAGCCGCAGCCCGTCTCGCGCACCAGCTTTAGGTCGCGCCTGATCTGTCCCCACTCGCTCTCGGAGCAGATTCCGGCGTGAGCGTGGGTTCTGGCGTATTCTCCGTCGTGGATATATCCGCCGCGCAGGAGGCGATTGTCCTCACAGTGGGCGACAATCAGCTTCCCCAGCCGTTTGGCCTCACGCATGGCAGCGCGCATTATCTCATCGTTCTGGACGCCGCGCCCATCATCGGAAAAGGCCACAACGCGAGCGGCCAGCGTCTGCATATCGGAAAGCTGCTCTCCCCGCTCGCCGACGGTAATCGCGCCGTAGGGATGCACGCGAATGATCGCCTGCTCTGCAATCCGCTGCTCCTGCTCGCGCAGATGCTCGTCGCAGTCGGGCACAGGAGACAGGTTCGGCATGGTGCAGACATCGGTATAACCGCCTCTTGCAGCCGCAGCCGAGCCGGTGGCAATGGTCTCCTTATATGAAAAACCCGGCTCACGAAAATGCACGTGCACATCGCAGAAGCCGGATAAAATGACATGACCGCAGGAAGCAGACAGTACGCCCTCTTTTTCAAGGTGTCTGCGCTCCTCCTGGTTCATTTGAATTGGTGCGTGAATGCTGCATACTGCCATAGCGGAACCTCTCAAACAATCGGCGTTCGTTGCACAAAACATGTATACGTTATGTGAAACTTCTTGTATCAACATCAACTTTCCTCACGCTTACTTTACCACAATTCCCGTATCTATGTCAAGAATAAACAGGCGTATTCATAATCTTTGTGAAATCCGTCAGATTTTTGCGGTTCGGCTGAGACAATGCAGGGCAATGTGCTTGTGCCTTTTTGGAAAGCCTTCAAAAGCCGGAAATCAACGTCGATTTCCGGCTTTTGAAGGAAAAACAGGGCTTAGATTCGCTTCCATTTCGGCCCCTGCGGGGTGTCGATGATCTCAATTCCGCGCGCCTTGAGCTCGTCACGGATGCGGTCCGCCTCGGCAAAATTCTTTTCCTTCTTGGCAGCGGTTCTGGCCGCGAGCAGAGCCTCGATCTCTGGATCATGCTCCTCCACAGGCTGCTCGGCGCGCTTTTTCGCCGCCGTCTCCAGCAGGTTCAGAGACAGAACGCGGTCAAAGTCCGCAATCGCGGCGAGCTTGGTTGCATCGTTGGATTTCGCCTTCAGCACATCGTAGAGCGCCGTGATGGCAAGGGAGGTATTGAGATCGGCGTCCATGCCCTTCATAAACCTGCCCTTCATCGCTTCCAGCGCTTGTGCATCCACCGCGCCCCCCGCATTGGGATCGAGCGCTGCGATTTTGTCGATCAGCTTGTGAAAGGCAACCACCGCGTTGTCCAGATTCTCCCATGTAAACACCAGATTCTTGCGATAATGGCTCTGCAGGCAGAAGAAGCGGTAAGCCAGCGGATCGTAGCCCTTCTGCTCCAGCAGGCTGACGATCAGGAATTCGCCGGAGGATTTCGACATCTTGCCGGACGGGGTGTTCAAATGCAGAACGTGGAACCAGAAGTTGACCCACTTGTGTCCGAGGTAGCTTTCGGATTGGGCAATCTCATTCGTGTGGTGCGGGAAGGCGTTGTCAATGCCGCCGCAATGGATGTCCATATCCTCTCCAAGATATTTCATGGAGATGCCGGTGCATTCGATGTGCCAGCCCGGATAGCCAACGCCCCACGGGGAGTCCCATTTCAGTGCCTGATCCTCAAACTTGGACTGCGTGAACCAGAGGACAAAGTCGTTCTTGTTGCGCTTGTTCACGTCCTCCTCCACGCCCTCACGCACACCGACGTCCAGATCCTCCGCGTTGAAGTCGTTGAAGACGTAGTATTTCTCCAGCTTGGAGGTGTCGAAGTAGACATTGCCGCCCGCTTGATAGGCGTAGCCCTTTTCCAGCAGAACCTCAATGATGTGAATATAGTCCGCAATGCAGTTGGTTGCCGGCTCTACCACGTCGGGACGCTTGATATTGAGCTTGCGGCAGTCCTCGAAGAAGGCGTCCGTATACATCCTGGCAATTTCCATGACGGTTTTGTGCTCACGCTTCGCACCCTTGAGCATCTTGTCCTCGCCGGTATCGCCGTCGGAGGAGAGATGACCCACGTCGGTAATGTTCATCACGCGCTTGACATTGTAGCCCACATAACGCAGGTACTTCTCCAGCACGTCCTCCATGATATAGGTTCGAAGGTTGCCGATATGGGCATAGTGATACACGGTCGGGCCGCAGGTGTACATTTTGACAAGGTCGGGGTGATTGGGAACAAACAGTTCCTTCTTTCTGGTTAATGAGTTGTAGAGGTACATGAATTAGTCTCCTTTCGGCAGGGTTTCCTTGGCACAGTCTCCGCCTCCCGGCGGAGCGGATCGCTCATCCCGCTGCGCGGGCATGATCAATCCCTACGGGACGAAAAAACGCCTCCGGATACAAGATCCAGAGGCGATTGCTCGCGGTTCCACTCTGATTTATCACTTTGGCACTGACGCGGCCTCACGGGGTCTCCCCTGCGCTCGCGGACGCACTTCCCCACGGGCTCTGCCGCCTTCGCTTCCAGCCGACGACGATGGCTCTCTGTCGCAGTCCTGCACGGGTACTCTTTCCGTTCATAGCGCGTATTCGATTGATGTCGGTATTGTATCAGAAAAACAGTTCAGTGTCAATCCTTTTCTTGCTCTCGGATGCCTCGATTGTGTTTCTATCTTCAGAGTCGGCGTCAAGAAACATCTCTTCCACTGTCCTTTGCGCCTGCATCAAAACGACTTTTGCAGTCATTTCTCCTTTAGACTCCAGAACGGCAATTGCATCTGTTGCAGCATTAAAAAGTCGATCATACATTTTCCGATAGATTTCTGTATCCATACATTTCTCCTTCTTCAATGGGGATGATAACAAATTATGCCCATTTTTTCGGGTATAGTCAAGTGTGAATACCTGGCTTATAATGAGTTTCAGAGGTGGTTGCATGATAACCTATGATCCGCTCTGGGAGACAATGAAGAAAAAGAAGATTTCAACCTACACGCTCATCAAGGAACACGCCTTTAGCAAGGGGACGCTTGATGCGTTGAAACACAACCGAAATATCACAATGGCAACCCTGAACGACATCTGCAATCTCCTCGGATGTACGCCTGCGGACATCATAAAATATACGCCCGATGAATAACAGCACAGACAATGCTTCAAGCTTGCCTGTGCTGTTTCGCTGTTTCACGCATTCTGTACAGAAGTGCGGAGTACCGCGTCGATGTCAGGGTACTGTTTTTTCAGAATCACCGGTTTGCCGGTTTGATCGGTAAAGCAGTGCTGGGAGGAGCCGGAACAGGCCACCTCTCCGGTGGTTTGGTTGACCATCTCATAGGAAACAACCAGACGTACCCCTCGAAACTCCGAAATGACGACGTTTATCTGTACCTCGTCGTCAAAACGGCAGGGACGATGATAACGGCATTCGATCCCAACCACCGGGGAAAGCAGGCCGCGTGCCTCCATCGAGGCGAAGCCGATCCCCAGCCGATCCAGAAGCGCTACGCGCGCTTCCTCCATCCAGCGGATATAGTTGGAATGGTGGACAATGCCCATTTTATCAGTTTCGTAATAGTGCACCTTATGACAGTAGGATTCCATTTTCCGTTTCTCCTTGTGAAGTGCAGATCATCGATTCTTCTGCTCCAGATCCAGCACGTCCCAGTTCTTGACGAAATACTCCACGCCGGAATAGATGGTGGGCAGGACGATCACCAGCACAATGACCCAGTTCAGCCACGTCCATTCATGGAACACGATCCAGATGCAGAGCGCGACCATTGTGGAGAAGGTCTTGACCTTGCCAGACCAGCCGGCGGCAATCACGCGGCCCTTTCCCACGGCAATCAGCCGAAGCCCCGTCACCGCAAACTCCCTGGTGAGCACGATGATCAGCGCCCACGCCGGCATCAGATTCCACTGGCAAAACACACACATGGCAGCAATCACCAGAAGCTTGTCCGCCAGCGGATCGAGAAACTTTCCAAAATCGGAGATCTGATTGTATTTCCGAGCGACGTATCCATCCACGAAGTCCGTCAGGCTCGCCAGAATGAACAGCCCCAGCGACAGCCACTTGAGCCACGGATGGGCCGGGCTAAGCAGAAATGCAATCAGAAAAGCCGGGATCATCGCAACCCGGATCAGGGTGATTTTACTTGCTGTTGTCATAGCTTTCCACCTCTCTGCCAATCAAATCGCCATCCTCTGCACCGAGGATGACCACCTGTACAAAATCACCGGGATGCAGCTCCCGCTCGGATTCAAACCGCACCGTGCCGTCAATGCCGGGGGAATCCGCATAGGTGCGACCGTAGTAGTACGCCCCGTCCCAGTCTTCTGTGAGCACCTCCATCGTCTCGTCGAAGCAGGAGGCGTTGTATTCGTCGAGAACGTCCGACTGCAGCTCCGCGATAAAATCCGCACGGCGCTGCGCGACCTCTGCGTCGGGATAATTCATCTTTGCAGCAGGGGTTCCCTCCTCCGGCGAGAAGGCAAACGCACCGACCCGCTCCAGCTTTTCACGGCGGAGGAATTCACAAAGCTCCTCAAACTCGGCCTCTCCCTCCCCGGGAAGACCGGCAATCAGGCTGGTACGAATCACCAGACCGGGAATCCGGGCGCGCAGCTTTGCGAACAGTTCCTCCAGATATGCCTTGTTGCCCCGACGGTTCATCTTTTTGAGAATGCCATCATTGACGTGCTGGATCGGAATATCCAGATACTTCACAATCTTCGGCTCGTCAGCCACCGTGTCAATCAGCTCGTCGGTAAACTCATCGGGATAGGTATAGTGGACGCGAATCCAGTGCAGGCCGTCGATCCGACAGAGGCGGCGCAGCAGTTCAGCCAGCATTCGCTTCTCATAGAGATCGAGGCCGTAGCGAGAGGTGTCCTGCGCAACGACGATCAGCTCCTTCGTGCCGTTTTCCGCCAGCCGTTCGGCCTCAGCCACCACGTCCTCCAGTTTACGGCTGCGATACTTGCCGCGGAGCTTCGGGATTACGCAGAAGGCACAGTGATTGTCACAGCCCTCCGCAATCTTGAGATAGGAATAATGGGCCGGGGTGGTCAGAATACGGCCTGTCTCCTCCACCGGGGCGTGGATGGAACCGAATTCCTGCACAGCGCTGCCGGACAAGACCTGTCCCGCCGCCGCAACGATATCGTAATAGCTGCCCGTGCCGAGCACCCCGTCCACCTCCGGCAGCTCGGTCAGAATCTCCTGCTGATAGCGCTGGGCCAGACAGCCGGTAACAAGAAGCTTTCCGACCAAGCCCTCCGCCTTTTTCTGCCCGACCGCGAGAATATGGTCAATGGCCTCGCTCTTGGCCGCGTCGATGAAGCCGCAGGTGTTGACGATCACCAGATCGACGTTCTCCGGCTCCGGACAAATTTCATAACCCGCCTGCGCCATCAGATACATCATCTGCTCGCAGTCTACCTGATTCTTGGCGCAGCCCAATGATATGAATGATACAGTCTGCTTCATTTGATTGCTCCTGCGTATCGGTATTGGATGAACGCATCATTCATCCTTGTCTTCTTGCAGCGTTTCGAGTGCGCTGCGCACCTCTGTCCACGAATACCCTCGACGAATCGCAGCTTGCGCCGCGCTGCGGACAGTTTTTTCATCCGGTTCCTCCCCAAGCCGCTTGCGGAGGAAGTCTGTCAGCGCGCCGCGCATATCCGGCACAGTCGCAAGGGCTTCTTCCCAGTAGGCTTTCGGTATGCGCTTGGCATAGAGCATCTGCTTGATCCGCTCCATGCCGTAGCCCCTGCTGACGCCGCGCGCGACAATCTGCCTTGCGGTTTCTGCGTCATCGAGCAGATTTAGCTCCTCCAGCCACGCGACAGCGTTCTTCGCGTCCTCCGTGCGCTCGCCCTTCTGCGTCAGGCGCTGTTCAAGCTCCTGCTTGGAAACGCCTGCGGCGGAAATAATCCGCACGGCGCGGCGCTTTGCGGAGGCGGCGCCGTTGGCGGCCTCCAGTGCGGCAAGGGCCGCGTCGTCCAGCTCCACACCGGGGCCAAGCCCGCGATCCGCCACCACTTGAGGCAGGAGCTTCAAAATCTTGCCGTCGTCAAACACAACTGTGCATTTCCCGTTCGGATGCTTCGGCGGAAGGACTGCTTTGATAATACTTTTCAATTTCACGCTCAAATGTTGTGTATCCTGCTTCGAATCTTTTATTCTGAACTGATCCGCAACCTCGAATCACACCAACCAAGTGCGTGAGATAGTGATCCAGCTCGTTGTAATAGAAGTGGGTCAAAATACCGTCTTTTGTATCGAGCCACTCGGTTCCTTTCCGCCCTCGATCCTGATCCGGCTCAATCGAGATCCTGACAATCTGATAATTCCAGCCGTCTTCCGTATAACTGTCATTGGGATTTGTTGTCACGCAGTCATACGCCCAAGTCTCGGGAAATCTGTACTTGAACGCCACTGTGTTTGGGTTCCGCAAGCACTTCGTCCGGAATTGATGGAAGTCCTTCCCTCCCGGTTCGAGCGGTTCGTTTGGCGCAAGACCGCATTTCCGCATCTGCTCTCGGAGATACAGCATCAAATCGATTGCGCACCGATCGCCGCCATAGGGGGGAAGGCTGTCAGATTCATCGGGCGATTTCACGGAATCATACAACGTACGAAAGTGTTCCTCGTTCTGGAGGCCGTTGCCAAAGGCCACCGTAATCGTACGATCAAACCGTTTTATCGCTTCTTGTTTTATCGCTGCTTTCTGTCTTTGCTTCATGAAAATTCAGATTCTTACAGATCGTCATCGAAGCCCTCCGCGCTGACACTGACAGCGCGATCGGCTGCCTCGACGGGGGCGTTGGATGCGGTGGGCCGCGCGACTGCTTCTTGCAGCTTCGCACGCACCTGTGCTTCCACCTGCTCCGCAATCTCGGGGTTGTTGATCAGATAGGCCTTGACGCTGTCCTTGCCCTGTCCAATACGCTCTCCGTTCATGGAGAACCACGAGCCGGCCTTCTGAACCACGTCAAATTCGACCGCCATATCCACCAGCTCGCCCCACTTGGAGATGCCCTCTCCAAACATAATATCGAATTCCGCCTGCCGGAACGGAGGGGCAACCTTATTCTTGACGACCTTGACGCGGACGTGGTTGCCGACCACGTTGCCGCCCTCCTTGATACCCTCCACGCGGCGGACATCCAGACGGACGGAGGCATAGAACTTGAGGGCGTTGCCGCCTGTAGTGGTCTCGGGGTTGCCGTACATCACGCCGATCTTCATACGAAGCTGGTTGATGAAAATGACGACGCAGTTCGTCTTCGAGATGGTTCCGGCAAGCTTGCGAAGGGCCTGCGACATCAGGCGGGCTTGCAGGCCGACGAAGGTATCGCCCATTTCCCCCTCGATCTCCTGCCGGGGAACCAGCGCCGCAACGGAGTCTACCACAACCGCGTCCACTGCGCCGGAGCGCACCAGCGCGTCAGTAATCTCGAGCGCCTGATCGCCGGTATCGGGCTGAGAAACCAGCATGGAGTCGATGTCCACGCCGATTGCCTTTGCATAAATGGGATCAAGCGCGTGTTCTGCGTCCACAAAAGCCACTTCGCCGCCCATTTTCTGGGCCTGTGCCAGAATGTGCAGGGCCAGCGTCGTCTTGCCGGAGGATTCGGGGCCGTAAATTTCAATGATTCTCCCCTTCGGCACACCGCCCACGCCAAGCGCGGCGTCAAGGGCAAGCGAGCCGGTGGGAATGGCTTCAATGTTCAGTGCGGGACGGTCGCCCATGCGCATGACAGCGCCCTTGCCAAAGCTTTTTTCAATCTGCTTCAGGGCAGTTTCCAGCGCTTTTTTCTTATCCGTCGCGGGCGTCGGCGTTTCATAGGTTGGTTTTTTGGTTGCCATGATGATCGATCCTCTCTTGTAATTTGATACAAGCATTGTACAGCAGAATTGGTCCTATAAACAGGAACTTATGCTTCTCCCGGTACTTCCTCTCCGTACTGGGCAAGAACCGCGCGGGTGATGCCGGAGCCATCGGCTCGCCATTCCAGAATCCGATAGTCTGCCTGTTCAAGCAGCGCACCGACCGCGCCCTCCTGCCCCATACCGAATTCCAGCGCAAGCGCCCCGCCGGGACGCAGCGAGGGCGTGAAATTCCGTAGAATCGCGCGGTAGAAGTCCAGACCGTCTTCCCCGCCGTGCAGCGCAAGATGTGGTTCATAATCCTTCACAGAGGAATCCAGGCACTCCATTTCCGCAGTCGTGATATAGGGTGGGTTGGAAACAATCAGATCGAATTTGCCGAGAAACGGCATGGCGGGCTTTCTGACATCCACCTGTACGCACGACACGCGCCCGCCCAGATGAAGATCCGCCACATTCTTTTTTGCCACGCGCAGGGCTTCGGGAGAGACATCGGAGAGTGTCACCTTGGCGTCTTTTACGCGACGGGCAACAGCAAGGCCGATGCAGCCGGAACCGGTGCAGAGGTCGAGAATGCGGGGATTCTGCGGAAGATAGAGGGCCTTTTTGATTGCAAGCTCTGTCACCGCCATCGTATCATCCCGGGGAATCAGCACATCCGGCGTGACCGTGAGCGTCATATCGAGGAAATCCCACTGCCCCAGAATATAGGCTGTCGGCTCCCCGGTCAGGTGACGGCGGACAAAGTTTTCCACCCGCAGGCAGATCTCCTCGGACGCGTACAGGTCGCGATCCGCAATCAGGCGCTCCTGCGTCTTGCCGGAAGCGGCGCAGACCAGCTCCCGCGCAATGTTGCCCGCGTACATTCCTTCGACGGGCAGAAGCGCCTTTCGCGCATCCAGATAGAGATCAGCATAGGTCTTTACCATTTGTCCGCGCCCTCCTGCTCGGGCAGAACCAGCTCCAAGGCGCGAATCGCAACTTCGATCATGGAATCATCCGGTTCGTTGGTCGTAAAGTTCTGGAACCACATGCCCGGCACGGTCAAGATGCGGGTGAAGCGATTGTCGTACCGTCCCACAAGGCGGTTGATCTCATAGCTGACAGAAACCACCAGAGGAAGCATGACGAAGATTTTGATTGCCATGGTAATCAGATTGTAGACCAGCCGGTTGTCCGCTCGCAGGGCAGCCAGACCGGGAATCAGCTCATTGAGCAAAACCGTCAGAACGGTAAAGAGCAGGATGGACAGGGCCATAACCACAAACAGGAAGCTGGTACCGCAGCGAGGATGCTTGCGGGTCATTTTCCGGACATTCTCTACGGTCAGCGGAAGCCGCGCCTCGTAGCAGCGAATCGTCTTATGCTCCGCGCCGTGATAGGAAAACACGCGACGCATGTCCTTCAGTTTGGAAATGGCGATCATATAAATCAGGAAGATCACGATGCGCAGGACGCCCTCTAACAGATGCTGCACCAAAACCCCGCAATCGGTCCATCGCTGGAAGAGATTTCCAAGCTCGATCGGAAGCAGGAAAAAGAGCAGCAGTGAGAATCCAAAACCGAGAATCAGGGAGAACGCAATCACAACCGACATGAATTTCTCACTGCCCATTTTCTTTTCCAGCCAGCTTTCCAGCTTGGACGGGCCTTTTTCTTCCTTTTTTTCGCGCTTGGCCTTCTGCTTCGGCGTCTCGTCCTCCGGCGCGTCTTCTTCCTCGAGATCCGCCTGTTCCGCAGACCACATCAGGCACTTGACGCCCGAGAGCATGGAGCCGCCAAAGTTCACAATCCCACGGATCAGCGGCCAGGTCAGAATCCCGGTTTTCTTTTTCAGCGAGTCAGTTTTGGACACAAGACCTTCCTTGGCCTTGCGAACGACGACGGCCTGCTTTTCCGGGCCGCGCATCATAATTCCTTCGATCAGGGCCTGTCCGCCGATCATGGTTTTGAACTGTTCTTTGGCAGGGCAGGATTCATTCTGTTGTTTCATAGTCCTCCTCCTCTCATAGGTTACTGTGTTACCGGCAGCGATACGGTCACCAAGGTACCGCCGCCCTCGGCATTCTCCAACGTCAGCGTACCGCCGTGAAGCTGCACGATCTGATCACAGACCGCAAGCCCGATGCCCGAGCCGCGCGCCTTCGAGCTGCCCTTATAAAACTTCATTTTGACGTGCGGAAGCTCCTCCACCGGAATACCGGGGCCAAAGTCCCGAATCTGCGTTACGACGAAGTTGCCCTCCAGACGCATCGAGGCGGTAATGCGTTTGCCTTCGCCGCCGTGTTTGGCGGCATTGTCAAGAATATTCAGGAATACCTGCCGCATCCGCTCGGGATCGCAGGAAATCTCCGGAATGTCGTCGTCACTGTCCTCATAGATCAGCGTGATTCCCTCCTGACGGAGGCGGCTGCCGTACATGTAGATCATGTCTTCAAAGTCCGCACGGAGATCGCACTGGCGCACGCTCAGGGTAAAGCGCCCGTTCTGAATGCGGGTAAACTCCAGCAGCTCCTCGACCATAGAGGTAAGTCTTTTGGCCTCACGAAGGATGATGCCGATTCCGCGCTTCGTTTCTTCGGCGTCCATGTCACCCTCCAGCAGGGTCTCTCCCCAGCCGGTAATGGCGGTCAAGGGGGTTCGAAGCTCATGGGAAACAGAAGATACAAACTCCGACTGCATTCGTTCCGACTGGCTGATTTTGTTGGACATGTCGTTGATGGTATCGGCCAGCTCACCGATCTCATCGTCATACTTTTTCTCGATCTGTACGCCGTAGCTGCCTGCGGCGATACGTTTTGCCGTCTCCGTAATCTGTGCAACAGGAATCAGAATCGATCGGAAATAGACGCGGTTACTCAAATAGACCAGCAGCAGAACGCCGACTGCAACGCCAATGGCAAAGAGCATTCCAACGATAATCATCCGATCTGCATTCTTCGTGCTCGTTACAAAGCGAAGCACGCCGACAATGGATCCGTCCACATAGATCATCGGAATGGAAACGGACATGATTCGCTCTCCGGTCGCGGGATCCCGCCCGACAAAGTAGACAGAATTCTTCTCGCTGACCGCCTGAGAAATGTCGTCCGTCACCACATTCTCTCCCGCAAACGGGCCATAGGAGGAGGCATGGATTTCTCCGTCGCTGCCCACAAATTGCAGCTCCAACCGGTCTCGGTTGGCATAGTTCTGCGCCAGAAGCATACAGGTAGCGTAACACTCGTCATAATCCAAATACTGATAGCTGCGCAGGAAGGCCGCTGTCGTGTTTGCCTCTGCTTCCAGACTGGAGCGCATGGTGGAGTAGGTATAGATTCCGTTTGCAACGGAGAACGCCACGCCGACCAGAACGACAATCGCAGCCATCAGACTGAGGATGCTCTTGAACCAGCGCCTCCGAATGCCGCTGCCAACCTTGCGCTTATTCTGCTTTTCTTCCCGTTTGATCTTTTTCTTCTCCGGGTTTTTCAAGCCTACGCACCCCATTTATATCCAAATCCCCAGACCGTTGTGATAAAGGTCGGATTGGCGGTGTCGTTTTCGATCTTGATGCGCAGACGGCGAATGTTCACATCGACGATCTTCAGTTCGCCGTCGTAGTCGCGGCCCCAAACAGAGGTGAGAATATCCTCCCGCGACAATGCGCGGCCCGGATTCTGCATGAAGAGCTTCATAATCGCGTATTCGACCTGCGTCAGCTTAATCCGGCGACCATCCTTCTCCAGCGTGCGATTGCGCGTATTCAGCACGAAGACGCCCTGACTCAGCACCTCGGCGTCGCTGTTCGAATCGCCGCCGATGCGGCGATAGAGGGCGTCGATGCGGGCCGTCAGCTCCGCGGGAGAGAAGGGCTTGGTCACATAGTCGTCGGCTCCGGTCATCAAGCCGGTCACCTTGTCCATCTCCTGCGTGCGGGCCGTCAGCATAATAATTCCGATGACCTTATTGGTCGCACGGATGTTCCGACAGACCTCGAAGCCGTCGATGTCCGGCAGCATAATATCCAGAATCGCAACGCCGATGTCAGGGTTCTCACGGAGCTTTTCCAGCGCCTCCGCGCCGGTGCCCGCTTCAATCGCATCGTAACCCGCACGACGAAGATTGATGACTACAAAGCTGCGAATGCTGACTTCATCTTCAAGAATCAAAACCTTTTTCATTTTGCTATATTCCTCTCATGCCAAATTATTCAAAAAACGCCGCGCTCAGCCGTTGTCAGGAAACAGATCGGGCGAGATAAAGCTGAAGCGATCTCGAAGCATCTCAAGGGTCAGGCCGGAAGCTTCGGAGATCAGGGCCGAGTAATAAACCTTGCCGCGCTGTGTCAGGAGAACCCTTCCGTCCTGCTCACTCAAGGCGGGAGCCTGCTCGCCGGAAAAGGCATAGATCGTCACAAGAGAAGTATGTGTTCCGTCTTGCTCCAAGCGGAACAGCTCCGTACCCGTCAGCGTGTCGGAAATGTGTTTGGTCACGCGCAGAGACGAAAACCATTCTTCCGGGAGATAGAGAAACCATCCCTCTGAATAATTGTGGTAAGTACTGATCTTGTCGATGCACGCACCGTTCGGGTTGAGATTATACCAGACAATCCTGTACTGTCCGTCGGACTGCGGATCTCCCTCAACAGCAGGAAGCTCAATCGTATTCGGCAGCTCAATCAGCCCGTCGTTGTCGATATCTGTTGAATAGACGTAATAGTTGCGAACTGTCTGCGCACTCTGCCCGCTCTCCGCATTCTGCGTGATATTGACAAAGCTTCTGTCTTTTAGAATAAAGACATCCGTAATCAGATTTCGTTCATCGTAGGTGCTGGCAACAAAAACCGCCGGAACGTCCTTCGCAACATTCCCCGTCAGCAGGCGCTTGACGGAATCCGCCGCAGTGGAAAGGCTTGCCTCGGGATCCTTGCGCAGCTCGCCGTCTTGAAAACGATAAAGCTCCGCATAGGCGCACGGCCCGCCGGGATTGGCCCGCAGGACAAAGAGATCCGAGCGCAGGTTGCGATCCAGATCGACGACAGAATAGGCCGTGTATGCAGAACTTAAAAGCTCTCTGGCGTTCTTCCCATTCATGGTATAAACGCTCAAAAACGGCTGCACCTGTTCCCCGATCCGACGGGAAATCAGGATCTCCTGTCCGGGCTGCCCGTCAATCTGGGCATACTGCACGGAGTCAAACGCCGTTCCGTCGCTCTCCAGCGTACACATCAGCTCATAACGCTCTTCAATGCCGTGGAAAATCAGGACGCGCAGCGGACGCACGCCGTCGATTTTGCAGAAGACAAGGAACTCGTTGACGCCGTCGCCGTCCAGATCCTGCTGCTGAATGGCGGAGCGGTTCGTCCCGGACACCGGCGCACTGTAGCTTGCGCTGCCCTTTGCTGTCTGCACCGCTTTTTCCAGCTCCCGATACGTCGGAGAGCGCTCCGGGAGTGCATACAGGCTTTCGCTCTGCAATGTGCAGCCGGCAAGGAGCATCATTGCACCGAAAAGAACTGCCAGAAGCATTCGTTTCATTACCATCACGCTCCTGAATAGATTGAAAAAGCCTTTCATGTTACTATACCATAACGATTCAAAAAAGTGTAGTCCTTTTTCCGTTTTTTTCAAAAAAGCCTGAGAATCTGCACTGCTTTCGACCTCCCGCCGCAGGCAGGCATCTGAAGGCGGCGCTATTTCTCAACCACGCAGGCATCGCCGAGAAGCTCGCGCAATTCATCCACCATCACAGTCTCCGGAACACAGGTCGTCCCGCGGCGGCAGCCCGTATCCGCAAAGTAGAGGACTGCCGGTACGCTGCCGGGAAACATATTGAGAATTGCCTTCGTTTTCTTGTATTCCAGACTGTCTTCGGAGGGAAGCTTCAAATAGAGCTTGGCGCAGGGACGGACGCGGTCAAGTGTCCGACGGCGCTCGCCGCCTCCTGCGTTCGCAAACGCCTGAATATCCATCACCTGATTGGCAATGAGCTGGGTGGGCTTTTCGTCGCGCAGAGAGACGCGGCCCTCCAGCGCCACCGCAGTGCCGGGAAGCAGCATGGTCTCATATCTGGACAGCGTGGAAGAGAAAACAAGCACCTCCACCGAGGCCGTATCGTCCTCCAACGTCACATAGGCCATGACGCTGTTGTTGCGGGTAGTTTTGGTCGTCACGCCCTGCACGACGCCGCAAACGGTCAAAAGCTCTCCGTCTCGCACGGCAGCATGCTCCCCTGTCACCTCAAGAATCGGAACAGCAGAGGTCTTCCGCAGGGCGGCGCGGTATTTGTCCATCGGATGCCCGGAGATATACAGGCCGGTTGTCTGTTTCTCGTCGTTCAGGATCGTAAACAGATCCTGCTCGGGCATTTCGGGAATCTGAACCGTCATGTCCGGCGCATGATCCTCAAAGCTGTCAAAGAAGCTGACCTGACCGCTCAGGTTTTTCTTTTCCTGCGTTGTGATCCAGCCGATGACCGACTCATAAACCGCCAAAAGCTGGCTGCGATGATAGCCGAAGCAGTCCATTGCACCGCACTTGATCAGGTTCTCCACGGCGCGCTTGTTCAATTCCGTCTCCTTCAGTCGTTTGCAGAAATCGGTGATTCCGGTAAACGGCCCGTTCTCTTCCCGTTCGGTAACCATCTTGCGAATCAGGCCGCGCCCGACGTTCTTCACCGCGCCGAGTCCGAAGCGGATTGCGTCGCCCTCCACAGTGAACACATCCTCGGAGCGGTTCACGTCAGGCGGCAGAATTCCGATGCCCAGCTCCTTGCACTCTGAAATATACCAGGCGACTTTCTCCGTGTCGGAAAGCATGGAGGTCATCAGCGCTGCCATATACTGCCGGGGATAGTGGCATTTGAGCCATGCCGTATCGTAACTGACCTTTGCATAGCAGACGGCGTGCGCCTTATTGAAGGCATAGTTTGCAAAATCCAGAATCTCTCTGTAGATTCTCTGCGCAGCATCCTCAGATACGCCGTTGGCGACTGCACCGGGAATTCCCCGCGCACGGTCTCCGTAGACAAAGGCCTGCTGCTCCTGGACAATGACGTTTTGCTTCTTTTTGGAAATGGCGCGGCGCATATTGTCGGCTTGCCCCAGCGTATATCCGCCCAGCTTTCGGAAAATCTCGATCACCTGCTCCTGATAGACGATACAGCCGTAGGTCACGTTCAAAATTGGCTGGAGCTGGGGCGTGAGATAGGAAATTGTCTCAGGGTGGTGCTTGGATTGGATGAATTTGGGAATGGATTCCATTGGGCCGGGGCGATAAAGGGCGACAATGGCGGTCATATCCTCAATCGACTGCGGCTTCATCTGGACGCAGACGCCGGTGATCCCGCTGGATTCAAGCTGGAAGACGCCGGAGGTCTTGCCTTCGCCCAGCATGGCGAAGGTTTCCGGATCATCGTCCGGAATCTCCTTCATGGAGAATCCCGGTACAAGGCGCTGGATCTGCCGTTCGGCGTCGTCGATCACCGTCAGGTTTCGCAGGCCGAGGAAGTCCATCTTGAGCAGGCCCAGTTCCTCGATCGTGGTCATGGTAAACTGGGTGACGATGGTATCCTCGTTGCGGGCCAGCGGCACATAATCCGAAACCGGAAGCCGGGTGATGACGACGCCCGCCGCATGGGTCGAGGTGTTGCGCGGCATGCCTTCGATGTCGCGCGCAGTATCAATCAGACGCTTCACATTGGGATCGGCGTCATACATTTGCTTCAGTTTCGGATTCTTGGTCAGTGCGGAATCCAGCGTAATGTGAAGCTCATTCGGAATGGCCTTTGCCACCACGTCCGTCTCGGCGTAGGTCATATTGAGTGCGCGGCCCACGTCGCGGACTGCGCCGCGCGCTGCCATTGTACCGAAGGTGACAATCTGCGCCACGCGATCCTTGCCGTATTTGCGCGTCACATAGTCAATGACCTCGCCCCGCCGCTCCTGACAGAAATCCGTATCAAAGTCCGGCATGGAAACACGTTCCGGATTCAGGAAGCGTTCAAAGATCAGTGCGTACTGCATGGGGTCGATTTCTGTGATGTGCATGCAGTAAGCAACAATCGAGGCTGCGCCGGAGCCTCTGCCGGGGCCGACCGGAATTCCCTGCTCCTTGGCCCAGCGGATGAAGTCCGCCACGATCAGGAAGTAATCGACGTAGCCCATCTTTTCAATGACGCCCATCTCATAGTCCAGTCGCTTTCGGTAGGCCTCCTGCGCCTTCGGATAGCGCTCCGCAAAGCCCTCCTCACAGAGCTTGTGGAAGTAGGTCAGGGAATCCGAGCCGTCCGGCGCTTCAAACGCGGGTAAGTGGTAGTGTCCGAATTCAAACTCGACCTGACAGCGCTCTGCAATGCGGGCGGTGTTTTCAAAGGCTTCCTCCAACTGCGGAAAGAGGCTGCGCAGCTCGTCTTCGGATTTTACATAGAATTCATCGCTTTCAAAGCGCATTCGGTTCGGATCGTCCACGGTCTTCCCCATCTGAATGCACATCAGAACGTCCTGTGTGGCCGCGTCCTCCTTGCGCAGGTAGTGTGCATCGTTTGTCACCACCAGTGGAAGATTCAGCTCTCTCGAAAGGCGCAGCAGCATCGGGTTGATCTTCGCCTGCTCCGCGATTCCGTGATCCTGGAGCTCCAGATAGAAATGCTCCGGCCCGAAAATGCGGCTGTATTCCAGAGCAATTTGCTTTGCGCCCTCATAGTCGTCGATTTTCAGCCTGCGCGGAATCGCGCCCGCCAGACATGCGGAAAGAGCAATCAGCCCCTCAGAATGCTGCCGAAGCAGCTCCATGTCGATGCGCGGACGCCCGTAGAACCCATCCAAAAATCCGCGCGAGACCAGATAACTCAGGTTTCGATAGCCTGTTTCGTTTTTACACAGGAGCACAAGATGGGCGTTTTCGCTGTCAATGCCGTGCACCTTGTCAAAGCGGGTGCGTGGCGCGACGTAGACCTCACAGCCGATAATCGGATGGATGCCCGCCGCCTTTGCAGCCTTGTAGAAGTCAATCACCCCATACATGACGCCGTGATCCGTGATGGCAACCGCCGTCTGGCCCAGCTCCTTGACACGCTCCATCAGACGCTCGATTCGGCAGGCGCCGTCGAGCAGGCTGTATTCGGTATGCAGATGCAGATGGACAAACGCCATATCGCACCTCCTTATTCGCTGGCCGCCAGCTCACAGAGCTTGCGCAGGCGGTGATTTAGAGCGGACTTGGTGAGCGGCGGATCAAAAAGCGCCGCCAGCTCGCTGAGATTGGCCTCCGGATTCTCCTCCCGCAGCACCGCAGTCCGGCGCAGCTTTTCCGGCAGCGTTTCAAACAACTCCCGCTCCCGCAGGGTTCGAATCGCTGCGATCTGGGTCTGCGCCGCCTCGACAATCTTGGAGGTATTCGCATTGTCACAGTTGACGATGCGGTTGATCTTATTCTTCATATCCTTTTCAATCTTGGCCTCCATGACACCCATCGAGGCCAGCGGTGCGCCAAGCTTCGCCAGAAACTCCTCAATTGCGTCGCTTTGCTTGAAATAAAGAATGGAGCATCCGTTGCGCAGCGTATCTTTGGGCTGAAAGCCCAGATCGAGCAAAAGGCTGTTCGTCTCGCGGCTGACCTTGTGATGGTTGGTCGCAAGCTCCAGATGATAGCGCTTCGTCGGATCGGTGACCGAGCCGCCGGACAGGAACGCGCCGCGCAGAAAGGAGACCCGGCAGCAATCCTTCTCCAGCAGGCCATAGTTGACATGCAGAGAAATGCTCTCCGCCGGGCTATACCCGATTGTCTCAAAAATATGGGCGTTTTTTTCTCTGCTTTGCAGAAGGAAGGTATATTTCGTTCCCTCCTGCACCTCATCGAAGCTCAGCTTGAATGCCTTACGAAAAAGCTGTGGGAGCCGTGCGGCAAAGTCCGCACTCTCTGTCACGATTTTGATTTGATCCATGCTGACGCTGTTACAATACAAAAGAACCCCGCTGGCCTCCGCCAGCGCGCAGCAGCGCCGGGTCAGCTTGTCCCGGCACAGTTCGGATTTTGCATCGGAAGAAAAAGACATGATTTATGCCTCCCGGTACGGAAAAATGAAACGCGCAGTTATGAAAGGCCGTGCTGTTCCATCAGGAACTTGTTTGCTTCAGATAGAACGCGGCGGTCGTCGTCATATTCCAGCGTCTGCAACGCTTTGGTAAAGGGCATCCAGACCGCCGTGCGAAGCTCTGTGCGTTGCGGGCGCAGCGTTTGCGTCCCGGCTTGCGCCAAAAAGAACACAACCTGCTTGTAGGTATTGGAATTTTTCGGAAGCGGATACAGCTCGACACTTCGAAAAGCGGGCAGCAGGCGCACATCCACGCCAATTTCTTCCCGAATCTCCCGCACTGCGGTTTCCTTTTCGGTCTCGCCCGCCTCCATGTGTCCCTTCGGAAAGCCGTGGTGTCCCAGCAGGGACTGGATAATCGCATACTGCACGGATCCGTTTCGAAGCGTATAAACGACAGCCCCGGCGGAGTGTTCAAGCTTCTTGTTCAAATCCCGATGGACGACCTGAACCGGAATTCCCTCCTCGCGCAGCGCCTGAGCAAGCCGATGGGTCACGCTGACCGAACGGTGGTGACCGCCGGAACAGCCGACGGCAATCAGAAGCGGCTCCTTGAGCGGGCTGTCATAGCTCTGATAGAGGGTAATGCGCTGGCGAACCAAGGCAAGGCAGGAAGCAAAATAGGCTTCCGCCTCGGGTGTAGAAAACACATGGTCGCGCACCGATTGCTCGAGTCCGGTTTGATGCTTTAACGCATCGACATAATAAGGGTTCGGCAGGCCGCGTGTGCCGATGACAGTGTCCGCCTGCTCCGGCAGGCCGTACAGCAGGCCAAAGGACATCAGAGTAATTTCTTCCATCATTTCATCCTACCAGATACGAATCTCCGGCTCCAGCGGAATCCCGGAAGAAGCCTGCACCCGCGCCTGAATCTGTGCAATCAGCTCCAGCACGTCGGCACTGGTTGCGCCGCCAAGGTTGACGACAAATCCGGAATGCTTTTCGGAGACAGCCGCGCCGCCGACGCGGAGGCCCTTCAAGCCGGCCTCCTGAATCAGTGCGGCGGCATAGCCGCCGACCGGCCGCTTGAAGGTAGACCCTGCCGAGGGCAGGTCCAGGGGCTGAGACGCCCGGCGTTTTTCCATCAGCTCGCGCATCCGATCCCGAATGATCTCGGGGTCACCTTCGCGCAGTCGGAAGGTTGCGGAGACGATCACCCCCACGCGATCCATAAAGGCGCTGTGGCGATAGCTGAGGCCCATTTCCGCCCCGGTCAGGGTCAGAATCGTTCCGTCGGAGGTCAGGAAGCGGGCAGAGACGGCAACCTGAACCAATTCGCCGCCGTAGGCGCCTGCATTCATATACATCCCCCCGCCAACGGTGCCGGGAATGCCGTGCGCAAACTCCAGCCCGGTCAGGCCATGCTGCTGAGCGAAAACTGCAAGGCGCGCCAGCGGAACGCCAGCGCCTGCCGTGACTGTTTCCGCGTCAGACAGCTCCAGCGTATCCAGCCCGCGCGTCGAGACGATCACGCCGGAAACACCGTCATCAGGGGCCAGAATGTTCGTGCCGCCGCCGAGGATGCGGAAAGACGCACCGGCAGATTGGCAAAAAGCGTACACCGCTTGCAGCTCCGCCTCGTTCTTCGGGCAGACCAGCACCTGTGCGGGGCCGCCAATGCGGAAAGAGGTGTGTCTGGAAAGCAGCTCCTGCGAGAAAAGCTGCACCTTGGGAAGCGCAGCGTGCATTTGTTCAAATAAGGTTTCAGACATCCGGTTCTCAACCTTTCCACCGTCCGCAGGCTCATCCACGGCCCCGGGCGTTTATTCTTTGATTATAACATAGAATTCCGAATTATGCAAAGACTTTTTCCTTTTCCGGTCTCTGGAGGAATCAATCTCCCGATTGATTTCCGGTTCCCTGTCCATCCAGATGAATCACGCGAAGGGACTCCTCTGTTCCGACCGGCACAGAAAGCGAACGAGAGAACAGCGTATAGAGGTCGGAAGCACGCCGCTCCAGCGCATAATAGGGCTGACCCTGTGGGCGCTCCCCTGCATGGAGCAGGGGGAATCTGCCCTTCCATTCTCGCAGCAAGCTCCGTCCGTTGTCCCGAAAGCCCAAGATCCGCACATAGGGCGGAGACAGCTCCAAATCGATTTTTCGCAGGCCGAGATAGGCACAGAGCAGCATCCGCTGAATCCGGGTGCGTGTGTAGCGTTTGGATTTTGTGGCCTCGATAATTTCCTCCGTAGAGGCGCAGCTTCGGCAACTTCTCATCAGCTTTGACCAGAGGCCCTCCGAGCCGAAGGGCAGGGCTGCAAAGTCCTCCTCCCCCAAGGCGCGGACACGAGCAAGAACCGCCCGCTCCCCTGCCGCCCACGTATGAAGCACGGCTTGCGCATAGCAGTCCCGCGCTGCGGGCGGAACAGCGGCACGCCACGCGACGTCTCCGGTCTCGAGCGCGGCACGGAGCGCCGTCGCGGAAGGCGCCTCCGGATCGAGCGCAAGCGCATGATAGCTCCCCGTTCGGCGCACGGGAAGCGGCTGCATCCGGCTTTCCTGCCGCAGCAGGGCCTTGCAGTACTCCACCGCCAGAATATCGTTGGGTGAATCCAATCCGGCCCCGGCCCCGAGTGCAGTCAGGGCGCGCTGACGGGCAAGCGGATAGGAGCAGCCTGTTTCCAGCTCGGCACGGAGCAGGGCGTCAAAGTCCGGGGACAGATTGGCCCGCGCGGTCTGCATCAGCGCATCCAGCTTCTCCGACTCCGTGCCGAAGCAGAGGTAATCACAGCCCAGCGCGGAGAGGATCGAAACGCCGCCCGATGCAAAGCCCTCGGCAGAGGAGACAGTCACCGTCAGTGGCAGCTCCAGCACCAGATCCGCCCCGCAGCGAAGCGCGGCTTCCGCGCGCACCTGCTTCGAATAGATTGCAGGAAGCCCACGCTGGACGAAGTTTCCGCTCATCAGGCAAACGATTGCGCAGGGCTCCCCCCCTGTCTGCCGCGCCAAGTGAAGCTGTCGGGCGTGGCCGTTGTGGAGGGGGTTGTATTCACAGATAATCCCAACGGTCTTCATGGCGCTCCCTCCAAACTTTTTCCTTCCAAATGCAAATTCTGCTTGCCTTATTGATCATTTTGATATAGAATAGACGCGTTGAGTTCATTGTAACACACAAAACCGAAAAATCATAGAATAAAATTAGGAGATTACAAAGCTATGAAAATTCTGGTCATCAACGCAGGCAGCTCTTCTCTGAAGTATCAGCTCATGGACCCGCAGAGCGGCGACGTGTTCGCCAAGGGTCTGTGTGAGCGCATCGGCATCGACGGTCGTCTGACCCACAAGGCGCCCGCGAAGGACATCAAGGTTGTCCGTGAGATTCCCATGCCCTCCCATTCCGAGGCCATTACCGCTGTGCTCGACATTTTGATGGATCCCGTGAACGGCGTGGTGTCCTCTGTCGATGAAATCGACGCCGTGGGTCACCGCGTGGTGCATGGCGGCTCGAAGTTCGCCGGCTCCTGCCTGATCGACGAGGCCTGCCTCGAAGCCGTTCGCGCTTGCATCCCCCTCGGCCCTCTGCACAACCCTGCCAATCTGCTGGGCATCGAGGCCTGTCAGAAGATCATGCCGAAAACTCCGCAGGTTGCTGTCTTCGACACCGCTTATCACATGACCATGCCCCCCAAGGCCTACCGCTATGCGATTCCCGACGAGTACTATGAGCATGACGGCCTGCGTCGCTACGGCTTCCACGGCACCTCTCACCGCTACATTGCCAAGCGCGTTGAGGCGCTCATGGGCCGCAAGGATCTGAAGGTCATCAACTGTCACCTCGGCAACGGCTCCTCTCTGGCTGCCATTTACAACGGCGAGTGTCAGGACACCTCCATGGGCCTGAGCCCCCTGTGTGGCGTGCCTATGGGCACCCGTGTCGGCGACGTGGATGCGACCGTGCTGCAGTTCATTGCCAAGAACTACAACAAGTCCATCGACGAAGTTATGGCGATTCTCAACAAGAAATCCGGCGTTCTGGGTCTGTCCGGCGGCGTGAGCTCTGACTTCCGTGATCTGGAAGCCGGTGCTGCCGAAGGCAACGAGAAGTGCCAGCTCGCCCTCGATAAGTTCGCCTATGAGGTCAAGAAGTACATCGGCGCCTATGCCGCCGCGCTGGGCGGACTGGACGTTCTGGTGTTCACCGCCGGCGTCGGTGAGAACGGTGTTCTGATGCGTCAGATGATCTGCGAGGGTCTGGAATTCCTCGGCGTCAAGCTGGACGTGGAGAAGAACAAGCTGCGCGGCGACGAGCGCATCATCTCCGCTGCCGATTCCAAGGTCACCGTTTGGGTCATCCCCACGAACGAAGAGCTGATGATCGCGCAGGATACTGCTGAGCTGGCCAAGTAATTGACCTGCCCGCTCCCTGCGGGAGCGGACGAACGCGATATCATCCGGCAGGAGGCGCTTTGTATCAAAAGCACCTCCTGCCGTTTTCGCATTACACAATCCATTGAGGAGAAAGAAAATGATACGTGCTTGTTCCAAAGACGAATTTGTAAAACATGTAGATTTTTTCTACGCACTGGCCTTAGATCTCACCAAGTCCGGTTATCCAACCTATTGTGACAGAATCCATACGAAGGAGGATTTTCTTGCACGTCGTCTGAAAGCTTTTGAACGAGAAACCGAAGAAGTTCTCTTTTTTGAATCTGACGGAATTGTTCAGGGCCTCGTTCATTTTTTCTGGCTGCCAGAGGATCGCTATCTCCAGTTACTCTGCTTTCTCACCAATGTGGCAACGGATCAGGCTCTTACTGAGTTCCTGGACGATATTCGGCAGCGTTTTCACGGTTATGACGTGTATTTTGGATTCCCCGGAGAGAATGTGTCCGCGGTGGAATACCTCAAAGAGCATGGATTTGAATGTATTGAGGACGACTTTAATAACACAGCGCTTCTTGATCGTTTGATTCTTGCGCCGGATCAGAACGGTATGACAAGAATCGGCAAAGAAAACTATGCAAGCTTTGAAACGCTTCACCGTCAGATCGACGGCGATATGTACTGGAATTCAGAGCGAATTCTCGCAGATCTCGACAAATGGGCAATCTTTGTCAAAGAAAAAGACGGGGAAGCGCAGGGCGCGGTGTATTATAAAAAAGACGGCATTATTGACGGATACTTTGAGATTGTCGGCGTTGATCTCAATGGAAGAGGACATCAGCCGGAGTTGGTAGAAGCGCTCCTGAACGCAGCGCTTTTTGACGCGAAATGCAGGGGCGGACGGTATATGACTTTTTTCTGCGAAAAAGAGTATGAGGAAACCGCGAAGAAATGCGGTTTCCTCTGCATTGGGAACTATCTATGCTTCAAAACCCGTCTTGACGGAAGCTTTTCTGTTTTTTGAATGGAGCTTCTGCAAGGCCTCCTTCGATTTGACGCCTTTCATCCGTTGAAAAGCGGTTTCAGGTAAGCGCCGGGAAAATGCACTGCCGCTCCAGCACGGCGGCGACCGCCTCCAAGCCGATGCGGTCTGCCTCGGTGAAGCGGTTTTTGCTGGGGCTGTCCAGATCGAGGACGGCCGCAACCCTGCCGTCCCTGTGCAGCGGAATCACGATTTCGGAATTGGATGCGCTGTCACAGGCTATATGGCCCTGAAAACAGTGAACGTCCGAAACAAGAAGGGTGCGATTCTCCGCAGCAGCCGTGCCGCACACGCCGCGGCCCAGAGGGATCTCAATGCAGGCCGTTTTCCCCTGAAACGGCCCAAGCACCAGCTTGTCGCCCTCCAGCAGATAAAACCCGGCCCAGTTCAGATCAGGCAGGCTTTGCCAAAGCAGGGCCGAAGCGTTTGCAAGATTGGCGATTGGGTGCGGAATGCCCTCCAAAAGCGCCTGCATTTGTTCACTGAGAATTCGATAATCCGTCATGCTTCCATCTCCTTTTTCGATTTTCATACGCGCAAGCGGCGTCACTTGACCCCGCGAACCATCATCGTCACGGAAACGGCAGTGTCCCACTGCTTGATTCCGGCGCGGTACAGTCTGAGCCGTTCGTCATATTTTTGATTGACCGCTGCGACTGCCTTTTCTGCACCGTCCGAATGTGCCGAGTGAATCGCCTCCAGAGCAGCCTTCCGCCCTTCGTCGATCATGGCTTCCGCCAGCTCCGCCGGGTACTTCGGGTCGTCCGGCGTCAGATCTATCATCGCATACCCTGTGGAGACCGCTCGGAACGCATGTGCTTCCATGGACGCGGGAAGCTCCGCCTCGGACATCGGATACCGACAGACGCCAAGCTTTTCCAACTCATCTTCCGATTGGGGAATGCTTTCCCAGAAGGCCTGCTCTTCCTGTGTCATCTCCAGACAGGGTGCAGTATGCTGAATCCCCCTTCTGGCGGAAAGGCAGATGCATACGCCGCCGGGCTTCAATACCCGCCGCTGCTCGCCCCAAAAAGACTCCGGCGCGACGTGCTCCTGTACCGTATAGGAAATCGTTACGTCAAAGGAATCGTTCTCAAACGGGAGCCGGGTTGCATCGCCCTCCAAAAAGGTCACGTCCGGTACGGTTGCCTGCGCAAAGGCCACAAAGCTGCTGTCCCGGTCGATGCCGGTAATCTTCGCCTTGGGATACCATCGGTGCAAGGCTTCGGATAGTGCGCCGGGACCGCAGCCGATCTCTAACACCTTCAATTCTCTGTTCGGATCCAAACGGAACAATCCTTCATACTGCGGAAAGAACTCGTCGTGAAACCGAAGTCTCCTGCTGAGAAACAGGGTCATAATGCCCTGCACATGTTCGGACCAAAGCTTGTTCACAGGCCGTCTCCTTTCTCATCGCTCAGACAACAAATTGATTCAAAAAGGATCTCAACGAAACGCAGTCGGAAAGGTCGGTTCAATACCGTCCTGCCATCACACGACGCCTGGGAAACATCGCATAAGTTTCCAAGACGCCGCCGTTGGCGAGGCTTGTCCTGAACGCTCCCGACGTTTTCATCCCCGCAGTCAAGCGTACACGGCAGACAAGAGAGGCTTTCTGGCTGCCGAGGTACGTCAAATGATCCATACCGTTCAGCCAGACAAGCCGAAACAATTTGTCATGTGGCAGAGCTCCTGTCTATCCGATAATACTTAAAATCCTTATCTTCTCTGATGAAAACGAAGCCAACTTTTTCAAGTACATGTTGACTGCGGGTGTTCGACTGGATCGTATCTGCATATAAGGTCGGAATATCCAGATCATCAAAGACAAATCGAACTGCCAATCTTTCTGCTTCCGTACCGATCCCTTGATCCTTGTATTTGGCATTCTTCAGGGTGAGTCCCATTGTCGCGCTCTCCCCTTCCTGAATGTTTTTGATCACGATCTCTCCGACAATTTCTTCACCGCAAGTGATTGCAAGCAGAATCCGCTTTAAATCCTTTTGCCGCTTCAGGTACTGTTCGACTCTTTCTTCGCTGTATACATAATGCGTATAGATTTGGCCTGGAAGATACAGATCCGGATCGTTTTCATATTCCCGCGCATAGCTTCGATACATTTCGTCAGTCATAGGCAAAAGCCTGATTTCGCTATGATCCATTTTATCACCTCGTGATTTCTCGATTCAATGCTGCCATATTTAGGGCTTGCTGAAAAAGTCAATACACATTAGGGAACCTCTAATAATAGGTTCCGCAATGTTATTTTACGGTTCAATTTGCTTTTTTTCCAAAAATCGGAGCGCAAACCGTTTTCGCTGCCGACTTATGGCGTTTTCATGGGAGTGGGAGCCTCCATTCAGACGGGCTTTTCCCGCCTTTGAACATTCGGTTCCGCACTACGCCGAATGCAGGGTTTCCACACTTGCTCTGGCCGGAAAACGCGAGGCATCAGACATACAGGACAGTGTGCGGTTCATGGCAGAGCGGAACCCGCTGTGTGCCTTTCAGCTCTGGGAACGGGCAAGGCACAACATTCCGCTGATGTTCGCAGACCGGTTCAACCAAACGCTTCGCAGTTTTTTTGAAGAAGAATAGAGGCGTCAAAACCGTTGGGGTATTTGCAGCTCCGACGGTTTTGCTTCTGTGGGATTCGATCAGTGTGGGCGACGCCAGAGGAAACGGTTTGCTACCTCCACAACCATGAAGCCCAGCACGATTCCAAAACAGGTTTTCCCGAAATCGACGCCCTTGGCATAGGAGAGCGCGGCGTTGCGCACGACGACTCCGTAGACGGTATAATACAGGGAGGAGCCGGGGATCAGCGGCAGCAGGCAGATCGTGGTAAAAATCGTCGCGGGCGTTTTGTTGATCCGCGCCGTGATCTGCGCATACAGGCCGCAGACCACAGAAGCTGCAAGGGTCGCGTAGAAGGCGTTCGGCTGCAGATGGTAGGCCAGAAGGTAGGTTCCCCAACTCAGGAATGTCCCGAGGGCACAGTAAAAAACCTTGATCCCCCGGACGCGGAACCAGATAGCAAAGCCCACACAGGCAGCGGTTCCGGACAGCAGTTGAATGACGACGTTGGGGTTCAGGCCGGAAACCGCCTCTCCGCCGCTGCGAAACAGCAGGATTGGGAGCGCGATTCCGAGTGCGATTCCGATGGCACCCGTCACAGATGCCACAATATTGATCAGGCCGGAAATCGTATCCAGATGGACCAAATCGCGCAGACCGTTGGTTGCGCCGAGTCCACTGATCAGCAGCATGACCACGCCGATGGTGATGCGGTCAGTATGCTCTCCCAGCCCCACCTTTCCGGCAAGCATGATGAACAGCTCCGTCAACAGGGAGATTGTAAAATTGAGAATCAGCGGATTGCCCTCCTTGGGAGAAAGGCGTCGAATCAGCGTGATGATCAAAAAGGAAGCAGCGGCAGCAATCAACGCATCAAGCAGCCCGCAGCCAAAAAACAGAGCAAAGCCCCCGCCGCCCAGAACGCCTGCGAGATTGGTGATCCAAGTGCGCTGCGGCGGGGCAGTACGAATTGTTTCCAGCCGTTCGGCAAATTCCTCCGGACTCGGTTGTTCCGCGCAGGTCCAGCGCGAGAGCGTATTGAGCCTGTCCAGTGTTTCAAAGTCGATTCCGCCGCCTGTTATGTGGCGAATCTGCGTCATCACTGAACCTTCCGGGCTTGTCACGGTTGCCTGCAAATTGGACGGCACAACCCACACGTTGCAGTTGGTAAAGCCAAACGCAGTCAACATCCGGTACAAGGTGTCCTCTACGCGGTGAGTCTCTCCCCCGCAGCGCACCATCGCGGCTCCGGCGTCCAGCACCAGAGAAAGCGTCTTTTCAATTTGCATTTTGTCACCCCCTTGTTCTTTCTTTATCATAGCATGAGATTCCGCTCGTTTCAACATAAATTCGGGCTTTGCAGGAATCAAACAAAAATATTTCTATTTTTCTCGTTTTTTTAGGACAAACCATTGAAAAATTTGAAAGAAGATGTTATAGTAGGGTGCATTGAAAATCCGAACAGCAAAAACCCTGCGGGTCGATGATCCGCGTCATATTGAAAGGAGAAACCGAAATGTCCCACAAGTATGTCTACCTGTTCACAGAAGGCAACGCCAAGATGCGCGAGCTTCTCGGCGGCAAGGGCGCAAACCTTGCGGAAATGACCAACATTGGTATGCCCGTTCCTCAGGGCTTTACCATCACCACCGAGGCCTGCACGCAGTACTACGAGGATGGCCGCCTGATCAACGACGAGATCATGGCGGAGATCATGGAGTATGTGGCCAAGATGGAGCAGATCAACGGCAAGAAGTTCGGTGATCTCAACAATCCCCTGCTCGTTTCCGTCCGCTCCGGCGCCCGCGCGTCTATGCCCGGCATGATGGACACCATCCTC
>JAFYGM010000015.1 GCA_017543225.1 Oscillospiraceae bacterium
AGGACGTTTCCATCGTGGGCCGCAGGCAAATCCAACGTGCCGGATTGCTGAAACGCAGCCGCGGACGAGCGATGCTCGTCCCTACATCCGGTTCGTCACGCGGTCGGCGTGGGTGCGTTTCGGCGGGCGTGCGACGACGCACCGAAACTGTCAACTGTCAATTATCAACGATCAGAATGTTCGCTACTCCCCTATGGGATCGGCTGAACTGTTACTTTTCTGCTTCCTTTTTTTCGAGAAATTGCCAAAAAACTATTGCATTCCCATCGAAAAAGTGCTATAATACACCTGTAATCAGGTAGGAAGTGTGTTAGAGAGGCCGTCAAGCCTCTCTTTCTATATGTCAGATCGTTTTTTGAACGGAGGACAGGATGAAAATTACAGAACGGGTCTGGGCCTTTGCGCAGCCGGTGGTCGAGGAGAACGGCTGCTCCCTTGGGACGTGGAGTACGTCCGCGAGGGCGGGAAGTGGTTCCTGCGCCTGTATATCGACAAGGACGGCGGCGTAAATATCCGCGACTGCGAGGCGATTTCCCGCCAGATGGACCCCATTTTGGATCGGGAGGACCCCATTGAGGGCAGCTATTGCTTCGAGGTCTGTTCTGCGGGGCTGGAGCGTCCACTCAAGCGGCCCTCGGATTTTGCGGCCTTCCTCGGCGCGAACGTGATGGTGAAGCTCTATCGGCCCGTCAACGGCGTGCGGGAATACCCCTGCATCCTGCGCGGCTATGACAACGGCGACGTGACCGTGGAATACAATGGCGAGTGCATGACCTTTCCCAAGACCCAAGTCGCGCTGGTGCGGCTTCGGGTGGATTTTTCGTAATTCAGGAGGAAAAAATCATGAATCAGAATACCAGTGCAGAAATTTTCGCTGCCCTGCGGCAGTTGGAGCGGGACAGAGGCATTCCCGTGGAATACATGACGGAGCGCATCACGCAGGCCCTGCTTGCCGCATATAAGAAGGATCGCGTCGGCTACACCGACAATGTGTTTGTCGAACTGAACGAGAAGTCGCTGAAAATGTACGCCCAGAAGGAGGTCGTGGACGAGGTCGTGACCGCCGCCACGGAAATCCAGTTGGACGCCGCGCGCCGCATTGACCCCAACTGCGAGCTGGGCGATCTGGTCAACGAGGAGATTCAGACGCAGGCCTTCGGCCGCATTGCCGCGCAGACCGCCAAGCAGGTCATCATTCAGGGCATCCGTGAGGCCGAGCACAGCATGGTTTACGATCGCTTCTCCTCCAAGGCGCATGAGATTCTGACTGCCACCGTGTCGCGTGTGGACAATAAGACCGGCGACCTTTCGGTTCGCATCGGGCAGGGAAGCGACCGCACCGAGGCATGGCTGTCGATGAACGAGCAGGTTCACGGCGAGCATTATGTCGAGGGCGACATCATCCGCGTCTATCTGGTCGAGGTGCGCCGCAATTCCAAGGGCCCGCAGATCATTGTCTCCCGGACGCATCCGGGTCTGGTCAAGCGCCTGTTTGAGCTGAACGTCCCTGAGATTGCTTCCGGCGAGGTGGAGATCAAGTCCATCGCCCGCGAGGCCGGCTCGCGCACTAAGCTTGCGGTTCACGCCGTGGACGAGAATCTCGATCCGGTCGGCACCTGCGTCGGTCAGAAGGGAACCCGCGTTGCCGCCGTGGTGGAGGAGCTTCACGGGGAGAAGATGGACATCGTGGTTTGGGACGAGGATCCCGCCAAGTTTGTCGCCGCCGCCCTTGCGCCCTCCGACGTGCTCAGCGTCACAATGGTCGAGGGCGAAAAGGCCTGCCGCGTCATCGTTCCTGACGATCAGCTCTCGCTCGCCATTGGCAAGGAGGGCCAGAACGCCCGCCTCGCCGCCCGTTTGACGGGATATAAGATTGACATCAAGCCGCTGAGCCAGGCAAACGCGGCTGAGGAATAAAGAATTCACATCGGAAGGATGCGTTGCGTCCTTCGATGCAGGTTGGGAGGTGTTTCCATGCCCAAGCGTATCCCACAGCGGCAATGTCTGGGCTGCCGCGAGATGAAGCCCAAGCCGGAGCTTGTACGCATCGCGCGTTCGCCGGAGGGAACGGTCAGCGTGGATCTGCGGGGCAAGGCCCCCGGACGCGGCGCTTACATCTGCCGCAGTACGGACTGCCTGAAGAAGGCGCTTCGCTCCAAGGCCCTTGGACGCGCGCTCGGCGTGGAGATTCCGCCGGAGGTTTACGACGTGCTGACTGCACAGATGGAGGAAGCAGATGGAACAGCAGCAGAATAAGGCCATCGGTCTTTTGGGCCTTGCACGCAAGGCCGGAAAGCTCCAGACCGGCGAGGAAACCGTCGGCTCCATGCTTCTGCAAAAGCATGCCCGCCTGACCGTTCTGGCCAGCGACGCCGGCGCAGCCGTTGCCCGGAAAATGCACAATTTGGCGGAGGGTACCCGTCAGAGAGTTCTGACGGTTCCGTTCGACAAGCTGACCCTCGGCGCTGCGCTGGGCAGGCAGAGCGTTTCTGTGGCAGCCTTTTCCGACGTGTCAATGGCGCTGGCCTTTGTGAAGGCCCTGCCAGAGGGAACGGCGGAGCAAGCGCTTGTGGACGATCTGGAGCGCCGCGTTTCCAGAGTCCGCGCCAAGCGCAAGAAGAATTGACTTCTCTGAGGCGTCAATTCGCACCTGTCAATTGTCAATGGTTCATTCATGTGGAGGTGGCTATATGAGTAGTTTTGTGAAGTACAGAATCAAGGAAGTTGCCGCAGATTTGGGCGTGACGACCAAGGAGATCAGCGCCATCGTGGAGCAATACTTTGAGAAACCGAAAAGCACTGCGCAGATTCTGGAGGAAAACCAGCTCAATCTGATTTTCGACCTGATGACGCAGCGCAACCAGATCCCCTCGGTAGAGGTCGTCTTTGCCGCAGCCTTCGCCGCGAAGGAGGCGGAGGAGAAGAAGAAGGCAGAGGAGGCCGCGAAGAAGGCCGCAGAGGATCAGAAAAAGGCCGGAGAAGCCAAGCCTGCCGCCTCCGCAAAGCCCGAGGAGAAGAAGCCCGAGGAGAAAAAGCCTGCGCAGAATAAACCGCAGCAGCAGGCCCCCAAGACCGCGGAGCCGCAGCGCAAGCGCGAGCGCCGGGTTGTGGACACCTCCGCCGTGCAGGTGAATGCGGATCGCTTTGATGACCGCGTGGATACGCTGATTTCCGAGCGGGATCAGAACCGTGCCGGCGGCAAACAGAAGATTGGCGGCAAGAACAAGAAGCAGCAACAGCAGGGGCAGAAGGGCGCAAAGTCCAAGGAGGACGAGCGCAAGCGCTTGAACCGCCTGCGTCTGGAGGTCGTCAAAAAGACCCCGCTGACCGTCAAGATTCCCGACGAAATCACCGTGGGCGAGCTGGCGGTCCGTATGAAGAAGACCGTTTCCGAGCTGATTAAGTGCCTGCTCAAAAACGGCGTGCTGGCGACAGTCAACCAGACCATCGACTTCGATACCGCCGAGTTTGTCGCCACGGAGCTGGGCTGCAAGGTGGAGCGCGAGGTCATTATGACCATCGAGGATAAGCTCTTCGACGACCATGAGGACACCGCAGAGGAGCTGGTCACCCGTCCCCCTGTCGTTGTGGTCATGGGTCACGTTGACCACGGCAAGACCAGCCTGCTCGACGCTGTTCGGAAGACGAACGTGGTTGCCGGTGAGGCCGGCGGCATTACCCAGCACATCGGCGCCTATACCGTCAAGATCAACGGCAATCTGATCACCTTCCTCGATACGCCGGGCCATGCGGCCTTTACATCCAGGCGCGCCCGCGGCGC
>JAFYGM010000104.1 GCA_017543225.1 Oscillospiraceae bacterium
AAATGGCATGATCTGCGGCGCAGGATTCCGCCATACTTCGTTGTCGTCCTTGCCGGGCGTCAGCCCGCCTGCGTCCTCCGCCTCGTCTGGCGAAACCCTGCTTGCAGCTAATACAACTTTTAGACTTTCCGGAACACTAGCCTCCTCCATGGAAACTGTTCGTTGCTTCGGTGGAGTGTTGATGTGCGCATAAAGCTCGGGATTGTAGGGCTCATTCTTCTTGAGAATGTTGTAAATGGCAGTGAGCAGCATTCTTGCAATGGCAATGATAGCTTTTTTGTGACCCCGGCGCTTTTTCTGGTTTTCATAGCGTCTGCGGATTTCAGGATTGCTTTTCTTGCGAATTGCACACAGCGCACACTGAACAAGCAAGGGCTTGAATAACAAATTTCAGAAAGCTGCGATAGAGGCAAGGTTTCATGCCTTTTTGTGCCTTCCGCGCAGCGGAAAGGTATGGTCATAACCATGGAAGGGAATCTGGAATTCAAAAACCGACTGCGGCAGGCCAGAGACGAGAAAAAGCTCTCTCAGGCGCAGCTTGCAGCCCTGGTCGGCGTTTCGAGAAACACAATCAGCTCCATCGAAACCGGACAGTTCAACCCCACTGCAAAACTGGCCCTGATTCTCTGCGTCGCTCTGGATAAGAAGTTCGAGGAGCTGTTCTATTTTGAGTAATCCCAAACAAGAATACGGAGCAGAACACTTATGAAACTGTGGCGAGAATCATTGAAAAACCACAGAGATAGATTTTTTGAAACAGTGATAGTTTCCCGTTTTATTCTGTAAACATTTGTGGTAGAACAGGTCATGAAGAGTCGCCTTCTTTCTTGCTTGGTAGGGTTTTGCCTGACACCTTAATTCTACCACATTTCCGAAGGTAATTCTTCACTTTTTTGCTCCGTTTTTCCAATCCTCCACCCTATAGATCGCTTTTTGCTTCCCCGCCATTCCAAACTGCGGAAACTCAAGAGTATCATCATCTTGACCAATACGGTGAACGCAAAGGGAAGCAGCCAAGGCGACGCGCATCTGGGAGAGGTCATTCGCTTTCGGAGCAGAGGAAGCAGGAGCGGCAGTGCCAGATCACAGACCAAGAAGCCCAAGAAAAAACCGTTTCCTCGTAGAAAAGGAAACGGACAGAAAAAAACCCCGCTGTGGCCGTGTACACCCATTTATAACCTGCACGAATCGAGCAGGTGGGTCGCCCCTCTGGGAGTTCTCTGTTCCCAGCGTCCACTGCGGTTATGCCGCAGCGGGAGGTCTACAATCCGTCGCAGAAGTTCAGGCGTCCCGTAAAAAAGATGTGGGTCTAAAAGGATGCATCACGTACCGAGCAGGGAATTTTTTTTCTTTTTTTCTTTCTTTCTTGGATGCAAAAACACAGGCGAAGCCTCGCAGAATCAGGGGTCCTCTTCGCTCTCTTCCTCATTTTCGTAATCGTTCAGCAGAAGCTCATACACCGCAGCCAGCTCATCCTCGTCGGTGACGGCCTCGAGAAGCTCTTCACCGTCTTCCTCGGTCACCTTCAGCACACTGACCTCCAGTTCTTCTCCATCCTCGTCGCTGCCGGCGGGACAAACGCCCAAGTATGTGCAGCCCTGATATTCGACGGAGCAGAGAACCTCAAGCTCATATTCCTGACCGTCCTCGTCGGTGATGGTAATGAAGTCGTCTCCGAACAGTTCGCTCATGCAGCGTTCCTCCAACTCTTTTATGGCTATATTTTAACTGTTTTAGGGAAAAAAATCAATAGGAAATTTGCTGGTGACTCATAGCAGAATCTTCAAAAATTCTGATCTAAAATTGTGCACATATACAAAAATTGCAAAAAATGTGATTGGAATTTGCACTTTTTCAATACGCATTGTATAATAAGAAAGATCGAGCGCATATCTTGCGGATCAAATTGTAAAAGTTGAGAGGCACAAGATGAATATTTATACATTTAGAAAGCCGTCTGAAAAAAAACCGAACCCCTATGAACCGAAAGGCGTCGCGGGAACCGTCTATGTGATGCTGCACGATATGGTTTCCATCCTCGCTGTGCTCACCGTTTGTTTTGTCTTCCTGATCCGGCTTGCCGGCGTTTCAGGCTGCTCGATGTACCCCACGCTTGTCGGCGGGGACGAATCCACTGAGTCTAAGGGGGACTATCTCCTGCTTCGGAGCAATTTTCTGTGTTCGACCTATGAGCCCGGCGACATCGTTGTGGCCTCCGTGCCCCAGTTCCAGAATGGAAAGCCTATCGTCAAGCGCGTAATTGCCGTCGGCGGCCAGACCGTCTCCTTCCGGATGGGGGAGGACGGCTGGATTCACGTCTGGGTGGACGAGGTGCTCCAGTCCGAGGCGCAGATCAATGGGCCGATGGCGGAAGCCGGAATCGGCTTCGACGGCAATACCGTGACCGTCCCTGAGGGCTGTTATTTCCTGATGGGCGACAACCGCAACAACTCCACCGACAGCCGCTTCGCCAACGTCGGCATGGTGGACGGACGCTATATTGTCGGCAAGGCGCTGCTCATTGCCCTGCCCGGTCAGGATGATCGGAAGGGCGGCAGCAGAGACTTTGGACGGATCGGGTCAGTTTACAACTGACCGGAGAGGAAACAATGAACGAAGAGTTTTCCAATATCAACTGGTATCCGGGGCATATGACCAAAACCCGGCGCATGATGGAGGCCGATCTGAAGCTGGTGGACGCTGTCTGCGAGATCATCGACGCCCGCATTCCGATCTCCTCTCGCAACCCGGATATTGACGCAATCTGCGGTACAAAGCCCCGGATGGTAATTTTGAACCGCATCGACATGGCGGACCCGGTTCGCACGCGGGCTTGGGCCGACCGTTTCAAGGCCAGAGGCTTTTCCGTGATCCAGACCGACTGCAAAAACCGGAAGGGGATCACGGACTTTTCTCCTGCGCTCAACCGTCTTCTGGCGGAAAAGCGCCGCCGCTATGCTGAGAAGGGCATGGCAGGCAAACCGCTCAAGGCGATGGTGGTGGGGATTCCCAACGTCGGCAAATCCACCTTTATCAATCAGGTGGCGGGACGCAAGGGCGCAAAGGCCGAAAACCGCCCGGGCGTGACGCGGGGCAAGCAGTGGGTCACGGTGGATCAGGGCCTTCTGCTGCTCGACACGCCGGGCATTCTCTGGCCCAAATTCGAGGACCCGGAGGTTGGCCTGCGTCTGGCGTGGACCGGCGCGATCAAGGACGACATTCTGGATCTGGAAACCTTGTCCTCCCGCCTCATGGCCCAGCTCTGGCAGGACTATCCGCAGGCGATTCGGGAGCGGTACAAGCTCGAACCGGAGGACGAAGCGGCTGCGCTCGATGGGATGTGCAGCGATTCTCCCACGGCGCGGGGCTATGCCCTGATGGAACAGGCGGCCCGCAAGCGTGGCTTTCTCCTTTCCGGCGGCGTGTTGGACACCGAACGCATGGCGAAGGTTCTGCTGGAGGAATACCGCTCCTGCAAATTGGGACGCTTCACGCTGGAACCCGTGGAGGGCTGAGCGGCTGCACTTCTGCATGAGCGATAACAAATGAAAGGATATGTACCGATGAACCGGGAAGAGCAGGCGTTTTTGCTGCAAGTCTATGGAGAAGCATACGGACCCGAGGCAGGTCCGTGGAACACTTCCGTAACAAGCAAGTACCTTGAATACAGAATCGCAGCGTTTTTTGAAGAATCGTTTGTGATCGGGGAAAACGCCTCGATCTGCAATATCGGAATTGGGGAAGGAAGCTGGGACCGATACCTCTCCTACCGCCTGAACGGCGGCTGTCTGACGAGCATTGATCGTGACGCCGTCTCATGCCGTCAGCTTGCGCTTCGCCTGAAAAATGAGAACAATCCGAATCGCGTTCGGATCATTCCATCGGATGTGATGCTGGTGGACAGCATGGATGAAAGCTTTGACATCGTTACGATGATCGGCAGCACCAGAATGGAAAGCGGGTTGTACGGGAAGATTCTGAACAAGGCCATCGCGCTGGTAAAGCCCCGCGGCTCGTTTTTCTACCAGACCATTGATCGGGAGGAAGAGAAAGAAGAGAACTCTGCAAGGCAAACAACCTGAAGCTGGAAGCCTATCTGCTTGACACAAGATACGGCTATCGCGCGCAGTATTTCAAAGCGGTGAAGCCGTCGCCGGTTGAGAAGGAACAAAATGGAAACTGAGTTGTATGCGTATGAGACAGCCCTTCACGAAGAGGGCGTTTCCTGCATCTGCGGCATTGATGAGGCAGGGCGGGGGCCGCTGGCCGGCCCGGTCTGTGCCGCTGCCTGCATTCTGCCTGCCGGCTTGGAGCTTCCGGGGCTGAACGACTCCAAGAAGCTTACCGAAAAACGCCGGGAGGCGCTTTATACGCAGATTATCGCGCAGGCTGTCGCATGGGCGGTCTGTCTGGTGGATGAAAAAACCATCGACGAAATCAATATCCTGCAAGCCGCCTTCCGTGCCATGCGCGGTGCGGTGGAGCAGCTTTCTGTGCGCCCCGACCTCTGCCTGGTGGACGGCAACCGTGATCCGGGGCTCGGTCTGCCCACGAAAACCGTCGTCCGTGGGGACGCAGCCTGCGCCTCCATCGCCGCCGCGTCGATTCTTGCCAAGGTCACGCGGGATCGGCTGATGGTGCAGCTCGACGCGCAGTATCCAGGCTACGGCTTCGCCGCGCACAAGGGCTACGGCACGAAGGCGCACTATGCCGCTATCGCCGCCCTTGGCCTCTGCCCGATCCACCGCCGTTCGTTTTTCAAGCGCCATGCTCCGACATAGAGACGCCGGGGCTTGGGGCGAGGATCAGGCCGCGAAGTATTTGAAAAAACGGGGCTTCCGAATTCTGGAACGGAATGCTTCCTGCCGGTTCGGAGAAATCGACCTGATTGCCCGGAATCGGCAGTATTTGGTGTTTGTGGAGGTCAAGCTTCGCAAATCCGACGCCTTTGCGCGCGCCGCCGAGTTTGTGGACGCGCGCAAGCAGGCAAGGCTGCGCGCCGCAGCAGAGCTGTGGCTGGCGCAGCATGAAACGGAGCTTCAGCCTCGCTTTGATGTGATTGAAGTTTATGCGCCCGAGGGCGTGGAAACCAAAAAACCGACAATTAACCATCTGGAGGATGCTTTTTAATGAGAGAACGCTTTCCTGTATTCGACCTCCACTGCGATACCGCAGTGGAGCTGTCTCTGCAAAAAAAAGACTGGGCCGAGAACGATCTGCATATTGATCTGACCCGTGCGGGGCGCCTTTTGACCCATCACCAGTTCTACGCCTTCTGCTGCGTCTATGACAAGGAGGGTCTGCCCCTGCCGGGGCCGCTGGCGGAGGCCAGATTCTATTCCGCCGTCAACGACTTTTACACCCAACTGGAGCAGCAGAAGGAGCGCGCCAGACTCTGCCGCAACGTCGAAGACCTGATTGCCGCCGCCAGAGAGGACAAGCAGGGCGTGTTTCTGTCCCTCGAAGGGCCGGAGGCCATCGGCTGCGACCCTGACCGTCTGGAGGAGCTGAAGGAGCTGGGCTTTCTGATGACGACCCTGACGTGGAATCACCCAAATGCCCTTGCCGGCCCCCACAGCACGGAGCAGGGCCTGACGGAGCAGGGCAAGGCCTTTGTCCGCAGAGCGCAGGAGCTTGGCATTGTGATCGACGTCAGTCACCTGTCCGAGAAGGCCTTCTGGGATCTGGTGGACATCACCTCCGCGCCGATTGTGGCCTCGCACTCCAACAGCCGCGCCCTGTGCGGACATAGCCGCAACCTGACCGATCAGCAGTTCAAGGTGATCTGCAACCTCGGCGGCCTTGTGGGGCTGAATCTCTATGCGCCCTTCCTGAACGAGAGCGGCAAGGCCGACTTCTCCGACGTGAAGCGCCATCTGGAGCACTTTCTGGAGCTGGGCGGCACGCATCATCTGGCGCTCGGCGGCGATTTGGACGGCTGCGACGCGCTGCCTGCGGGCTTTACCGGGGTTGAGAGCTACAACGATCTGGGCCGCTACCTGATGCAGTCCGGCATGGAGGAGCTGACAGTCAACAACGTCTTCAACAACAATGCAGTCCGTTTTGCCATGCAGCATTTGCAGCGCAAGCGGGTGGGTGGCTGACATGGCGCTCTACGCCATCGGAGATCTGCATCTGTCCTTCGAGGCGGACAAGCCTATGGACGTGTTCGGCAAGCGTTGGGTCGGCTATGTGGAAAAGCTTCGCGCCGGACTTTCCGTGATCGGCCCGGAGGATACCACGGTTCTGCTCGGAGATCTGAGCTGGTCGATGGATCTTGTACACGCCCGCGAGGATTTTGCCTTCATCAACGCCATTCCGGGCAGGAAGATCATTCTCAAGGGCAACCACGACTACTGGTGGACGACGGCGACGAAGTTCTATCAGTTCTGTGCGGCGAACGGCTTTGAGAACCTCTGGGTTCTGAACAACAACTGTTTTGAATACGAGAATGTGGCAATCTGCGGAACCCGCGGCTGGTTCTTTGAAGAAGAGCGCGGCGGCGCACACGACGCCAAAATTCTGAACCGGGAGCTGATCCGGTTGGAAACCTCCCTCAAGGCGGCGGGGGATCGGGAAAAGCTCTGTTTTCTCCATTATCCGCCGGTCTACCGGGGCTATCTCTGCCGCCCAATTCTCGATCTGCTCCATCGCTATGAGGTGAAGCGCTGCTGGTATGGGCATCTGCACTCCGAAAGCCACCGTCTGGCCATCACCGGGGCGTTCGAGGGCATTTCCTTCCGGCTGGTGTCCGCAGATTATCTCGATTTTTGCCCGGAAGGGATCAAGCCATGACCCAATTGCCGGAATCTGAAAAAAACCGGGAAAAAACAGTGAAAAATTCAAAAATTACCCCTTGCTTTTTTATTCTTTTCTGTTAGAATATAGCAGATTGGGCGACAATGCCTGCAATCGTGTAACAAACGGCGTCCTTGCCGTCACCATATTGGAGGATTCAAACCATGACTATCAAAAGCGCAAACAGAGAAAACAACAAGCTGACCGTTAACGTCGAGATCGAGAAGGAAGTCTTCGAGGCCGGTATCTCCAAGGCTTACCTGAAGAACCGCAAGTACATCGCCGTTCCCGGCTTCCGCAAGGGCAAGGCCCCCCGGAAGATGATCGAGAACCTGTACGGCGCACAGGTCTTCCATACCGACGCAGTGGAGGAAATCTTCCCCGACGTGTTCAAGGAAGCCGTCACCGATCAGGGCTGGAAGACGGTTGGTCAACCCTCTGTGACCGATATGAACGTCCGCGACGACATGACGCTGGAGCTGACCATCGAGGTTGAGCTGTACCCCGAGGTGGAGCTGGGCCAGTATCAGGGCGTTGAGGCGCCCAAGGCCGCCTACGAAGTGACCGATGAGGAAGTGGAAGCCGAGCTGGATCGCAAGGCCAATGAGGTTGCCCGCATTGTCACCGTGGAGCGCCCCGCGCAGGACGGCGATACCGTGGTCATCGACTACAAGGGTCTGAAGGATGGCAAGCCCTTCGAGGGCGGCAGCGCCGAGGGCTATGAGCTTCGTCTCGGCAGCCACACCTTCATCCCCGGCTTCGAGGATCAGTTGATCGGCGCCTGCGCCGGTGAGGAAAAGGCCCTTGATATCACCTTCCCCGAGGACTATCACGCCAAGGAGCTGGCCGGTGCGCCCGTGGTCTTCGAGGTGAAGGTCCATGAGGTCAAGGAGACCCAGGTTCCCGCCAAGGACGACGAGCTTGCCAAGGACGTTTCTGAATTCGATACGCTGGACGAGCTGCGTGCCGACCTGCGCAGGCAGATCGAGAGCCGCAAGGAGGAGGAAACCTCCCGCGCTTTCGAATCTGCGCTGATGGAGAAGATCGCCGAGGCTGCCAAGGTTGAGATTCCCGCTGCCATGACCGAGGATGAGGTCAACGCAGAGCTCGAGAACTTCGACTATCAGCTCCGCTCTCAGGGCATGAGCCTTGAGCGGTACAGCAAGATGCTGGGCGGCGACCTGTCCGGCTTCAAGAACAGCATCCGTCCCTCTGCCGAGAAGCAGGTGCGTCTGCGTGTGGTTCTGACCGCGATTGCCGAGGCCGAGGGCCTGACCCCGACCGAGGAAGAGCTGAACGCCGAGTACGAGAAGCTGGCGGAGCAGTATAAGCTGGATGTCGAGAAGATCAAGAACATCATCCCTGAGCAGGATGTCACCACCGATCTCAAGGTTCGCAAGGCCCGCGAGTTCGTTCTGGAGAAGGCTGTCGCTGTCGCGCCCGCTGCCGCCGAGCAGGAATAATTCCAGCTTTGGTTGGTTACAATGCTTTAGCATCTCAAACACGGGGCCGATGTTCGTCGGCTCCGTCCCAGACCGGAAAGGAGAAACGACCATGAGCTTAGTTCCCTATGTGGTGGAGCAGACCAGCCGCGGCGAGCGTTCCTATGACATTTTTTCCCGTCTGCTCAACGATCGGATCATCATGCTCTCCGAGGAAGTCAACGATACCACTGCGTCCCTGATTGTGGCCCAGATGCTCTATCTGGAGGCGCAGGACCCGGATAAGGACATTCAGTTCTATATCAACAGTCCCGGCGGCGTGATTACCTCCGGCCTTGCCATCTATGATACCATGCAGTATATTAAGTGCGACGTGGCGACGATCTGCATCGGCATGGCGGCCTCGATGGGCGCGTTCCTGCTTTCTGCGGGAACCAAGGGCAAGCGCATGGCGCTGCCCAATGCCGAGATCATGATTCACCAGCCCTCCGGCGGCGCACAGGGACAGGCGACCGATATCGCGATTCAGGCCGCCCGCATCCAAAGCATGAAGCAGAAGCTCAACGCCATCCTTGCCGCCAATACCGGCAAGCCCCTTGCGCAGATTGCCGCCGACACCGAGCGCGACAACTTCATGTCCGCGCAGGAAGCGCTGGAATACGGCCTGATCGACAAGGTCATTGACCACCGCTGAAAGACGCGCCCCACGTCCGCCGCGATTCGCGACTAACCCGAAAGGAGGGCCATTCTGTGCCCAGTGAAAAAGGCATCCGCTGTTCCTTCTGCGGCAAGCGGCAGGAGCAGGTCAAGCGGATGATGTCCGGCCCGAACAACGTCTATATCTGCAATGAGTGCGTCGAGCTGTGCAACAGCATCATCCATGAGGATCTCTACGAGACCGACGCCAGCTTCCGGCATGACCCCGAAAAGCTCCCGACTCCGAAGGAGATCAAGGAGTATATGGACAATTATATCATCGGTCAGGACGAGGCGAAAATTTCCCTCTCCGTGGCCGTGTATAATCACTATAAGCGCATCTACTTCGGCGAGGACGCCGACGTGGAGATGCAGAAGAGCAACATTCTTCTGATCGGACCGACCGGGTCGGGCAAGACCCTCTTTGCCCAGACCCTTGCCAAGATTCTGGACGTTCCGTTCGCCATTGCCGATGCGACCACGCTCACAGAGGCCGGTTACGTCGGCGAGGATGTGGAAAACATCCTGCTTCGCCTGATCCAGGCGGCGGACTTCGATGTGGAGCGGGCCGAGCTCGGCATCATCTACATCGACGAGATGGATAAGATCGCCCGCAAGAGTGAGAATACCTCCATCACCCGCGACGTTTCCGGCGAGGGCGTCCAGCAGGCGCTTTTGAAGATTGTCGAGGGCACGGTTGCCAACGTCCCGCCTCAGGGCGGACGCAAGCATCCCCAGCAGGAGTTCATCCAGATCGACACGTCCAAGATTCTCTTTATCTGCGGCGGCGCGTTTGACGGCCTCGATAAGATCATCGAGCGCCGGATCGACCGCAGCTCGCTGGGCTTCGGCTCCGAGCTGTCGAGCAAGAAGGAGCGCAAGGTCGGCGAGCTCTTCCGTCAGGTTCAGCCCCATGATCTTCTGAAGTTCGGCATCATCCCCGAGCTGGTGGGCCGTCTGCCTGTGATTACCAGCCTCCATGATCTGACCACAGAGGATCTGGTTCGTATCCTGACCGAAACGAAGAACGCCCTGTGCAAGCAGTATAAGCAGATTCTATCCTATGACGGCGTGGAGCTGGAATTCGAGCCGAAGGCCCTGACTGCCATTGCGGAGCTGGCTGTGGAGCGCAAGATCGGCGCCCGCGGTCTGCGCGCCGTGATGGAAGGCATCCTGACCCCGCTGATGTATGAGATTCCCTCCGACAAGACCATCACCAAGGTCGTCGTCACGGAGGCCGCCGTGCGCGGGACTGCTGCACCTGCCATTCAAAGAGGGGAACGCAAACGCCTTTCCGCTCCCTGATCGGATACCCTTTCACGGCGCAAAGAGGGAGCCTGCTCCTTGTTTGCGCCGTTTTCTCCTCTTTGCCGTTGATACGATCTGTTTTCCCCTCGTTTACTCCAGAAAGGAGGCAACCCCATGGAAGAAATCATCGAATACGAACAACTCCCCGTGATCGCCCTGCGGGGCATGGTGGCCTTTCCCCATGTGACCATGCACTTTGAGGCGGGACGGGAAAAATCCATTCGGGCCGTCGATAAGGCGATGAAGGCCGATCAGCGCGTGCTGCTGCTGCCGCAGCGCTCCATCCTCGACGAAGACCCGGATTTTCAAAAACTGAATTTAGTCGGCACCGTGGCCCAGATCAAGCAGATCGTCCGTGTTCCCGGCGAGGCACTGCGCCTTCTGGTCACCGGCCTGACCCGTGCCAGAGTTGTCACCGCAACCAAGACCGAACCCTACCTCTGCGCGCGGGTGGCTTCGCTCAACGACGAGGAAGTGCCCCTGACGCCCCGTGTGGAGGCCATGATGCGCACGGCCTACCGCCTGTTTGAGGAGTTTATGGAGATGAGCCAGCGCAGCCTGCATGAGGAAATGCTGCGGATGATTGCCTCCAAGGATCCCGGCGAGATCAGCGACATCATGGCGCATTCTGCCTCCTTCCCTCTGGAGCAGAAGCTGACCCTTCTGAATCAGCCCAACCCTGCCAAGCGCCTGTATCAGTGCAACAAGCTGATGAATCATGAGCTGGATATCCTCGGCATTGAAGAGGAAATGCAGGACAAGGCGCAGGAGAGCATGAACAAGGATCAGCGCGACTACTTCCTGCGTGAGCAGATCAAGGCCATTCGGCAGGAGCTGGGCGAGGACGATGAGGATACCGATGAGTACGAAGAAAAGATCAAGGCTCTGAAGCTGCCCGCGGAGTCCGAGGAAAAGCTGCTCAAGGAGGTGCGCCGTCTGCGCAAGCAGAGCTTCGGCTCCTCTGAGGCAACCGTCATTCGCAACTATCTGGACGTTGTGCTGGAGCTTCCGTGGAACGAATCCACAAAGGAACGCCTGAACGTCGAGCTTGCCAGAAAGCAGCTTGATCAGGATCACTTTGGCCTGCAATCGGTGAAGAAGCGCATTCTGGAGTCGCTGGCGGTGCGCCAGATGGCCCCGGAGAACCGGGGACAGATTCTCTGTCTGGTTGGCCCTCCCGGCGTTGGCAAGACCTCCATCGCTTCCTCCATCGCCAAATGCCTCGGTCGGAAGTTGGCCCGCATCAGTCTCGGCGGCGTCCACGACGAGGCCGAGATTCGCGGCCACCGCAAGACCTATATCGGCGCAATGCCGGGCCGGATTCTGGCTGCGCTGACTCAGGCCAAGAGCAACAATCCGTTGATTCTCTTTGACGAGATCGACAAGCTTGGCTCTGATTACCGGGGCGACCCGGCGGCAGCCCTGCTGGAGGTCCTGGACCCTGAGCAAAACAGCACGTTCCGGGACAATTTTCTGGAGATTCCCTTTGATCTCAGCCAGTGTATGTTCATTACCACTGCCAATACCGACGATACGATTCCGCGTCCTCTGCTGGACCGGATGGAGGTGATCTACCTCGACTCCTACACCGATGAGGAAAAGGTGATGATCGCCAAGAACCACCTGCTTCCCAAGCAGCGCGAGCGGCACGGTCTGAAGAAGACCCAGCTTCGCGTTCCGGACAGCACCCTGCGGGAGATCATCTCCTGCTATACCCGCGAGTCCGGTGTCCGCCGTCTGGAGCAGGAGCTCGCCAAGATCTGCCGCCGCACGGCAATGGAGCTGGTCGAGCATCCCGAGACGACCCGCCTGACCGTGACCTCTGCAAATCTGGAAAAATTCCTCGGCGTTCGGAAGTATCTGCCGGATCGCCTGCCCGAGGAAGATCCGGTCGGCCTTGTGAATGGCCTTGCATGGACCTCGGTTGGCGGCGAGATGCTGGAAGTGGAGTGCAACGTGGTCGAGGGCAGCGGCAAGCTGGAGCTCACCGGCAATTTGGGCAAGGTGATGCAGGAGTCTGTGCAGGCTGCCATGAGCTATATCCGCTCCCGCGCTTCGGCGCTTGGCATTGCGGAGGACTTCTACAAGACCAGGGATATCCACGTCCATTTCCCGGAGGGCGCCGTTCCCAAGGACGGGCCGAGCGCCGGCATTACGATCTGCACGGCGCTGGTCTCCGCGCTGACGGGCGCGACTGTGCGCCGCGACCTGGCGATGACCGGCGAAATCTCGATTCGTGGTCGGGTACTCGCCATTGGCGGGCTCAAGGAGAAGACGATGGCGGCTCTGCGCAACGGGATCAAGACCGTCATTATCCCGCAGGATAATGTGAAGGATCTGGAGGAGATCGACCAGACCGTGCGCAAGGCGCTGACCTTTGTTCCGGCGCGCAGCGCGGATACCGTGCTGGAGACTGCTCTGCATTTCCCAACGGCGGAAGCGCCGGTGGTCGTCGCTTCCGAAGCCCAGCCCCTGCCGCTTGCAGCGCCCCCTCTTCCCAAGAAGCGAGGCCGTCTCCCCGGCGGCAGCCGGGAGCAGGCAACGTAAGCCGCAGAACCGTCTGCAACCGCCCATCCCGTCGGAAAAAGAGGTGATTCCATGAATTTTCAAAGAGCAGAGTTCCTTACGTCCGTCACGGATCTGTCCAAGCTTCCCAAGGACGGCCTTCCGCAGATCACGTTCTCCGGCAAGTCCAACGTAGGCAAGTCCTCTGTCATCAATCGAATTCTCAACCGCAGGAATTTTGCGCGGGTCGGGGAGACTCCCGGCAAGACCGTCCACATCAACTTCTTCCGCATCGACGATCGTGCCTACTTCGTCGATCTGCCCGGCTATGGCTATGCCAAGGTGCCTCTGGCGGAGAAAGAGCGTTGGGGTAAGCTGATGGAGCAGTACTTCTCCGTCCCCGAACGGGTGTCGCTCGGCATTTTGATCGTGGATGCCCGGCATAAGCCCACAGCGGACGATGTGACGATGGCTGCCTACTTCCAGAATACGGGCCGTCCCTTTGTCGTCGTGGCGAATAAGCTGGACAAGCTGAAAAAGTCGGAAATTGAGCCGAATCTCGAGCTGATCCGCCAGACGCTCAGCCTCGACGCGCAAACCAAACTGATTCCCTTCTCTGCGGAGAAGGGAACCGGGAGAGACGAATTGGTGCAGGTTATCCTTCGCGCCTGCGGCGAGTGAGAACCGGGCGCTTCCGGCGCTCAAATCCCTGTCATGCCTGAGCCGGGGACGGTCGCCCCGAGCATACAATCGAAACGAACCCAACCACAGAAGTCGGTGTGAATTCCCGGCAGTCTGTGGTTGGGCTTTCTTTATGGCGCGGCGCGGCGTCGTGCGGCTTGTATTTCGCGGGCTGAATGCAGAAATTGCTCTACGTCTGCGGCGCGGGAGAGCGCGGAAAGAGACATCCGAACCGTTCCCTCGGGGAAGGTTCCTCCCGTGCGGTGGGCCAGCGGCGCACAGTGCAGTCCGGCCCGCAGAGCGATTCCCCGGCGCGCAAAGGCGTCGGCGGCCTCCTCACAGTCCATCCCCGGCATGCGGAAAGATACCACGCCCGCTTGCGCGGCGCCGCTGAAGACGGGAATCCCAAGCTGCTGCAAGCCGTGGACGGCGTTCTGCAAAAGCTGTGTTTCCCGCCTGCGCAGCAAGGCCGGGGACTGGCGCAGCAGATAAGAAATTCCTGCGCCGAGCCCGGCGATTCCCGGTACGTTCAGCGTTCCTGCCTCCAGACGGTCAGGAAGCTCCGTCGGCATTTCCGCCTGCGCCGAATGGCTCCCGGTTCCGCCGAAGCACAGGGGCTCCGTTTGGGCGCGGCACAGAAGCAGGCCGGTTCCCTGCGGCCCTAAAAGTCCCTTGTGACCCGGCATGGCGACAAAGGCCGCCCCCCACGCCTTGGGCAGCACGGGCAGCAGACCAGCGGACTGCGAGGCGTCTACCACGAAGGGCAGCTCCCGCTTTGCGCAAAGCGCCCCAATCTGTTCCACAGGCAGCACACAGCCGTAGACGTTGGAGACGTGCAGACAGACGACCGCATCCGGGCGGGGGTTCAGCGCGGCTTCAAAGGCGGAAAGCCAGCCCTGCGCGTCAAAGAGGGGAGCGGTCACCGGAACGGTGACTGCTCCGAGTCCCGCAAGGGTGCGCGTCACGGCGTTATGCTCCAGCCCGGAAATGACCACGCGGCTGCCCGGACGGAGCAGGGTTCGAAGCGCAATATTCAGTCCCTCGGTCGCGTTGGAGGTGAAGCAAACCTGCTCCGGCTCCATATCAAAAAACCGGGCTGCAAGGGCGCGGGTTTGATAGACTGCCTCGCCTGCTCTGCGGGCTGCGGCGTGACCGCCCCGACCCGGATTGGCGCAGGTTTTCAGAGCGTTCAGCATTGCGGCTGCGACCTCCGGCGGCTTTTGCAGGGTCGTCGCGGCGTTGTCCAGATAGATCACGGCCCCACCCTCTGAAACGTCCCGTCGCCAAGACGCAGATAGACCGCCTCTGCCGGGGTCGCCTCGCGTTCAAGCAGCCTGCGCGCACGTTCCAGATCGCGTTCGCGCAGGGTCAGCGCATAGGCGCAGCCCTCCGGGGCAAGAATGCGCGGCGCACGCAGAAGACGGTGCTGCATGCCGCTCCGGTTCAGCACAGCGCTGGCCTTCTGGGCCGGCGTCACGGAACGAAGTATCCAATAGACGTTATACATATTGATCCCTCCCGCTCATTCTATGCGAAGGGTCGAAAAAAAGAACCTTCCCCGGAAACGAAGCGGTTTCCGGGGAAGAAGGCGAGCTTGCGGAAAGAACGGTCAGAATTTAATCATGCCGCTGGTGCGCAGAGACAGATAAGAACGCCCGCACAGGATGAAGTGATCTCCCAGCGAAATATCCATGAGGCGCAGGACGCGGGAGACCTCCTGCGTATATTCCAGATCCTCCGGCGAGGGAATCGTCGTTCCGGTGGTGTGGTTGTGAGCGAGAACAACCGTGGAGGCGTTTGCAAGCAGAGCGGTTTCGGCAATCTTGCGGAAGGGAAGATTCACGGAGTTGACTGCGCCGCGGCATAGCTCCCGGAATTCGATGAGCTTACATTTTGCGTCCATCGACAGCAGCCATGCACGTTCCTCACGGAAGCTTTCGGTCTGGGCAACCAGATAGGAACCGATTTCTGTGGAGCTCCGCAGATAGACCTCCCCGGAAAACCGGGATTGCTCAGTTCTGGCCCAGAGGGTTGCAACCAGACGGAACAGGGCGGCAGTCCGTTCTCCCACGCCGGGAACACGCAGAAGCTGCTCCTGCGGCGCGTCCAAAACGCGGTGCAGACTGCCGAATTCCTGCAGCAGGGCATGTGCCAGCGGGTTGACATCCCGACGCGAGATAGAATAAAACAGGAGGAATTCTAAAACCTCCACGTCAGAGAAAGCATCCAGACCGCTGCGCAAAAAGGTGTCCAGCATCCGCTTGCGGTGCCCTTCGTGCAGACTCCCCGCTGCCTCCGTCATGTTGCTCCCTCCTGTCCAAATCAGTCGTTTCCTGTTCTCATCATATCAGATTTTTGCAGGTTTGTAAACCGAAAATCATTGCTTTTTTCTTCGTTTTGTGTTAAGGTGAAGATGGAAGAATGGAGGAATCGGATTGCTCACAAAACAGAAACGGCGATGGTTGTTCGTTGACAGTATGGTTTTGACCGCCCTTTGGGTCGTGTTTATTCTCGCACGCTCCGCAAAGCCTGCACAGGAATCCTCTGCGGAGAGCGGCTGGGTGCTGGAGCTGATTCGCAGGCTGATCCCGGCAATCGGGATGCACACCGTTCGCAAGCTGGCACATTTTACGGAGTTTGGAATCCTCGGCCTTCTGCTTTGGCTGGATTGCCGTTTTTGGAAAAAAGGCCGGTGGTGGGCACCGCTCGTCGCGGGCTTGGCGGTCGCGGCGGCGGACGAGTTTTTCCAGACCTTCATTCCCGGACGCAGCGGACAGCTTACCGACATCCTGATTGACTTTTCCGGTGTCCTGACGGCAGTGCTCCTTGCGAACATCCTTGCGACGGCAATTTCAAAGAAAAAACCGCAGGGAAGGCGCATGCCAGCGCAGCGGGACGAGCCTTCCGCTTCGCCGCAGCGGACATTCCAGAAAAAAGAGAGGCTGTGATGCCAATGCCAAAGCCGAACGGATTCGGTCCCCGCGGGTTTCTCACGGACGAGGAGAAACAAAACAAGCCCAAGGTCACCAAAGCCCTGCTGGTTCGGATTCTTTCCTATCTGAAACCCTACTGGCCTCAATTTGTGCTGGTTTTCTTAGCGATCCTGCTCTCTGCCACCGTGGGCCTTCTGCCCTCCATCATCACGGGACGGATCGTGGACGAGGCGCTGGTCGGACGGAATATGAAGCTCCTGATCCAGCTCCTGCTGGCGGCCTTCGGGACGCTGGCGGTTTCGCAGGTCATCGGCGTGCTTGAAAGCTATATCAACGCCTGGATTTCCCAGCGCATCATCTTCGATATGAAGAATCAGATGTACAACCACCTCCAGCGTATGCCCCATGCGTTCTTCACATCGGAGCGGCAGGGAGACATCATCACCCGGATGAATACCGACATCTCGGGCGTCAGCTCTGTGATCTCCGGGACACTGTCCTCCATTGTCAGCAACCTTGCGACGGTGGTGACCTCGCTGGTGGCCCTGCTTTCGATGAGCTGGCAGCTTGCTCTGGTGGGCATGGCTGTGATCCCTCTGCTGATCCTGCCGACGCGGAGCGTCGGCCAGACCCGCTGGAAGCTCCTGAGCCAGAGTCAGGCCAAGAACGACGAGATGAACCAGATGATCAACGAGACCCTGTCTGTCAGCGGCTCGCTTCTGGTCAAGCTGTTTGCCCGCGAGGAGCGGGAATACGCCCGCTTTGTGGAGCTGAACAAGGACGTTACGCGGCTGAACCTCAAGGAACAGCGCAGCGGCAAGTGGTTCGGCGTGGTCATGGGCATGTTCACCCAGCTCGGCCCGCTTCTGATCTACTTTGCAGGCGGGTGGCTCATCATTCGCAGAGCGGACGCCTCCCTGACCGTCGGCACCATCACTGCAACCGTGGCGCTGATTAACCGCCTCTACCGTCCGGTGCAGAGCCTCCTGAATATTCAGGTGGACTTCACCCGCTCCATGGCCCTCTTCACCCGCATTTTCAGCTATTTCGATATGAAAAACCCGATTGTGTCGAAAGACAACGGGAAAAAGCCTGACATGGGGCAGGCCGACGTCTGCTATGAGCATGTAGTGTTCTCCTACGACCCCGAAAAGCCCTTGCTGACGGACATTCACTTTACGGTTCCTGCCGGGCGCATGTACGCCATTGTCGGGCCGTCCGGCTCCGGCAAATCGACTGTGGTGAATCTGATTCCCCGGCTCTATGACGTGCTGGGCGGACGTGTGACAGTCGGCGGCGTGGACGTGCGGGATATGGATCTTGCCTACCTGCGCTCCAACGTCGGCGTCGTGACGCAGGAATCCTATCTGTTCAATGGGACGATCCGGGAAAACCTGCTCTATGCCAAGCCTGACGCCACCGACGAGGAGCTGGAGCGGGCCTGTAAAATTGCCAATATCCACAGCTACATTGCCGCCCAGCCGGAGGGCTATGAAACTCTGGTGGGCAACCGGGGACTGAAGCTGTCCGGCGGCGAGAAGCAGCGCCTTTCCATTGCGCGGGTGATTCTGAAGGACCCGAAGATTCTGATTCTGGACGAGGCCACCTCCGCGTTGGATTCCATTTCCGAAAACGCCATTCAGGAGGCGCTGGAGCACTTGATGGAAGGACGCACCTCCATTGTGATTGCCCACCGTCTTTCCACGATTCTCAAGGCAGACCGAATTCTGGTCGTGCAGGGCGGCGTGATTGCAGAAGAGGGAACCCACGAAAGCCTGCTGCAACGCAACGGCATCTACCGGGAGCTGTACGAGACGCAGTTCCGAACGATTCTGGAGCTCGAAAAGAAATAGCAATCACAGAAAATTTACAAATCAACGGTTGACAAACCGTGCAAACATGCTATAATAGGTTAGCACTCAGATAGAAAGAGTGCTAACCTATTGCGTATGTATATTATTTTAAGGAGGCATTCCTGATGAAATTAAAGCCCTTAGCTGACCGCGTGCTGCTCAAAGCCACGGAAGCGGAAGAAACTACGAAGTCCGGCATCATCCTTTCCACTGCCAACAAAGAAAAGCCCGTCATCTCCGAGGTCGTGGCGGTTGGCCCCGGCGGGGTTGTAGACGGCAAGGAGATCACCATGACTGTCAAGGTCGGTGACAAGGTTGTTGTTGCGAAGTATGCCGGCACCGAGGTCAAACTCGACGGCGTTGAATATTCCATTGTCCGCCAGAGCGATATTCTGGCAATCGTTGAATAATTGGAGGAAAGCATCATGGCAAAGCAGATCATTTACGGCGAAGACGCCAGAAAGAAGATTCAGGCTGGTCTGGACCAGCTTGCCAATACCGTCAAGGTTACCCTCGGCCCCAAGGGTCGGAACGTGGTTCTGGGCAAGAAGTACGGCGCACCTCTCATCACCAATGACGGCGTGACGATTGCCAAGGACGTGGAGCTTGAGGACGCCTTCGAGAACATGGGCGCACAGCTCATCCGTGAGGTTGCCACCAAGACCAACGACGTGGCCGGCGACGGCACCACCACGGCCACCCTGCTTGCGCAGGCCATCACCCATGAGGGCCTGAAGAACGTCACCGCCGGCGCCAACCCGATGGTCATGCGCCGCGGCATCAACAAGGCGGTCGAGGTTGCTGTGGAAGCAATCAAGGCCAACAGCCAGCAGATTTCCGGCTCTGAGGACATCGCCCGCGTCGGCGCCATCTCCTCCGGCGACGAAGAGGTCGGCAAGCTGATTGCAGAGGCCATGGAGAAAGTCACCTCCTCCGGCGTCATCACAATTGAGGAGTCCAAGACCGCCGAGACCGGTCTGGAGGTCGTCGAGGGTATGCAGTTTGACCGCGGCTATATCTCCCCCTACATGGTGACCGATACCGATAAGATGGAAGCTGTGATCGACGATCCGTATATCCTGATTACCGACAAGAAGATCTCCGCCATTCAGGAGATTCTGCCCGTGCTGGAGAAGATCGTGCAGGCCGGCAAGAAGATGGTCATTATCGCCGAGGATGTCGAGGGCGACGCGCTGGCGACCCTGCTGGTCAACCGGCTGCGCGGCACCTTTACCTGCCTGTGCGTAAAGGCCCCCGGCTTCGGTGACCGCCGCAAGGAAATGCTGCGGGACATCGCCATTCTGACCGGCGGCACCTATGTCTCCTCCGATCTGAACATGGATCTCAAGGAGATTGACGTTGCCGACCTTGGCCGCGCCCGTCAGATCAAGTCCACCAAGGACAACACCACCATCGTGGACGGCATGGGCGACCCCGCCGAGATCAAGGCCCGCGTCCATGAGATTCGCGCCGCCATCGAGGTCACGACCTCCGATTACGACCGCGAGAAGCTGCAGGAGCGTCTTGCCAAGCTGTCCGGCGGCGTTGCCGTCATCCGCGTCGGCGCGCCCACCGAGGTTGCCATGAAGGAGCAGAAGCTCCGCGTGGAGGATGCGCTGAACGCTACCCGCGCCGCTGTTGAGGAAGGCATTGTGGCCGGCGGCGGCACTGCCTATGTCAATGCAATTCCTGCCGTGGAGCGGCTGGTTGCCCGTTTGAGCGGCGACGAGAAGACCGGTGCTTCCATCATTGCCCACGCTCTGCAGGCTCCGATCCGCCAGATTGCAGAGAACGCCGGCGTGGACGGCTCTGTGGTTTTTGAGAAGATCAAGAACAGCCGCAAGCAGGGCTTCGGCTATGACGCAGCGAAGGACACCTTCGTGGACATGATTCCGTCCGGCATCGTGGACCCCACCAAGGTCACTCGCAGCGCCCTCGAGAACGCTGCCTCCATCGCAGCCTCTGTGCTGACTACCGAGTCTCTGGTGGTTGACAAGCCCGATCCGCAGGCGGACGCGGCAATGGCTGCGGCGGCTGCCGGTGCAGGCGGCATGGGCGGCATGTACTAAGCGCTTGCCCAATCTCAATCATCAAACAAACAAAGAGGAACCTGCTCCGTGCGGGTTCCTCTTGTTTGTTTGATTGATGCTCAGCTTGCTTCTGTTCCCGAGATCAGGATGTATGGGTTCTTCTCAGCGTCCAGCCAGCGCAGAACGGCGAGCATGGTTTCCCGGGGCAGGCCGACGCAGCCGCCGGTTCCGCCCTTGCTGCAGTGCAGAAAAATGGCGCAGCCACGGTCCGGAACCACGTCAGGCGGGCGGTTGAATTCGATCACGCAGGCCCAGGCGTACAGCGTGGGGTAGTCCTCCAGATGCTCCACGTCGTCGCTCCACGGGGTCAGACTCGGATCGCCCCGCTCCTGCCAGGTGTTGAAATAGGGAGAGTTCTCATCACAGATCCAATCCGAGCGCGGCGTTACCTGCCGCCATGGAAGCTTCAGGTTGTCCGGCGGAAGCTCGTTTCCAAAGGCTGTGCCAATGGCCCAGAGTCCGGCAGGGGAGGTATTCGTGTTTCTTCGACGATTGTGTTTGATCCCGTTTTTCCCGACGAAGCCGCGCAGAGCGTCCAGGCCTTGCACCGGAAGGAAGCTGCCGTCTGCGGAGCGTTCATAGCAGACGACGACGGCCTCCGCGCCGTCCGTGGGCTGGGCGGCGACTAGAATAAGCTGTTGGCAGGCCCGTTCCTCCAGATTCTCCGCTGTCAGACCTTCAACGGTCATCCATTTTTCCAGTAAGAGCGCCGCGTTACAGTCTCTGTCCGCCGGAAAGCACGCTGCCAGCTCCGGCCTCCACGTGGGCGTCGTGTCGCCGTACGGAACAGGGGGCGGATCGGGCAATTCCGGAGCGGACGCGGTTGCTGAGTCGGTTGTTGTTTGCACAGAGATCGTTGGCTCCGCTGTGGTGGAAAGATTTTGCACAGACACTTCCAACACCGATTCCATTCCTGTGGAGGCTGCGCTTTCGGGTGCGGATGGGGCGGATGTGAGTTCAGGGGAAGACATCACAAAGACGGGAGGGGAAGCAGGCTCCGTCCGGGCTGTGGATGCCGTTCTAACGGCGCAGCCGGACAGAGAAAGCAGCGTGAGACAAAGAAAGAGCAGTCGCTTCATTGGTCTGATCTCCTTTTACGAAAGCCCTTACTCTGCCGAATCCATGATTCCGGTAATGTCTGAATTCGACCATTCTCCGGTCACTGGATTCTGAAGCAGCCAGTAGGTTGCGGTTTCCGTTGTTGGGCTGCTGTCCTGCCAGTACGTGTACGTCACAGTGATCGCTGCTATGTGGGTTTTCAGATACGCCTCGGTCCAACCGTTTCCGGCAGCCAGCGTGGACCCGCGCAGTCTCTGCAGGGCCGCCTCGGTCCGCTCCGGGTCAAACGCTGCTTCGTCGATCCGCACACGGCTGACGTCTTCAAAGGCCTCCCATTTTTGGATCATTTCGGTCACACATTGAATTGCTGCGCTGTAATCCCGTTCTGCGGAACGCAACGGTGCAGAAGGAGCTTCTTCCGACGCATCCGTCAGGTGTTCGCAGTCAGACGGTGCGACGTTTTCTGTGCCGGCAGACGGCGCCAGCACCTGCGCGTCTGTGACTTCAAAAATCTCCCAGTTGCCGTCCGCGTTTCGGACAAGGTAGAAATACTGATACAGCGTACCGTCCCGGTAGAAGGTCTTTTCGTGATCGTAGACGACGGAATACCGGGCATAAACTGCCTTGACTTCCTCCGGCTGCTTTCCCTCCAGCGCCTTCGGCTTTGCGCCGTATCCGTTCAACATGGAGCGCACGGAGTCGGGTTCCCACGCAAGAAGCTTCTGCGTTTCCAGATCATCTGCAAGGATTTCCTCTACGGTGACGGAGATGGTGTAGTCCTTCTCAACCTGCCGAAGAATCGCTTCGCGAACGACCTGCAATGGGTCAGATGCCGGGGTTTGGAGCCAGCGGTCGTTCCAGATTCCGATCAGTTCTCCGACCCCATAGACTGTTGCAGATAAGGCGAGGATAAGCGCCGCAGCCAGCAGCGCCCGTACCACGGCCTTTGGCCGTTTCCAAACTGCTTCGCTCTCAGCGTGCTTTCCAGAATGACCGGCCTGCCAGATCAGCTCCTCGTCCGCGTCATTCAAGGCAGACAAAAAATCGTTTGCATTCATAGCAAATCCTCCTTTTGCAAGAATCGTTTCAGCTTGTTCCTGGTACGATGGAGCATCGAATGCACCTTGCTGCGAGTGAATCCGAATCGCGTGCAGAGGGTAGAAATCTCCTCAAAATACCAGTAACGGCAGAGAAATACATTCCGCTCCGTCTCGGAGAGGGAGGCAAGAAAGCGGCGAACCGCCTGGACAAGCTCCTGCTTCAGCACAGCATCCTCCAAGCCGGTGCCGTCCGGGATGACCTCCTCGATTTCCTCCCACGCGAGGCTTACAGCGCTGCCGCCCCGTTTCTCCCGGCGCAGCGCCCGCCAGCGGTCAATGGCCTTGCTTCGCGTCAGTTTCCCAAGATAGGCCCCTAAGTTTTCCGGGCGCTTGGGCGGAATGGAGCTCCATGCAGCGAGCAGGGCGTCGTTGACGCATTCCTCGACGTCCGCCTCGTTCTCCAGAATGTTTCGCGCAATTGAAGCGCAGTATTTGCCGTGCTGCTTCACGGTTTGGTCAATGGCAGTCGGATTTCGTTCCCAATACAGCTCAAGAATGTGTTTGTCTTCCATCGTATCAACTCCTTTTTGAAGGCCCTTCACCCTGATACACGCTGTTCTCTGCGCACGCTTGCATCAGAAGGAATCTTTTTTTTGAAACAGGGCTGACGATTCGGAGAGCCCTATTATATCAGACGGCGTGCAATTGCGCGATTGTTATTTGAAGCAATCACAGACTGCAAAGCCTCGCGGGGAACAGTTCAGGTGTAACAGTTCAGCCGATCCGTAGGGAAGGCTCATGCCCGCGCATCGGGACGAGCCTTCCGCTCCGCCGCAGGCGGAGAACGACCTGCGCCAGGGGATCATCGTTGTCGCTCTGCGAGCGACCGGCAGGCTCGTCCCCGCCTTCCGGCGGGGCATGAGCCTGCCCTACGGGACGGGGGATGAACTGTTACGTTCAGGCCCAACAGCCTACGAAATTCAAAAAGAATTAACTTGCTATTTCGCTCCCGATAGGGTATAATTTATGAGATAAAATAGGTTTTTTATATGGAGGCGATTGTCTCCATCCGTGAGCAGGAGCGTTCTTATGAAAGAAATACAGGAGTTTTTTTCCAATCTGAGAAGCACCTTCCCCACGGCCTCCGTGACGGATTTTCTGGATATCTTTCTGGTGGCGGTGCTGATCTACTACGTCGTCAGCCTTGTTTGGAATACCAGCGCCAAGCGGATTGCAAAGGCGATTATTTTCCTGCTTGTGGCGACAGTGCTGACGGATCTGCTGAATCTCCACACAGTCAACTATCTGTTGGATCGTGTGATGCAGCTCGGCTTTGTTGCGCTTGTGATCGTCTTTCAGCCGGAGCTTCGCCGTCTGCTCGAGCAGGTCGGCGGTAAGGGGTTTGTGCGCGGCTTTTTCGGCCTTGGTGCAAATGCCAGCCCTATGGATCAGACGGAGGCCATCAATGAGGTGGTTGAGGCTTGTGAAACGATGTCACGCGAACGTGTCGGGGCCCTGATTGTCTTTGAGCGGACAAATTCCCTGGAAACAATTGCCGCCACCGGAACGCGGGTGGACGCCAGTGTTTCGCAGGAGCTGGTTCGCAATATCTTTTTCCCGAAGGCCTCGCTGCACGACGGGGCGATGATTATTCAAAACGGACGCATTGAGGCGGCGGGCTGCGTGCTTCCGCTGTCGGAGAACCGCTCCCTGTCCACGGATCTCGGAACGCGGCACCGCGCCGGGGTGGGCGTCAGCGAGGTCAGCGATGCGCTGGTGGTCATTGTGTCCGAGGAGACCGGCGCTATTTCCGTGGCGGAGGAGGGAATGCTCAAGCGCCACCTTGCCACACAAACGCTCAGGAAGCTTTTGATTGCCGAGCTGATCGGAGAGGAAGCACAGAAAAACGGCGTTCTGGAAATGCTGAAGCGCAGAGGACGCAAGAAGGGAGGCGACGGCGATGAAACAGAGAACCCGTAAGCTTGTGATGATGCTGGCGTCGCTGCTCGCTGCAATTCTGCTCTGGCTCTATGTGGTGACTTCGGTCGCGCCGGAAGCGACAACTCGCATCAGCGGCATTGAGATCAATCTGGACGGAACAATCGTGCTGGAGGAACGCGGCCTGATTATTACCTCGCAGGATGCTGATATGCTTTCTCTGGAGCTCAGCACACCCCGCGTCAATCTGTCCAAGCTCAACGCGAAAAGCATCCGCGTGAACGCGGACGCCAGCAAGATTCGGGAGCCGGGGGAGTATACCCTTCCCTGTGTTGTGGCCTCCTTTCCCGATACGGTTCGTTCCAGCAACGTGCAGATTCTGCGCAAAGTTCCGGATTCCGTGAAGATCACGGTGTCGAAGCTGGTGTCACAGCCCGTTCCGATCAAGCTGAACCTGACCGGCTCTGTCAAAACCGGGTATTCGGTGGAGGCAGGCAGCGCAATGCTCGAGCCGGAAGAGATTGTGGTCGTCGGCCCCGAGGAAGAGGTTCATATGATCGACAAGGCTGTGGTCAGTTATGATGTCTCTTCGCTGGAAGAGACGACCATTGTCTCACTTCCCGTTGTGTTTCTGAACGCGGACGGAGAAGAGATCGAGTTTTCCGAACACACAACTGTCAGCGCTCCCACGGTGAACCTGACGCTTCCTGTGCTTCGAACCAGAGAGATCAAAATGGGCGTCCAGCTTCAGGCCGGAGGCGGCGTGCGCGAGAATAACGCAATCGTCACAGTGAATCCCAAGACCATTCGGGTCAAGGGCGCAGCCGACGTGATTGAGGCGCTGGACGATCCCTTCCTGCTTGGAACGGTGGACCTTTCCGAAATCACCTCCCATGAGGAGCGCACCTTCCCGCTGGCGCTCCCGGCAGGCGTTACGAACATCAGCGGAGAGTCGGAGGTTTCTGTGACGATTGATCTCAAGGGCGTCAGCTCTGCGTCCATTCCGATCTCAGATATCCGCATCATCAACGCCCCGGAGGGCTATCGGACCGAGCTGTCTACCCGCACGGTCAATGTCAACGTCCGAGGCGGTACCGAGGAGATCAACGAACTCAAGCAAAATAAGAACAACGGCATCTATATCCTGGTGGACCTTACGGACTACACGCAGGACGGCGCTTTCACTGTGACCGGAAAGATCGTCAATGAGACGCATCCCTCTGTCAGCGTCGGGAAAACGGTGGACATCGGCATCGTGATTACGTCCAATGCGCCGCAGCCCAGCCCGGAGGACTGAGTCGAATGTTCGGCTACGTCAGGCCCCGCATCGACGTGCTGGCTGCGGAGGAGATGGACGCCTACCGCGCGGCCTACTGTGGCCTTTGTCGGGCACTTGGCAAGCAATACGGCTTTCGCGCGCGCTTTCTGGTCAATTATGATATGACCTTTCTCTATCTGCTCCGTTCCGGCGTTCGAGTCCGGGCGGAAGCGGCAAGCTGCTGGTGCCCGGCTCGCGGCTGCGGCCGGAAGGTCTGTACGCTCGACCCCGACGGCTATGAGACCGTGACTGCCTGTACGGTCATCCTGTGTGTGGAAAAGCTCCGCGACAATCTGCGCGACGAGGGCTTCCTCCGCAGTCTGCCCTACCGCTTTCTGCGGCTGCTCTACCGCCGGGCGTACAAAAAGGCCGCCCGCCGCCTGCCTGCTTTTGCCGCGCTGACCACAGAACAGCTTGAAAGACTGCGGACGCTGGAAGCTGCGCAAAGCCCCTCCATTGATGCGACGGCGGACGCCTTTGCCCGAATCGTGGCAGGCTGTGTTGCAGATCTGGAGGACCCTGCCCTGCGCCGCCCAATGGAGCAGGTGCTCTACCAAACCGGTCGCTTTCTCTATCTGGCGGATGCGCTCGACGACTTGCGGGAGGACTGTAAGCACGAAGCGTACAACCCGCTCCGCTTTCGCTTTGCACCGAATCAAGGCGAACTGTCCGAACAGGAGCTGGACTATTTGACCCAGCTTACCGACAGCTCTGTAAATCTTGCGGGAGCCGCGCTTGCTCTGCTCCCGCTGCAAACCTGTGATCGACTGCTGGAAAACACCGTTTATCTCGGCTTTCCCGCAGTGTTTGCCGCAGTCCGCGCCCACAAATTCCGTGCAAAAGCAGGGCTTGCGGGGATCGGCAGACGTTCTGCCAAGGACGGAAATACACCAAAAGGAGAAACAGAATGAAGGATCCCTATGAGGTGCTGGGGGTTTCCCGCACCGCATCCGACAACGAGATCAAAACCGCTTATCGTGAGCTTGTGAAAAAATATCATCCGGACAACTATGCCAACAATCCGCTGGCGGATCTGGCCTCTGAGAAGATGAAGGAGATCAACGAGGCCTATGATGCCATTACCCGTGCGCGGGCAGGGCAGAGCGGCGCCTCCGGCGGCTATCAGTCCAGCGGCAGCTACCAATCCGGCAGCTATCAGTCCAGCGGCAGCTACCAGTCCAACGGCGGCTATCAAAGCTACCGAACCGGCTCGAACAGCGCCTATGCGCAGGCACGCTCCTATATCAACATCAATCAGCTCGACGCGGCGGAGTCGCTTCTGAATGCAGCTGCGAACCGGGATGCCGAGTGGTATTATCTCAAGGGGATGATTGCCTATCGGCGCGGCTGGCTGGACGAGGCGCGCCAGCACTACCAGACGGCTTGCGCAATGGTTCCGGGCAATTACGAATACCAGAACGCCCTTCGCACCGTGCAGGGCGGCTATACACCATACCGGCAGACGAACTATCAGCGCACCGACATGGATACCGCCTGTGACATCTGCAACGCGCTGATGTGCCTGAACTGCCTGTGCGGAGGCTGCGGACGATGAGCCGCACCAAAAAGCTGACACTCACGGCAATGATTGCCTCCCTGTGTCTGCTCTGTCTGGCCGGAAGCAGTCTCCTGCCCCGCGTAACCCTTTCGCTGTCCGCGCTGGCGGGAATCTTTCCGGCTGCCACGGTAATCGTTTGCGGAAAGGGCTGGGCGGCGTGCGGCTCCGTTGTGGCGGCGGCGCTTGCCCTGCTTCTGTTGCCGGACAAGACGGCAGGGGTCTGGTTTGCCTGCTTTTTCGGACACTATCCGATCTGGAAGGCGTTGATTGAAGGACTCCAGACCCGGCTGAGGAAGCCATGGCTGGGCTGGCTGTTGAAGCTCCTTGGCTTCGCGGCCTGTATGCTGCTTCTCTATCTCGTCTTTTCCGACCTCTTTGCGGCTGCCATTCCCTATGCGGTTTCCCAGCATTCGGCCGGACCGTTCATTCTGATCGCCGCCTTGTTGGGTGCCTTTGCGGTCTATGATCGTGCATTCTCCATCCTGATCGCCTTTTTTCGCGCGAAAATCCTGCCGAAGCTTCACTGAGCGCGGCTTGTTGAAGAGAGGACAAAATGGACGAAGCAAGGAAAAATGCGTTTCGAGTGCTGAAGCTCCCGGAGACTGCCACACAGGAGGAAATCCGTGCCGCCTACGAAAAGCTGGAGGAGCGATACAGCGAGGTTCACTACCTTGGCAGCCCGCTCTGGGATATGGCGGCGGAAAAACGCGAGCTGATTCAAGCCGCCTACAAGGAACTGACGGAGGAAGCACAGTCGGTACAGACGCAAGCTCCGCAGACGGAGAAAGCAGAACCGGAGTGCAGCGATTCCGTCAGCCGTCGGCTTCGGGCACTTCTGAATCGGAACGAGCTGGATGAGGCACAGGCGCTTTTGGAGCAGCAGGAGAACCGGGAGAACGACCCGGAGCTGCTCTATTTGCGCGGAATGCTGGCGTGGAAGCGGGGCTGGCTGGATGAAGCCACGCAGTTTGTCGATGCGGCGCTGCGCCTTGCACCGCAGAATCAGGAATACCGAACCGGACGTGAGAGGCTGACGGGCGGCCTGCCGCCCTCCGCCCGGCTGAAGCAGCAGATCAAAGACAGGCAAACTCGTCGCGCTTGCGCCGCCTGCTTTGCAGAATGCCTCTGTGAGGGAATCTGCGAAGCAATCTGCGATGGCTGTTAGCCCGATGACTGGCTGAATCTTTCATAGAACACTGAACGCAACAAAGGAGAACAATGCAACGTGATTAAAAGCATGACCGGCTACGGAAGAGCCGTCGGTGTGTTTGCAGACAAGCAGATCACTGTCGAGCTTCGCTCCGTCAACAATCGCTATCTGGACTGCACCGTGAAGCTGCCCCGGCTCTACGCCTTCTGCGAGGACGCCGTCAAGCAGACCGTCAAGCAGTCTGTCACCCGCGGCAAGGTGGACGTGTTTGTGACCGTCAATCTGACCCAGAGCACCGACGTCAGCATCGGCCTGAATCGGCCCGTGCTGGAGGGCTATCTGGCAGCTATGAAGTCCATTGCCGACAACTATCCCGTGCGTGACGATATTTCCGTCAGCGCCCTCTCCCGGCTGCCGGATGTCTTTACTGTGGAGAAGACCGAGCAGGATGAGGACGAGCTGAAGGCCCAGCTTCTGCGCGTTGTGGAGCAGGCGCTTGCCAGCTATGACGCCATGCGCCGCACCGAGGGCGAGGCGCTGGCCCGCGACCTGACCGCAAAGGCCGACGCGATTGTGGAGAAGGTGGATTTTGTTGAGAAGCGCTCTCCCGAATCCGTTGCCGCCTACCGGGAAAAGCTCCTTGCAAAGATGCAGGAGGTGCTGGCCTCTTCCACAGTGGACGAGGCGCGGATTTTGACCGAGGCAGCCATTTTTGCAGATAAGGTTGCGGTGGACGAGGAAACCGTCCGCCTGCGCAGCCACCTCGATCAGCTTCGTACCATGCTCGGCGGTTCGGAGCCGATCGGACGGAAGCTGGACTTCCTGATGCAGGAAATCAACCGCGAGACGAACACCATCGGCTCGAAGTGTACGGATCTGGAAATTGCCCGCACCGTGGTAGACATCAAGGCCGAGCTGGAGAAGATTCGCGAGCAGATCCAAAATATAGAGTAAACTTTTCTGAACGCGGCGCGGCATGCAGATGCGAAGCGCCGCCGTGGGAATGGAGGAAATGAATGAAGCTCATCAACATCGGATTTGGAAATATGGTGTCTGCACAACGCCTGCTGTCCGTGATTAGTCCCGACTCCGCACCGGTCAAGCGGCTGGTGCAGGAGGCAAGGGATCGCGGCATGCTGATTGACGCCAGCTTTGGGCGCAAAACGCGCGCTGTGCTGATTATGGATACAGATCATGTGATTCTCTCTGCCCTGGAGCCGAAGGCAATTCGGAGCCGTGTGGCAGGAGACGAGGAGGAAGAAGACAGAGAAGATGAAGAAGGGTAGATTGATCGTACTCTCCGGGCCGTCCGGCGTCGGCAAGGGAACCGTCGTCAAGGCGCTGATGGAGCGCGACCCCAAGGTTCGGGTTTCGATCTCCGCTACCACGCGGCAAATACGGCCCAACGAGATTCCCGGCGTCCACTACGATTTCCTCTCCCATGAGGAATTTGAGCGGCGGATCGCGGAGAACCAGTTTCTGGAATACGCCGAGTATGTGGGAAACTATTACGGCACCCCGGAGGCCCCGGTCAACCGGATGCTCGAGGAGGGGCTGGATGTGATCCTGGAGATCGAGGTACAGGGCGGTTTGCAGGTCATGCAGCGCCGCAGCGACGCCATTTCAATTTTTATCGCCGCTCCGTCCTTCTCCGTGCTGGAGGGCCGACTGCGCGGCAGGGGAGACACCGATGAGGACAAAATTCAGAAGCGGCTTGAGACCGCGCGCAGAGAATACCTTGTCGCGCCCAACTATCAGTATATCGTGGTGAACGACCGTCTTGAAGACGCTGTGGACGACGTTCAATCGATTCTTCGGGCCGAGGCCCTGCAAACAGAACATCAACTGGAGCTTTTGAAGGAGGCAAACTAAGATGCTTTATCCCCCTATGAGTGAACTTTTGACCCACATTGACAGCCGTTATCTTCTGGTCAACGTCGTTGCCCGCCGTGCGCGCCAGATCGCGCTTGAGAGCAGAGAATTTGACCAGCCTCTGACAGAGAAGCCCGTGACCCTCGCCATCCGCGAGGTGGCGGAAGGCAAGCTCTCCGCAAAGATCAAGAAGGAGTATCTGCAGTGATTCAGCCTCACGGACAGTGGGAGTGCCGGCCATGATCGCGAAAATCGCGGTGGATGGGCTTCCCTATGCCGTAGACAAGCCCTACAGCTATCTGCTTCCCGAAGCGCTGGAGCATGTGCTTCCGGGCTGCCGCGTCAGTGTTCCCTTCGGTGCGGGCAACCGCCTGCGCGAGGGCGTGATCCTGACGGTGGAAGCTGGAACGCAGGCAGAGCTGAAGGAGGTTGGGCAGGTTCTGGACGAACAGCCTGTGCTGTCGGAGCGAATGCTGCGGCTGGCAGCCTTCGTCCGGGAGCGCTGCTTCTGCACCTTCTATGAGGTTATTCACGCCATGCTTCCTGCCGGTCTGTGGCTGCAAAGCAGAGAAGTCTTTGCGCTCGCAAAGCTGCCGGAGAACTGGAGCGTCCGCGTGGAGAACGATCAACTGGCTGCCCGGATTGTTACGCTGATCCGGGACGCGGGGGGGCGGCTGCGCGACGATGCGCTCTACCGTCAGTGCGGCGGCGGGCCGGCGGTGGCCGAGGCCCTCGCCCGGCTTCGGGAACGGGGCTGGCTTCGTGCCGATCAGGAGCTTCGCCGTAAAAAAAGCGACAAAACCGAACAGATTCTTGAACTGATTGCCGACCGCGAGCAGGTGGAAGCCCACCTGCGGGCCAACGGCAAGCGCGCGCCGCTCCAGCGCAGTGTGCTGGAGCTGATGTGTACTGTCGGCGTCATATCCAAGAAAGAACTGCAATACTTTACAGGGGCAAGCACGCAGACCGTCCGCGCGCTGGAGCGCGCGGGTCTGCTTCGCGTGGATACGCGAGAGATTCTTCGCCAAACGCACATTGCCCCCTATGAGGGAGATGTGACCTTCTCCCTGACGCCGGATCAGGCCGCAGCCTACACGGAGCTCCTTGCGAGGATGCACAGCGAAAAGCCCGGCGCGGCCCTCCTGTATGGCGTCACCGGGTCGGGAAAGACCGCGGTGTACATCAATCTCATCCGACAATGCCTGCGCGAGGGAAGGACGGCCCTGCTTCTGGTGCCGGAGATTGCCCTGACGCCCCAGCTTCTGAGCCTGTTTTCCGCCTGCTTTGGGCAGGACGTTGCGGTGCTCCACAGCGGCCTTCGCGTCGGGGAGCGATACGACGAATTCAAACGGATTGCCCGCGGTGAGGCTCGCGTGGTTGTGGGAACGCGCTCCGCTGTTTTTGCGCCGCTGGAGCGGCTTGGCCTGATCGTGGTGGACGAGGAACAGGAGCATACCTACAAATCCGAAAGCAATCCCCGCTATCATGCGCGGGAGGTGGCCCTCTGCCGGGGAAGCCGGGAGGGGGCGCTGGTCGTGCTCGGCTCCGCTACACCCAGCGTCGAAACCATGTACCGCGCCCGCAGGGGCGAGCTTGCATTCTGCCGCCTGCCCGGTCGCTACAACGGACGTCAGCTTCCCTCCGTCGCGTTGGTGGATATGAAGCAGGAGCTGAAAAACGGCAACAACTCCGCACTCAGCGACCGGCTGCGCGACGCCATCGTGGAACGCATGGCACGCAAGGAGAAGACGATTCTGCTTCTGAATCGTCGGGGCGGGAATCGGCTGGTGCTCTGTGTGGACTGCGGCTACGTTCCCACCTGTCCCAGATGCAGCGTCAGTCTGACCTACCACATGGCGAACGAGCGGCTGATGTGTCACTATTGCGGACATTCCCAGCCGTTGATGCAGCACTGTCCCGCCTGTGGCGGGCATCTCAAGCGCATCGGTGTGGGAACCCAGCAGTTGGAATACGATCTGAACCGGCTGATTCCCGGCGTCAAGCTTCTGCGCATGGATGCCGATACAATCACGGCAACGAATCCCCATGAAGCGGTGCTGAGCCGCTTTCAAAACGAAGACATCGACGTGCTGATCGGAACGCAAATGGTGGCCAAGGGACTGAATTTTCCGGAGGTGACCCTGGTTGGCGTCGTGGACGCCGACGCATCCCTCTATGTCGAGCATTATCGCTCCTCGGAGACGACCTTTGCGCTGATTACGCAGGTTGTTGGGCGATCCGGAAGGGGAGACAAACCCGGAGCTGCGCTCATTCAGACCATGACGCCCCAAAACGCTGTCCTGCTGCAGGCGGCTGCGCAGGACTATGACAGCTTTTATGAAGCAGAGCTTCCCCTGCGGCAGCTCAGAAACTGTCCGCCCTTCTGCGACTATGTCCAGATCGGCTTCATTGGCTTTCCGGAGCAGCATGTCGAGGCATCCGCCGAACGGTTTGCTCAGGTCCTGTGGCAGCGGCTCGGAGAGACCGGGCTGGCTGCTGCCGTTGTGGATCTGCTCGGCCCTGCGCCGGCTGCGATTCTGAAAATCAACAACAAATACCGATTCCGTCTCACGCTGTGCTGCGTCGGCTCCAAGGCCCTTCGGCTGGAGCTGAGCAATCTGATCCGTGACTTTTCCAGACAGAAGCAAAACCGGGGCGTCAGCCTCTATGTGGACGTGAACGGCTACGAATAGGAGAAACCAACGATGGCATTAAGAAAGATCCTCACAGAGGGCAATCCCACCCTCAACAAAGTCTGCCGCCCCATAACGGCGTTTGACGAGCGGCTTGCGACCCTGCTGGACGATATGAAGGAAACTGTGACACACGCAAACGGCGTGGGTCTTGCTGCTCCGCAGGTTGGCGTGTTGCGCCGGGTCGTGGTCGTCGATCTCGGCGACGAGATCGTGGAGCTGGTGAATCCCCGCATCCTCGAACAGTCCGGCGAGCAGGACGGTCTGGAGGGCTGCCTGAGCGTACCGAATCGCTTTGGCTTGGTCAAGCGTCCCAACTTTGTGAAGCTGGAAGCGCAGGATCGCCACGGCGACTGGTACGAATATGAGGGCGAGGAGCTGATTGCTCGCTGCTTCTGCCATGAGTTGGAGCATCTCGACGGTCATCTCTATACCGAGCGGGCCTATCGGATGCTGAATCAGGAAGAATATGAAAAACTGATGGGCGAGAACAAGGGGGAAGACGAATGAAGCTGGTCTTCATGGGAACCCCTGCCTTTGCTGCCGCCTGCCTTGCCGCTGTGTTGGAGACGGAGCATCAGGTGGTCGGTGTCTACACCAAGCCGGATACCCCCAAAAATCGCGGCATGAAGCTGATCCCCTCCGAGGTGAAGACGCTGGCGCAGGCACACGGCCTTCCCGTTTTCCAGCCCCAAACCTTCAAGGACGACGCGGTGTACGAAACGCTCAAGGCGCTTGCGCCGGATCTGATCGTGGCGGTCGCCTATGGAAAAATTCTTCCGCAGAGGGTGCTGGACATCCCCCCGCTGGGCTGCATCAACATTCACGGCTCGATCCTGCCCGCGCTTCGAGGTTCTGCCCCGATCCAGTGGGCCGTGCTGAACGACCTTCCGCAGACCGGCGTGACCGCGATGTATATGAGCGCCAAAATGGACGAGGGCGATATGATTGAAACGCGCACCGTCCCCATTGGAGAGAACGAGACGGCCGGGGAGTTGATGGAGCGGCTTGCGCCGCTCGGCGCAGCGCTTCTGAAGGATACGCTGACTGCCGTTGCAAACGGCACCGTGACCAGAACGCCGCAGAACCCTGCGCTTGCCACCTATGCGCCGATGCTCACCAGAGAGCTTTCTCCCATCGACTGGACGCGCCCTGTCCGGGCAGTGCTGGCGCAGATTCGCGGGCTGAACCCGTGGCCCGTGGCGACGGCTGCGCTTGGCGGAACGGAATTCAAAATCTACGAAGCGAGAAGCTGGCCGACGGAGGCGACTGCCGCCCCCGGAACCCTGCTCGAGCTGACCAAAAAGGGGCTTGCCGTGGCCTGCGGCGACGGTGCGGTGCTGATTACCCGGCTCCAAGCCCCCGGCGGAAAGGTCATGCCTGCCGCCGACTACTTCCGGGGTCACCCGATTTCACTGTAAAGGAGAGCCTATGTCCGCAAGAGACGCCGCCCTTTCCGTGCTGATTTCCTGCCGTCGCGACGGTGCATGGTCGGACGGGGCGTTGAAACAGCAGCTTGCCAGAGACGAACTGGATCGCCGGGATGCAGCGCTGGCAACGCGGCTCTGCGCCGCCGTGCTGCAAAACCGGATGCTTCTGGATGAATGGGTTGCACGGTATCTGAAGGGCAGGCTGTCCGCGCTCCAGCCTGTTGTGCTGGATATTCTGCGGCTGGCGGTCTGTCAGCTCCAATTCTTTGATAAGCTGCCGCCCTCCGCTGTGGTCAATGAGGCCGTGGGACAGGCCAAGCGGCTTGCAAATCCCAGAGCGGCGGGGCTGGTCAACGGCCTGCTTCGCGCGATGCTCCGCGACCCCTCCCGCCTGACCTTGCCCGAAGACCTCTCCCTGCGCTACAGTCATCCGGCTGCGCTGGTCGAGCTTCTGCGGCAAAATGTTGGGCAGGCGCGGCTCGAAGCCCTGCTTTGCGCCGACAATGCGGCGCCCCCTGCCTGCATTCAAACCAACCGGTTGCGCACCGATTCGGCGGCTCTGACTGCCGCGCTGGAGCAGGAGGGCCTTTGCGTGACGCCCCACCCGTGGCTGCCGGACTGTCTTCTGCTCACCGGCGGAGGGATTGAGCAGACCGAAGCCTTTCGCAGCGGTTGGTTCTATGTGCAGGACGCTGCCTCCCGCCTGGCGGTTGAGGCCCTGTCTGCCGCACCGGGGCAGCGGGTGCTGGACTGCTGCGCCGCGCCCGGCGGCAAGAGCTTTTCCGCCGCCATCGCCATGCAGAATACCGGCAGCTTGACCTCATGCGACATCCACCCCCATAAGCGCGAGCTGATTGAGCACGGCGCGCAGCGGCTGGGCCTTACCTGCCTGACCGCGCAGGTGCAGGACGCCTCGGTGTCCCGCCCCGACTGGGAGCAGCGCTTCGATCGTGTGGTTGCCGACGTGCCCTGTTCCGGCCTCGGTGTGATTCGCAAAAAACCGGATATTCGCTATAAAGCGCTTGCACCGATGGAGGCGCTCCCCGAGATTCAATACCGAATCCTCTCAGCACAGGCTGCCCATCTGCGACCCGGCGGCGTTCTGGTCTATAGCACCTGCACCATTCTGCGCCGGGAGAACGAAGAGGTTGTCATGCGCTTTCTTGCGGAGCATCCGGAATTCGCCCCGGAGCCGTTTTCCCTGCCGGGACTCGGCGAGGTCTCCACGGGAATGCGAACGCTGCTTCCCTGTGACGAGGGAACAGACGGCTTTTTTATGGCCCGCCTGCGCAAGGCCGAAGCCTGATCGACGCGCAACGGCTGCCGTTTTATTTGACTGAAAGTACATTGAATGCTATGAATCCTGAAATCAAATCCATGACGCTTGCGGAGCTGAGAAACGCGCTTTCCATGCTGGGGCAGCCCGCTTTCCGGGCCAGGCAGGTCTATCACTGGCTCCACCGGGGCGTCCGCTCCTTCGAGGAGATGACCGATCTTTCCAAACTCCTGCGTCAGACGCTGGCGCAGAACTACCTGCTTACCGCACCGAAGGTTGTGCGGCGGCAGGAATCCGCGCTGGACGGAACCGTGAAGTACCTTTGGCAGCTCCATGACGGCAACTGTGTGGAGACGATTCTGATGCGCTATCACCACGGCAATACGGTCTGCATCTCCTCCGAGGTCGGCTGTCCGATGGGCTGTGCTTTCTGCGCCTCGACGATCGGAGGTCTGGTGCGAAAGCTCTCCGCCGGAGAGATGCTGGACGAGGTGCTCTTCACCGAGCTGGATTCCGGTCAGGAGATTTCCAACATCGTTCTCATGGGAATCGGGGAACCGCTCGACAACTATGATAACGTCTGCCGCTTTTTGGAGCTGGTCAACAGCGAAGACGGCATGAACATCGGCATGCGGCATATCAGCCTTTCCACCTGCGGGATCGTTCCGCGGATTCTGGAGCTGGCGGAGAGCCGCTTGCAGCTCACCCTCTCCGTGAGCCTCCATGCCCCGGACGACGAGACGAGAAGCACGATCATGCCGGTGAACCGCCGCTGGCCGGTGGAGGAGCTGCTCGCTGCCTGCCGCACCTATTATGAAAAGACGGGGCGCCGGATCTCCTTTGAGTATGCGATGATCCGTGGCGTGAACGACAGTCCGGAGACTGCTGCGCTGCTGCTGAAAAAGCTGCGCGGCCTTCCGGCCCACGTCAATCTGATTCCCTTGAACAACGTCGAGGAAAGCCCGCTGAAGCCAAGCGAGCGCATCACAGTCCTGAAGTTCCAGAAGCTGCTGGAGGATCAGGGTGTCGCCTGCACCGTCCGGCGGACGCTGGGCAGCGATATCGACGCTTCCTGCGGGCAGCTTCGGCGGAAATACACAACCCGAAACGCATAGGCTTCCCCGGCTTGGTCGGAGGAACCGAGTACGAGGCGTTTGCCCGAATGCGATCAGAAAGGAGCAGTGCCGAATGGAAGTATGGGGCCTGACAGATCCCGGCCTTGTGAGAACCCAGAATCAGGATTATTATCTGTTTCAAAAGCTGGGAACCCACGATCTTCTGGCTGTGGTCTGCGACGGAATGGGCGGCGCCCGTTCCGGCAACATTGCCAGCCGTCTGGCTGCGGAGGTCTTTGCCAAGGAGGTGCGAAAGGGCTATCGCACCGGAATGACCCGTGACCAGGTGGACTATCTGCTGCGTACCGCAATTGCAATTGCCAATACCTCTGTCTATGAAACCGCACAGCTCAATCCCGATATGAGCGGGATGGGAACCACGCTGGTTGCTGTGCTGGTAGTCGATATGCAGGCCTACTTTGCCAACGTAGGCGACAGCCGGGGCTATCTGATGAACCGGCTGGGCATCCAGCGGGTGACGCTGGATCATTCTCTGGTCGAGCTGATGGTGCAGCGCGGCGAGCTGACCTCGGAGCAGGCCAAGTCCTATCCCGGAAAAAATTATATTACCCGGGCAGTGGGAACCGAGCAGAGCGTCGAGTGCGACCTCTACATCTCGGTGCTTCGTCCCGGAGACTGTATTCTGCTTTGCAGCGATGGTCTGACAAACCATCTGGCGGATCAGGAGCTTCTGTTTGAGGTCATCCACGGGGTGAACAAACAGGACTGCTGCCAACGCCTGATCGGAATTGCGAAGGACCGCGGCGCACCGGATAACGTGACAGCCGTTCTTGTGGTCTGTTAAAGCGGGAGGGAGAATCAATATGGAAAAATATATTGGAAAGCTGCTGGACGGACGCTATGAGATTCTTGAGATCATCGGCGTCGGCGGAATGGCAGTGGTCTACAAGGCAATGGATCATCGGCTGAACCGTCTGGTGGCAGTCAAGATTTTGAAGGACGACTATCTCAATGACGCCGATTTCCGACGCCGCTTCCACGGCGAGTCGCAGGCCGTCGCCATGATGTCGCATCCAAATATTGTCAGCGTCTATGACGTTTCCCGCAACGAGGGGATCGAGTACATTGTCATGGAGCTGATCGACGGCATTACGCTCAAGCAGTATATGGATCAGCGCAGTCCGCTCTCCTGGCGCGAGACGCTGCACTTTGCCATGCAGATTGCCAAGGCCCTGGAGCACGCCCACAGCCGCAATATTGTCCACAGGGACATCAAGCCCCATAACGTGATGATCCTCAAGGATGGCAGCGTCAAGGTGGCTGATTTCGGCATCGCGCGGATTGCCTCCGCCTCCAATACGCTGACCAAGGAGGCGCTCGGCTCGGTTCATTATATCTCTCCCGAGCAGGCCAGAGGCGCACGGGTGGATCACCGCTCGGACATCTATTCGCTGGGCGTGGTCATGTATGAGATGCTCACCGGGCGTCCACCCTATGACGGGGAGACGCCGGTTTCGGTTGCCATTCAACATATCAACGGAACGCCGCTTTCCCCCTCCCTGCTCAACAGCGATATTCCGACGGGACTGGAACAGATCACCATGCACGCCATGTGCTCGGATCTGAACATCCGGTACGCCTCCATTGCCGATATGCTCAAGGATATGGAGGAATTCCGCAAGGATCCCTCGATCCGGTTCACCTTTCTGCCGAAGGGTGGTGCGACTGCCGGAACCGCCGTGGGGAATCGGGTTCAGCCTGCTAGACCGCAGACCCCGGTGAACCGGAAAAAAGAACTGGAGCGGGAGTATGAGCGGCAGGATCGGGAGGAGAAGCGTCGCCGGATCTGGATGATTGCTGCGATTTCCGTTGCAGTTGCCATGCTGATCGGCCTGCTTTTCCTGATTCTCAGCCACTCCGACGCGCAGGAGGAGTCGTCCGGAGCCACCACCGGCGTCAGCGAGCCCTCCGTTCCGAAGGAACTCTTCGTGCCGAATTTTGTCGGTGACATCTACGACGAGATTCCCAGGGAGAACTATCCCTATCTGCGGCTGATTGTCAACGAAAGCTCCTACATCTACGACGAGACCTATCCCACCGGTGTCGTCTGCGCACAGCGGCCCGCTGCCGGCGATAAGGTTCCTTCCGGGACGGAGATCATTCTCTTCGTCTCACTGGGAGAGCGCACCGGTGAAATGCCGAAGCTGGTCGGCTACTCCGAGGAGAACGCCAACAGTTTGCTCAAGGCGCTGGACATCAAGCTCACCGTTCTGACCGAGAAGGAATTCAGTGATGAGATTCCCGAGGGCTGCGTCATTCGCACAGACCCCGAAGAGAAAACGGAGCTGAAAAACGGTCGAGTCGTCACCGTTTATATCAGCAAAGGGCCGGAGCATCGGCTGGCCAAGGTTCCTTCCGTAGAGGGCGCCTCCGCCGAGAATGCGATTGCCTCCATCAAAGCCCGAAAGCTGGAGGTCGAGACCCAGGAGGAGTACAGCTCCTCGGTTTCGTCTGGATACGTCATCTCCCAGTCGCCCCCCGCCGGGACGGAGGCGGAGGAAGGTTCTGCTGTGAAGATCGTGATCTCCAAGGGCAAGCAGACCGTGACGCTGCCGAATGTGACGGGGCAGTCGGAATCTGTTGCGACGCAGACGATTCAACAGCTTGAGCTGAAGGTCAGAACCGAAACCGAATACAACAGCTATGTTGCTGCCGGTATGGTTCTTCGCCAGAGCCCCGATCCCCACAGCGAGGTCATGCCGGGCAGTGAGGTCGTTCTGACCCTGTCTCTTGGACCGGCCCCCGAACCATCCAGCGCCTCTCCCTCCGAATCCACCACGGAAGCCTCTGAGCCGCTGCCGGAGCCGTCCTCCTCGGACTCCTCCGACAACGACAAAGACGGGGAAGAAGAGAATCCCTGACGCGGCCTATGGAATTGGAAGGCATTATCATCAAGGCCCTGTCCGGCTTTTATTACGTCTCTGCCGAGGATCGGATCATTGCGTGCCGTGCCCGCGGAAGATTTCGCAAGACCGGAGAATCTCCCCTTGTGGGCGACCGGGTGACGGTTCTGCCCGAGGGGGACAAGGGCACGGTGCAGACCATTCTGCCCCGCAAAAACCGCTTTGTCCGCCCGGCTGTGGCGAATATCGACGTGCTGGTGATCCTTGCGTCCCGTGCCATCCCGGTGACGGAACCGTTTCTGATTGACCGCATGACGGTGCTGGCCCTTCGTCAGGGGGTTGAACCGGTGATCTGTGTCAACAAGACCGACCTTGCCGACCCCGAGCCGCTGTGCCGACTCTATGAGGCGGCAGGCTTCCCGGTTGTGCGCACCAGCGCCGAGACCGGCGAGGGGGTCGAGACCCTGCGCCGTCTGATTGCAGGGAAGACCTCCGCCTTTACCGGAAACTCCGGCGTCGGAAAGAGTGCGATTCTGCACAGACTCAGCCCGAATCTGGAGCTGGCAACAGGCGAGGTTTCTCAGAAGCTTGGGCGAGGCCGCCACACCACGCGGCACGTCGAGCTCTATCCGATCGGAGAAAAGAGCTTCGTGGCGGACACGCCGGGCTTTGCCTCCTTTGAACTGGAGTTGAGCGAGCCGATTCCCAAGCAGGAGCTGGAAACGCTGTTCCCGGAATTTCGCCCCTATCTGGGGCACTGCCGTTTTCCAGACTGCGCCCACCGCAGGGAGCCGGACTGCGGTGTCCTGACCGCGCTTGCAGCGGGCAGCATCCCGGCCCCCCGGCATCAGAGCTATCTGCGGCTCTATGAGGCCGCCGAGCAGATGAAGCCGTGGGAAAAGTGAAACGATTCCCGTATGATCCCGCCGCTTTTCGCATAGTATTTTTGCGGAAGGCGGTGGGATCATGTTTTTTTGCGACCCGAGGCTGTACCGCCCGATGCTCTGGGCAGGCGCGGCCTTTTTGATTTCGGCACTGATCGGCTCGTTCTGGATCAGCTTTCTATTGGGAGGGCTGCTTGTGGCGCTGGCGATTCTGATTCGATGGCCGTAATTATTTGAGAGTGGGGGACATGTTCCGCATGGCGGTCTCATATCATTACGGTAGAAACCAAAAGGAGGAAACAGAAATGGAAATCCTGTTTCAAGCGCAGACCATTACGTATTTGGCCGAAAAACGCTACGATGATCTCCAGCAGGAGCAGCGGGGCGAAATCACAATCCCGGAGACCCTGCCGGAGCTGGGACGGGTGATTGACAGCTTTGGCGCTGTGTTGATCCATGAACGAACCGTGGACAGCGGGAGCGTGCGCGTGACCGGCGAGATTCAGACCGGGATTCTCTACGTTCCGGCAGGGGAGGAGGGCGTGGAGAGACTCGATCTTAGCCTGCCCTTTACGGTGACAAAGAAGGTTCCCACCCAGACGGATTCGATGCTGCACTGCTGGTGCTGGCTGCGGAGCATAGACGTGCGCTTTGTCAACAGTCGCAAGCTTTTGGTTCGCGTCGGTCTGTCCAGCGAGTTGACGCTTCTGACGCCCGCAGAGCTGACGCTTCAGCAGCTTGCGGAGGCCCCCAGAGGGCTGGTCTGCAAGACCGAGACCTATCCCATGCGTCTGCCGCTCTGCGCCGCGGAGAAGGAGGTGCAGATTGCGGACGAGGTACTGATGCCGGAGGACGGTCCGGGGGCGGATCGTCTCCTGAAGGCCCAGTGTACGGTCACTGTGACCGAGCGGCGGGTGCTCGGAGACAAGGCGGTGTTTCAAGGAGCGCTGGAGCTGCGGATTCTGGCAGCGTCCGAGGACGGACGGCTCTTCACCTGGTCGGGCACGGTGCCCTATTCCCAGTACGTTGAGCTGGAGCGCACCTGTGCCGAGACGGATGATCTGTCCGTCCAGCCAATCCTGCGTCATCTGGAGATCGATACGGACGGGCAGCCGGATAGCCGCCGCCTGCTGATCAATGTGAGCTTTATCGCGCAGACCGTGCTCTGGGGCGAGGTTCCTGTCACACTGACGCAGGATGCTTACTATCTGGACGGAGAGCTTGCGCCGCAGTGGGAGACCTGTGCGCTCACGCCCTGCCTTGATCGGATCGAGACCGCGCTGACGCAGTCTGTGGAGTTGCCTGCGGAGGCAGAACGGGTGTTGGATTGGACCTGCTTCCGGGATCGGACGGTCTCTGTGTCCGGCGGGGAGGCTGCGCAGACCGCGCTTGGCGTCAACCTGCTGTACTACGATGCAGACAGCAAGCTGCAAAGCCGGATGCTGCGCCGGGAACTGCGGCTGGAACGGCAGGCGGAGCAATCAGCAGATTGGCGCTGCACGGTGCAGATTGAGCAGGCTGTGCAGCCGCAGGGACGCCAGCTTCTGCTGCCACTGTCCGTCAGTCAGAGCTTTTTCCAGAGCGCCCCCATGCGCAATCTCTGCGGCGCAGAGCTGAAAGCAATGCCGCGTGCGGATGGCCCATCGCTGATTGTCCGCACTGCCGCAGGCGACCTCTGGAGCATTGCCCGCGACAACGGCAGCACAGTGCGGGCCATTCAAACGGCAAATGAGCTGGAGGAGGCCGCACTGAACCGCGAACGATTGCTCCTGATCCCGACAGGCCGGGGCGTCAATACTTTGGAGGAGGTCACGGAATGAAGCTCTATGAGGATATGGAACGGCGAACCGGCGGCAGCGTCTATCTCGGCGTAACCGGCCCCGTGCGGGTGGGAAAATCCACCTTTGTCAAACGGATGATGGAGGAACTGGTCATTCCGGGGATTCAGGACGAATATGCCCGGGAACGGGCGAGAGATGAGCTGCCCCAGAGCGGCTCCGGCAAAACAATCATGACGGCAGAGCCAAAATTCGTTCCTGAGGAGGCGGTGGAGATCTGTCCGGACGGGCAGACGAAGCTTTCTATTCGTCTGATCGACAGCGTGGGCTATGTGATTCCCGGTGCGCTGGGCGCTACGGAAAACGGTGCGCCGCGGATGGTAACGACCCCCTGGTTCGACCGGGAGATTCCCATGACCGAGGCGGCGGAGCTTGGAACGAAGAAGGTGATGGAGGATCACTGCACCGTGGGACTGGTTGTGACCACAGACGGCACAGTGACCGATCTGCCGCGTGAAGCCTACGCAGAGGCCGAAATGCGGGCCATCCGCGATATGCAGGCAACCGGGAAGCCGTTTTTGGTGCTCTTGAATACGACGCAGCCGGACCGCCCGGAAACCGAAAGGCTGGCGCAGACACTGCAATCGCAGACCGGCGCCAGAGTGCTGCCTGTGGATTTGCTGACGCTGGACAGGAGCGCGGTCACGTCAATTCTGACGGAGCTGCTGGGGCAGTTTCCACCCAGCCGTCTGGAATTCAGCTTCCCGTCATGGTTTGATGCGTTGGAGATGACCCAGCCCTGCAAGCAGACGGTGTTCCGTGCGATTCGGGAGGCTGCCCCGCGCATCACCAGAATGGCGCAGGCCGATGCGATCTGTGAGGCGCTGGAGCTGCTGGAGGAGGTCAACCGCTGCAACGTGGGGGAGATCGACCTCGGACGCGGGGCAATTCGCTATGCCGTCAGTCTGCCGGACGCCATTTTCTACGGCATCCTCTCGCGGCGCTCCGGCGTGGAGATGGAAAACGACGCAGATCTGCTGCGGACGCTGGGCCGCTATGCGGAGATTCGGGAGGAATATGAGCATCTGCGCTCTGCGCTGGAGCAGGTGCGGACGACCGGATACGGCGTTGTTATGCCGGAGCGGGAGGAGGTTTCTCTGCAAACGCCCGAGCTGATTAAAAAGGGCGGGGCGTGGGGCGTCCGCGTCCGTGCGACCGCTCCCTCGATTCACATGCTTCGCGCTGACCTGATGGCAGAGGTCAGTCCGGTCGTCGGCAGCGAGCAGCAGGCCCGCGAGCTGGTGCAGACGCTCACCGCCGCAGACGAAGGGGACAGAGAGACCGTCTGGCAGAGCAATCTCTTTGGGAAGACGCTCTACGATCTGGTCAACGAGGGACTCAACGCAAAGCTGGCCGCTCTGCCCGAGGACGCCCGGATGAAGCTGCGCAAGGCGCTCGAACGGATTGCCAACGAGGGCGCGCACGGACTCATTTGTCTGGTTTTGTAAATTGCGCTTGCATTCCTTCGTCCCATGCGGTACAATAGGACTACCGCAAAAGGCTGCGGTATAATGTGCACCACTTGGGAAAGGATGTAATAATTGTGGAACCCTTTGCAAACCTGACGCTTCCGGAAAAGGAAGCGCTTCGCAAGACCCTGCGGGAGGAATTTGACCGCATCTGCGCGAAGAATCTGAAGCTGAATATGGCACGTGGAAAGCCCGGCACCGAGCAGTTGAATCTGGTCTCCGGCATTCTGACCGTTCTGACCGATCCTACGGACTGCGTCTGCGACGATCTCGATGTGCGCAACTATGGCAACCTCTCCGGACTGCCTGCTGCCAAGCGCCTCTTCGCTGAGATTCTGGGCTGCAAGCCGGAGCAGTGCTTCATCGGCGGCAGCGCCAGCCTCCAGCTCATGTATGACCTGATTGCCAAGGCCTATACCCACGGCCTGCGTCACAGCGAGCGTCCGTGGTCTCAGGAACCGAAGGTCAAGTGGCTCTGCCCGGCCCCCGGTTATGACCGTCACTTCGGCATCTCCAACCACTTCGGTATGGAATTGCTTACGGTTCCCATGACTGCGGAAGGCCCCGACATGGATCTGGTCGAGGAGCTGGTCAAGGATCCGACGGTCAAGGGCATCTGGTGCGTGCCCAAGTATTCCAATCCCCAGGGCATCGTCTATTCCGAGAAGACCGTTTCCCGTATTGCTGCGCTTAAGCCCGCCGCACCCGATTTCACCGTGATGTGGGACAACGCCTACTGCGTCCACGAGGTCTTTGGCGAGTATCTGCCCTTCCCGGACATTCTGAGCATGTGTGCCGCTGTCGGGAACCCCGACATGGTTTATGAGTTTGCCTCCACGTCGAAGATTACCTTCCCCGGCGCAGGCATCAGCGTCATGGCGACGAGTGAGGACAATCAGACCTATCTGCAGGGCCTTCTGAAGTACCAGATTATCTCTTATGATAAGGTCAATCAACTTCGCCACGTCCGCTTCCTGAAGGACAAGACCCATACGATTGAGGTTATGGCAAAGCATGCCGAGGTGCTGCGCCCCAAGTTTGCCTGTGTTCTGGATACCCTTGCACGCGAGGTCGGCCCGCTGGGGCTGGCAACGTGGGAGAACCCCAAGGGCGGCTATTTTGTCTCAGTCAATACGCTGCCCGGTCTGGCAAAGCGCACGCTCGCCCTCTGTGCCGAGGCCGGCGTGACGATGACTGCCGCCGGTGCGACCTATCCCTACGGCAAGGACCCCGCCGACAGCAATATCCGCATTGCCCCCAGCTATCCCGGTCTGGAGGAGCTGCAGCAGGCAATGGAGGTTTTCTGCCTCTGCCTGAAGCTCGCTGCGCTGGAGCAGGTTGGCTGAGCGTCTGTGAGTTGTTTCTGCGCCCCTCGGAGAAGCAAGGCTTCTCCGAGGGGCGCATTTCACAGAGGGACGAAAAAAATGCTTGCTTTTCAAGTGATTTATGGTAAAATCAACGTGATATTTCGCCGGGAAAAAGGGCGGGGGACCTTCTGCCAGACCGCTTTGATTGAAAATGAAAAGAAAGAGAGGATACGGATTTGAAAACGGAGAATCTCGAACACGCTTTCCCTTTGACCGGGACCTGCGGCTTAAGCGGCGCTGTTTTGAAGTGGGTCGCCATCGTCACCATGCTGATTGATCATATCGGCGCGGCCTTTCTGAAAGGCATGTATGTTTCGCGCCAGTACCGCTGGGGAACCGGCTTTTTTTCCAGAGAATTCTATGTCGCGCTTCGCATCATCGGTCGTCTGGCATTCCCAATCTTCTGCTTTCTGCTGGTGGAGGGCCTCTTTCATACCAGAAGCCGCTGGAAATACCTGTTGCGGCTTGCGATCTTTGCGTTGATCTCCGAGATTCCCTTTGACCTTGCGTTTCAAAGAACCTGGTGGACGATGCGGTATCAGAACGTCTTTTTCACGCTGGCGTTCGGGCTTTTTGCTTGCGCGGCGTGGGAATGGCTGACGAAGGGAAACGATCTCAAGTGTCACCCGCTGCGCGCTCTGGCGGCGATGCTGATTGCGTTTGCGGCCTGCGGTGCGGCATATATTCTGAAAACGGACTACGGCGCACTCGGCGTGCTGCTCATTCTTGTGATGTATTTTCTGCGCGAGAAGCCCTGGGCAAGAGATCTGCTGGGAATCGGCGTGCTGTATCTGCTTGTTTTGGTCGGCGGTTCGCATTGGATCGAAATGCTCGGTGCGCTTAGCTTCCCCCTGTTCCATCTCTACAACGGCAAGCGGGGCCGCCAGCCCAAGTATTTCTTCTATATCTTCTACCCTGCCCATCTGCTGCTCCTTTCCGGGCTGCTGATGCTGGTTCGGTAGCCCTGTACGAAATGATATGTTCTTGAACCCACAGCGACGGCAGCTTCCGCACGTTGCGTGTGTTCCAACCAAACGGAGGAAACAAAATGACACAGAAGGAACCATCCAGAGAAGCGCTGGAGCATCAGGCGCTCGAGGCACAAAACGCCCAGTCAGAGAAGCAGGAATACGTGGAGCGGCCCAAATCCCAGCGCATCCTTGCGTGGGTTCTGGCAGGCGTCGTGGTTGTCGGCGTGGTGCTCTATGCGGCATGGCTCGCCGGGATTTTGAAGTAAACCGCATGCGGATTCTCGGCATTGACCCCGGCTACGCGACGACGGGCTTCGGCCTGCTGGAATCTGATTCTGCGGGCGTTCGTCTGCTGCAATACGGCGTCGTAACTACGCCGAAGGAGTTGGCCTTTCCGCAGCGGCTGGAGATGCTGTACGACGATGTCCGGCGTCTGGTCGAGGTGACGAAGCCGGACGCCGCCGCAGTCGAGGAACTGTTCTGGGGTCACAACATCACCACAGGCATCGGCGTCTCCCACGGACGGGGCGTGATCCTGCTGGCGCTGACCAAGGCAAACGTCCCGGTTTTTGAATACACCCCCATGCAGGTCAAGCAGGCTGTGGTCGGCTACGGCAAGGCGGAAAAGCGGCAGGTCATCGACATGACCCGCCGCCTGCTGCGCATGGAAAAGCCTGCCCGCCCGGACGACGCGGCGGATGCAATCGCGATTGCCCTGTGCCACGCCCGATCTCAAAGCTCCCTGCTTTCCCGCCTGCATTCGGAGGAGAAGGAGTAACGACCATGTTTTACTATCTGAGTGGAAAAATCACCGTTCTGGAGGCCGGTCTTGCGGTTGTGGACTGCGGTGGTGTGGGCTACGCCTGCCATTGCAGCACCTACACCCAGTCGCAGCTCCGCGTTGGGGAGGAGAAGCGGCTCTATACCCACGTCAACGTGAAGGAGGACGCCTTCGATATCTACGGGTTTTCCGGACGCGAGGAGCTGCGCCTGTTTGAACTGCTCACCGGCGTCACAGGCGTCGGCCCGGCCTCTGCGCTGGCGATTCTTTCGGTGCTCTCGCCCGACCAGCTCACGCTGGCGATTCTGACCGGCGACGAAAAGGCCATGACCCGCGCCAAGGGCGTTGGCGCCAAGAGCGCAAAGCGCATTATTTTGGAGCTCAAGGATAAGATCGGCGGCGAGCTGGATTTCTCCGCCGGAAGCGGCGCGGCGGGTCTGCCTTCCGCCGTGCAGGATAGCGGCAAGGTGGCGCTTGCCGCGGCTGCACTGGCGGAGCTTGGCTATTCCCAGACTGAGGCGGCGGCTGCCCTCAAGGGCGCAGATGCAGAGAAGCTGAGTGTCGAGGAGCTGGTGCGCTTCGGCCTTCGTGCAATGGTAATGAAGTAAGGAGGCGAAACCGTGAGCATTGATTTCTCTCAGGATTATGAAGCGCCTGTGGTGACGGCCTCTGTGACGCCGCTGGACGAGGGAGAGTTTTCCCTCCGACCCAAGACCCTGCGGGACTATACCGGGCAGGAGAAGGCCAAGGAAAACCTTGCAGTGTATATCGAAGCTGCCAGACGCCGGAACGAGCCACTGGATCACGTCCTGCTCTACGGCCCTCCGGGGCTTGGCAAGACGACCCTTGCGGGCGTGATTGCAAACGAGATGGGCGTCAACGTCCGCGTAACCTCCGGCCCCGCCATTGAAAAGCCCGGCGACCTTGCGGCCCTGCTGACCAATCTGAATCCGGGCGACATTTTGTTTATCGACGAAATCCATCGACTCAACCGTGTGGTGGAAGAGATTCTCTATCCTGCGATGGAGGACTTTGCAATTGATATTATTGTAGGCAAGGGACCGAGCGCGAATTCCATTCGTCTGGATCTGCCGCGTTTTACCCTGATCGGCGCAACGACGCGGGCAGGTCAGCTCTCCTCGCCTCTGCGAGACCGGTTCGGCGTCTCCCTGCGGCTGGAGTTGTACCGCCCGGAGGAGCTTGCGAGGATCGTTACGCGCTCTGCAAGTCTCTTCGGCATGCAGATCGACCCGGACGGAGCGCGGGAGATTGCCTCCCGCAGCCGTGGGACGCCGCGTATCGCCAATCGAATTCTGCGCCGTGTGCGGGACTTTGCCCAGATCTATTACGACGGCGTCATCACGGCAGAGGCCGCGTCTCACGCGCTGGAAAAGCTCGAGATTGACGAACTGGGTCTGGATCGAATCGACCATCGGATGCTGCGTGCCATCATCGAGAACTACGGCGGCGGCCCGGTCGGATTGGAAACGCTGGCTGCGACGATCGGAGAAGAGGCGGTCACACTCGAGGACGTGTACGAGCCGTATCTGATGCAGCTCGGCTTTCTCGCCCGCACCCCGCGCGGTCGCTGTGTGACGCAGCTTGGCTATGAGCATCTGGGCCTTGACATGCCGGGGCAACAGCAGATGAAGCTCTGAGAAGCATAGCCTGAAAAACCGGAATCGACGGCTCAAAAGTCTGTTTTGAGGCAGATTTTCCGGTTTTGCACGCGAAGAGCGCTAAAAAGCAAAGATATTCAGAATATTTGATAGAATTATCCAACTCGGCCTGCGTGGATTTGACAGGATTCCAAAAAAATTGAAGGTTTTTGAAAAAATTTATTGACAGTGCCGTATTGCGTGGTATAATTATCACCGAAAATCAAAGAATAACGATTGGCGGGTTCGGGGATGCTCCACAGAGAGGTGTCCGCGTCCGCAATCCGGTGCTTCTGCAAGGCGTTGCGGGGCACCTTGTTCCGGCGAAAGCGGTTTTCCCGTTTAGCATAAATTCTTGCCCATGTTCGCGTTTTTTTAGGACAGGCAACCAAAAGAGAGGTAAAATCCATGTTTGAAGACAAGACCTTAGTTTGCAAAGAGTGCGGCAACGAGTTCGTTTTTACTGCCGGTGAGCAGGAATTCTACGCTGAGAGAGGCTTCCAGAATGAGCCCCAGCGTTGCAAGGCCTGCCGTGACGCTCGCAAGAACGCTGCTCGTACTCCCAGAGAGTTCTTCACTGCCACCTGCGCTGCCTGTGGCCGGGAAGCCCGCGTTCCCTTTGAGCCCAAGACCGATCGTCCTGTGTATTGCAGCGAGTGCTTTGCCAAGATGAAGGAGAACGGCTGATTATTCCAGCCCTGCGGCATCCGAAAGGATGCCGCTTCTCTTTTTTTGTGCCTTTTTGCGTTCCGTGGCCGGATAGCGAAGCGCGGCAAAAAACACGATTTTGATCAACGCCCTTTTTCGCGAAACAGGGAACTTTTTCTGGACATTGACCTGGTTGTGTGGTATAGTACACGGGGGTGATCGGACAATCCATTGTTCGATGTGCTTTTTGTGCGGTCTTCCTTGTCTGAGACAGAGCGTCCTTCCGCTGCGACCGGACGCCTCTTCCGCCGAGGGCAAGCCCTGTGCGCAGACGAAGACGCCGACGGGGATCTCGCTTTCGATTCCGAGATGCGGGAGCCCGGAAAGGAGGTTGTATGGAGCAGAATAAAAAGACAGTGACAGCGATTAGCCTTGTGACAGCAATCACTCTGGTTGCAAAGCTGCTTGGCGTGATTCGGGAGGCGCTGCAAGCGGATGCGTTCGGCACGACGCTTCAGTTCGATCTCTACTCCACAGCCTATAATCATACGGTTTACCTGTTTACAACGCTGGCCTACGCCCTCTGTGTTGCAGCCGTCCCGATCATCTCCAAGAAGCTTGCCGAGGGGCGGGAGCCTGCGGAGCGCGTGGCGGGGAATCTGGTCTCCGTCTGTGTCGTTACGAGCCTCTTCCTCTGCGCGATTGGATATCTGCTGATCCGGTTTGCACCGCTTGGGCGCTGGTTCGGTATGACGGGGGAAAACCTGTCGAAGCTGCAATCTTACCTGCGGATTTGTCTGACGACGCTTCCTCTGATTGTACTGATCTACCTGCTGGTGGCAGCCATGCAGTCGATGGGACACTACAGCCTTCAGGGGAGCATGAGCCTTCCCTACAATCTGGCGCTGATTGTATTTCTGGCCTTCTTTGCCAGCGCGGAGCGGATGGAGGAATATGTACTTGCGGTCTGCCTTGCATGGCTGCTGCAGCTTGCCATGATCCTTCCCAGTGCGAGGAAGGAGCGATTTCGGCTGCGCCCGGCGCTGCGGCTGAAGGATCCGGAGCTTCGGCTTTTTGGCAGGACAGCGCTGGTGACTTTGTTCACCACCTCTATCTTCCTGTGGTGCTATCTGGCGGATACCAATACGGTCGCCGGCTACGGCGACGGTGCGGTGAGCGGCGTCTACTATGCAGACAAGCTTTTTACTCCGGTTGCGACGACCTTGATTTACAGCATCAGTGTGGTGCTGTTTCCAAAATTCAACCGGGAATACACACGCACCGGCGAGCAGGAGTACAAGTGCTATGTGGGCGGCACCCTCGGCAATACCCTGTTTGTGATTCTTCCGTTTTCCGTGCTGTTCAGCGCCTTTTCTCTGCCGATGATTCAGGTTCTCTTCGAGCGCGGCAATTTTGACAAGGCTTCGTCTTCAATCACAGCCGGGATTTTTTCCATGTATGCGCTGGGAATGGCCGGGTTCTGTGTGCTCGATCTGATCAACAAGGCGTACTACACGATGCGCCAGACGCTTGCACCGCTGTTGATCAACGGCGTAGTGCTGGCTGTGAATCTGGGGCTGAACGGCCTGTTCTCCGCGCAGGAGAAGCCGGGCCTGATTGCGCTGGCAACTGCGCTGGCGCTGAGCGTCGGCGGCCTTCTGGCGTTGATCTGCTTCTTCCGCGGGTCGAAGAACGCCTTCCCGGTTTCCAGACTGTGGAAGGAAACGGTCAGCGCCGCCATAACCGGCGCACTGGCCTATTGCTGTGCCAACGCCCTCTCTGCGCTGGAGCAGAGCAAGCTTCTGATGCTGTTGGAATATGCACTGCTCGGCGTGGTCGGGCTTCTGGTCTACGGACTGCTGTGCTGGCTGCTGGGTGATCGCGAGGCGATCACAATGATGCTTGGCAGATTGAGAAAGGGGAGAACCTGATTTGAACAAGCTGCGAGGATTCGACCGGCTGCTGCTGGTGCTGAGCGTTCTGTTCACCTTCGCGGCGCTGGCGCTTGTACTCCAGCGGGTGAAGCTTGAGAAGACGCAGAAAACGGTCTGTCCGGTCATCAGCTACGAGGAAGTGACCACGCTGGCGAATGCTTCCCGGGAGACGGTGGAGTAATGGTATTCCACCCTGTCGGAGGCCGGACTGCAGGGCGTGCTGATGACGCCGAAGCAGATGGAAAAGGCAGAGCTGGTTCAGCCTGTTTCCGACGCCGGTCTCTCTGCCATGCAGATTGGCGACATTGCCGGGACCGAAGTTTATTTCTTTGCCCTGCACTATGACCAATCCATAGGGGTTTCTGCGAGCAAAAGCGTTCTAACAACGGTAGAAACCAAGCCGATCTCAGATGTCGTCACGTCGCTGACTGCCAACCACAGCCTGCTGGTTCTGATGGAGAAGGAGGCGCAGACCGGACTCGCGCTTCCGGACGGATTTGATGCAGCTTCTTATCCCGGCAGGATTGCCAAGGGCTATTGGCTCAATCGCTGGTGTCAGAGCTCTGTGGGCAGACTCGGCTATGCCGGGACGGAGGAGACCGAGAACATCCTTTACCGCTCGATTGTGGATCGAGGCATTCAGGTGATCTGGGTTGCGCCGGTTTCCACCGCGGACGGCGTCATGGTGACAGATCGTGCAGTCTATGCCAAGCTGCTTACGGCGCTTGAGAAACGTTTGGGCCATCTCGGTTATGCCTATGGAATGCCGGAGGGATACGAACCCTCGGAGCCATCCCTGCTGCTCTTGTTCTTCACGGGCTTGGCGGTGCTGTTTGCCTGCCTGCTTCTGGTCAGGCATCTGATTCCCTTGCCGACCAAGGTGGAATTTGCGCTGGCAGCCTTGTGTCTTCTGGAAAACACGCTTGGCCTGCTGTTTTTCCGCTCTCTGCAAATCACAGCCCTTGCGCTTGCCGCCTCGATCTGCTATCCCTGCCTCGCTGCGGTTTTGATGTGGACTTGGACGGAGCAGCCCGAGCGAGAGAAGAGCCGCGTGTGCGCCATGCTCTTCGGTGCGCTGCTCTGTGTCGGCGTGTCGCTTCTGGGAGGCTTGGAGATTTCTGCGCTCCAGAGCAGCCGGGCCTATCTGATTGTTCTCCAAATGTTCCGCGGTGTGAAGATCAGCCAGACTTGTGTTTTTGCCTTTGCCTTCTTGTATTTCGGCTACCGGTGCTTCCACCGTCCCGGAAACAAGCTGCGCGACGACTGGAGGGACCTCCGTGTTGCGCTGCGCTCGCCGGTCCTGCTTGGCGTTCTGATTGCGGCAATGCTCGGTGTGGGTCTGGTTTATCTGCTTCGCACAGGGGATCGGATGCTCAATGTTTCTGTGTTGGAGCAGCGCCTGCGCAATCTGCTCGAACGGATTTTTCTCTATCGCCCCCGCACCAAGGAGTTCCTGCTGGGCTGGCCATTCCTCTGTCTGGGGCTGTATTTCAGATTCCGCAACAAGCGCGTTCTGCGCTGGTTCTGCGGCGTGTTTGCTGCGATTGGCTTTGCTTCTGTGGCCAACACCTTCTGTCACAGCCGCGCCCATTTTCTGGTCAGTCTCTCAAGGACGGGGATTGGGATTGTGATTGGTCTGCTGCTTGCCGTGATTCTGCTAGCGGCTGCCCGCGCGGTGCAGAGAAAGAAACGAGAAGAGGGCTGAGGCTTCGCCTTTGCCGGGAGATCGAAAAAGGAGAGAATGCTCTGATGTCACTGCTCCGAAAGCTTGCGGCGAAGGCCGCCTGTGTCGTGACGCCTGTGAAGAAAAACCGTGTCGTCTTCTCGAACTGTTACGGACGCGGCTATGCCGACAGCCCCAAGGCCATTTGCGAGGTCCTGCGGAAAAGCGGCGAGGCGCTCGATCTGGTCTGGCTTTGCAGGGATGCGGAAGCGGCGAGGACGCTTCCCGACGGCGTGCGTGCAGTTCCTGCCTCCGGCTGGAAAAAGCTTCGCGCCCTTGCCTCTGCGGGGGTCTGGGTGGACAACGACCGGAAATATGAGAAGCTGAAACGCAAGAGTCAGTTCTATCTGCAAACGTGGCACGGCTTCGCCCTGAAAAAAATTGAAAAGGACGCCGAGGCGAACCTGTTTGCCGGCTATCTTGCGGCCTGTAAGCTCGACGCCGCCCAATGCGACCTGATGGTTGCGGGCAACGGCTTTATGGAGAAGCTTTATCGCACCTGCTTCTGGTACAACGGCCCGGTTTTGAAGACCGGAACGCCGCGCAACGACGTGTTCTTCGGGGATCAGGCTGCGGTGCATGCGAAGGTCTGCAAAGCGCTCGGCATTCCGGAGGATCGGAAGCTTGCGCTCTATGTCCCGGCAGATGTGGAGGAGCGCGCCGCTGCTTCCGCCCGTCTTGATGTCGAAATGGTCTGCCGCAAGGCGGCGGAAACCTTTCAGGGGACATGGACGCTGGCGATTCGTCCGGATCGGGGAGCGCTCCCTGCCGGTTCCTATGCCTATGACGGCGACCGACTGGTGGACGCCTCCCACTACCCCGACATGGCGGAGCTGCTGAGTGCTGCAGGACTGTTGATTTCGGACGATTCCGACGCCATGTTTGATTATGCTTTGACTGGCAAGCCAATCGTTCGCTTTGTTCCGGACGCAAAGCCCTATCAGCACGAGCGGGACTACAACTTCCAGCCGGAGGAGCTGCCATTCCCGGCGGCGCAGAGTAATGAGGAGTTGGAAGCGGTTCTGACCGACCTTCAGCCGCTCTGGACGAGTGCGGCTTGGGCAGAGTTTGCCAGGGAAAACGACTTCTGTGAGGACGGAGAAGCGTCCGTGCGCTGCGCGGCGTTGATCCTGCGTCATATTTATCCAACCTGACCTTTCTTCGAGCGCAATCAAAAGACGCCAGGGGCTGCGAGAGCAGGCACCTTGGCGTCTTTTTATGAATGACTCTTTATGGATTACTCTGTGCGCTTGGGATTATTCTCTGCCGATTTCGACAGACCAGCCCTCGGGACCCTTCGCGCGGCCCCACTGGATGTCAGTCAGGGTCTTGTAGGCGTACATGGAGATCTCACCGATTTCGCCGTTGTTGATCTTCATGACCTTGTCGCCCCACTTGAGCTCACCGACCGGGCTGATGACAGCGGCGGTGCCGGAGCCGAAGATTTCCTGCAGCTTGCCGGCGTCGTAGGCGTCCGCAATTTCCTGAATGGTGATCTTGCGCTCGGTAACCTTGTAGCCCTTGTCGCGCAGCAGCGCAATGATGGACTTACGGGTGATGCCGGAGAGGATGGAGCCGTCCAGCTCGGGGGTCAGAACCTCGCCGTCCACGACGAAGAAGATGTTCATGGCGCCAACCTCGCCAATGTACTTCTTCTCCACGCCGTCGAGCCACAGAACCTGGGAATAGCCCTTCTCATGGGCAATGGACTGGGCCTTCATGGAGGAGGCATAGTTGCCGCCGGTCTTGGCAAAGCCGGTGCCGCCGCGCACCGCACGGACGTACTCTTCCTCGACGTAGATGGGAACGGGCTTCAGACCATTCTCATAGTACGCACCCGATGGGCTGAGCAGGACGCAGTAGATGTAGTTGTCGGCTTCCTTGACGCCGAGCTTCGCCTCATTGCCGATGACGAAGGGACGGATGTACAGGGAGGCTTCCTTGTCCTCGGGGATCCAATCCTTGTCGAGCATGACAAGCTCCTTGAGGCTCTCAATGCAGAAATCCACATCCAGCGCGGGGATGCAAAGACGCTCGTTGGAGATGTTCAGGCGCTTGAAGTTCTCCTCGGGCCGGAACAGCAGGATGCGGCCGTCCTCAGCGCGATAGGCCTTCATGCCCTCGAAGGTCTCCTGGGCATAGTGGAAGACGGTGGCAGCGGGGCTCAGGGAGATGGGGCCGTAGGGGACGATGCGGGCGTCATGCCAGCCCTGGCCGCGGGTGTAGTCCATGAGCAGCATATGGTCGGTGAAGACGGAGCCGAAGCCCAGCTTCGCGCCCTTGGCAGGCTTTGCCTTGGGATGTTCGGTCTTGGTGATGGTAAGTCCTTTCACGATGATGATCTCCTTTGTTTTGGTGTCGGGCGCACAGGGGACGGTTCTCTGTGCTGCATGACGGTTGTTGTTGGGAGCGCGCGGGCGCACAGAGAACCGTCCTCTGTGCTCAGTCCAGCGGGATATGGAAGGCCCGCATGGTGTTGATGATGTGCAGATACATGGCGGTCTTAGCCCCCTCGGGGTTCCGGTCCCGCAGATACTGCATCAGGATCCGGTGGTCGTGGAGGGTCATTTCCGAGACCTCGGGGGACTCGTTGGCCAGCATGATGCCCTGGTGGATGGCCCGGTTGAAGATGGGCAGCAGGGCGGTGATAAATTGGTTGTGGGTGGCGGAGGCGATGGAATTGTGGAACTTCTGCTCCGTCTCGTCCCACAGGGGATCCCGGCTGCGGATCATCTGCTCGTCCAGCTCCCCGTAGTGAAAAATCGTCGCCAGCTCCTCGTCGCTGGCCCGCAGGCAGGCGTAATAAGCCGCCTGGGGCTC
>JAFYGM010000105.1 GCA_017543225.1 Oscillospiraceae bacterium
AAATGGCATGATCTGCGGCGCAGGATTCCGCCATACTTCGTTGTCGTCCTTGCCGGGCGTCAGCCCGCCTGCGTCCTCCGCCTCGTCTGGCGAAACCCTGCTTGCAGCTAATACAACTTTTAGACTTTCCGGAACACTAGATTCCGCAAGCAAGATGGGTACTGGGAATTGAGCGGTATTACCTTAGATAAACCCTTCCAGATCTTTGCGGTCAGCTTTGTCGATCCTTCGCTGTCGTCCTTGCAGGGCGTCAAGCCCGCTTGCGTCCTTGGCCTCGTCTGGCGCAACGCTGCCTCGCAAATCTTTTGGAATCGTTTGATCAGAGAATCATTACACCGAAAACAAGTCTATCAGAAAGGATTTCACCATGTATCAGAAAGAGATGATTCACGGCTTTCTCCCCGTCCGGATGCGGGAGTTTGCGGAGCTGGAGGGTACGCTGCGGGAATACGTCCATGAGAAGACCGGCGCGCAGCTCTGCTGGCTGGATCGAGCCGACGAAAACAAGACCTTCTCCATCGCCTTCAAAACCATCCCCGAGGACTCCACCGGCGTGTTTCACATTCTGGAGCATTCCGTTCTCTGCGGCTCGGACAAGTATCCCGTCAAGGAGCCGTTCGTGGAGCTGCTGAAGACCTCCGTTCAGACCTTTCTGAACGCCATCACCTTTTCCGATAAAACAGTCTACCCCGTCTCCAGCCGGAACGGACAGGACTTTTTGAACCTGATGGACGTCTATCTCGACGCGGTCTTTCACCCCGCTGTCTTCCGCAAGCCGGAAATCTTCCGGCAGGAGGGATGGCGCTTTGAGGGCGAGGGAGACGATATTTGTCTGCAGGGCGTCGTTCTGAACGAAATGAAGGGAGCCTTTGCCTCTCCGGACACGATTCAGAGCAACCTGCTGGATGAAATGCTCTACCCGGACACCTGCTATCGCTTTGTTTCCGGGGGCGATCCGGTCCAGATTCCCACGCTGACCTATGAGCAGTTCCTTGCCACGCACCGAAAATACTACCACCCCTCCAACGCCCGGATCAGTCTGGTGGGCAGCGTCGATTTGGAGGCCTGTCTCGAAAAGCTCGACGCCTTCCTCCACGAATTCGACCGGCGCGAGGGTTCCTTTGACATTCCCATGCAGAAGCCCGTGCCCGCCCAGCGCAGAACCGTTCCCTACGCCATCAGTCCGGAGGAGAACCCGGCGCAGCGCACCATTGTTGCGCAGGCCACGTTGCTTTCCACCTTCGATGATGATCTGCGCAACAACGCCGTGAGCGTTCTGTCTGACTATCTGACCGGCGACGACGATGCGCCGCTGAAGCGGGCCATTCTCGACGCAGGACTGGCGCAGGACTTCTCGATGGGGCTTTCCAGCGGTTTGCAGCAGACCTCCGCCTGCTGGACTGCGCTGAACACCGACGCGGAGCAACAGGAAGCGCTGGAGCAGACCGTCCGCGAAACGCTGACGCGGATTGTAGACGAAGGGCTGGATCGGGATCGGCTGGACGCCTGCTTCTGCCGTTACGCCTTCCAGCTTCGGGATCGGGACAGCGGCGCGCCGCGCAGTCTGGCGGAGGCAATCGACATGCTCGACGACTGGCTCTACGGCGGCGATCCCGCACAGGGGCTTTTGGCGGAGGACGCGCTGGCTGCGCTGGAGGCCGCCCTTGCCACCGATTTCCCGGAGCGTCTTCTGCGGGAGCTGTTTTTGGAGAACGAGCATCTCGTCACCCTGACACTGGTACCCTCTCCGACGCTCAATGCGGAAACCGCCGCCGCAGAAACGGCCCGCGTTCGGGCAATCACGGAACGCTGGACCGAGGCCGACTGCGCATTGCAGGCCGAACGCGCCGAGGCGCTGCGCCAGTTCCAGCAGACGCCCGACAGCGAGGAGGCGCTGGCAACCATTCCGATGCTTCGCCTTTCCGATCTGGCGCAGGCGCCGAGCCCGCTCGACATGACCGAGACCAGGTTCGGCACGATTCCTCTGCTGCGCCACCGCGTGGGCGGGCGGCTTGCATTCCTGCGAGCCTATCTGGAGGCCAACGACGTGACAAAGGAGGAGCTGCCCGTCTTTGCGGTGATGTGCAGTCTGATGGGCTGCATGGGAACGCGGCGCTATCCCCGCTCCCGTCTGCCGCTGGAGATTCTGCGGGCCACGGGCCGACTGGGGATCAACCCCTCTATCATTGAGGGCGAGACACCCACGCGCTGCCGCGTGCTGCTCTCCGCCTCCCTGTCCTGTCTGCCGGAGCTGGACGAGCGGGCCGCTTCCCTGCTGGCGGAGATTCTGACCGCCACGGTCTGGGACGACGTTGCCCTGCTGCGCGACACGCTCCAGCAGCTCACGCTCGGCGCACAGATGTCGCTGGCCTCCGCCGGACAGACGTTTGCTGTCTCTCGAATCGTCGCAGATCTGACTGCCCACGGCGTTGCGCTGGAGGCAACCGGCGGCATCGAATACGCAAGCTGGCTCAAGCAGATGAGCACCGCCGACGACGAGGCGCTGCGCGCTCTGCTTGCACAGATGGAGGGCTTGGCCCGGCGGCTGACCGTGCGGGAGCGTCTGACGCTTTCCTGCAATGAGCATGTGACCGACGCCGCGCTGACGCGCTTTGCCGACGCGATCCCCGCAGGACAGGCCGCGCCCGAGGCAGCGATTTATGACCTGCCCGGCGCGCAGCAGGAGGGAATTGTGATTCCCGCCGCCGTCGGCTTTGCTGCAATGGGCACAAACCTTTTGCACCACGGCAGGCGCTACAACGGAAGCTACCCGGTGCTTGCCAACGTGCTGAATTTCAACTATCTCTGGAGCGAGATTCGCGTACAGGGCGGCGCCTACGGCTGCGGCTTTGCGGCACGGGGCAGCAACGATCTGTTCTACTACACCTACCGCGATCCCCAACCCGCCCGTTCGCTGGACGTGATGCGCAATGTGCCCGCCTTCCTGCGCGCCTTCTGCGCAGAGCAGCCCGATCTCACCGGCTATATCCTCGGCGCGGTCTCCACCTTCGATCCGCTCCGCTCCGCAGAGCGCAAGCTCTCCGCGGGGGAGGCCCGCTGGCTGCGCGGCATCACCGAGGACGAGGTACGAACCCGCTATCAGGAGCTGCTTCACACCACTGCCGACGATCTGCTGGCGCTGATTCCTGTGCTCGAGGCGCTGGCGGCAGAAAACGCGGTCTGCGTTGCCGCCGGAAAGCCCCTGCTGGACGCCTGCGGCGAGTCGGTGAAGGACTTGCTCTCCCTGTAAGCAGACACAGGAGGCAACATGCAATTCAAAAAAAACACGCGCACACGCCCTTTCGTTTTGACAATTCTATTGCTTGCACTTTTTTCCGCTTGTGCGCTTCCTGCGCCGGACGCTTCGCAGAATTCCGCAACCACAACTGCCGCTTCATTCTCTTCGACGCAATGGAGCAGCGCGTGCACCAGCGACGCGCCGGAAACCTCAACCATCGCGGCGTCTGCAACCGAAAGCACCCCCGATTTGCAGGCTTCCTCGGCTGCAGCAAATACGGAGCTTCCTGCGTCCTCTGAGAACGGGCAGGAAGCTCCGCAGGAGCCCTTTGTTTATCACGGGCTGGTGGAATTGCTTGCCATCGACGACAGCTTTGTGATCGATCAAAAGTACGCCACGACAGACAACTTTACCGGGGTTCAGCACTATGACCGGACGCTGTGCCTGGTCAACCGGGATATCGTCGGAATGCTGATTGTCGCAAACAATCTGGCGAAGGAAAAGGGGCTTCGTCTGAAGATTTGGGATGCCTACCGCCCGATTTCCGTCCAGCAGGCGCTGCACGACAGCGCCCCGGCAGAGCTGGCCCCATACGTTCCGGCTCCCGGCCCCTACTCCATGCACGCGCGGGGCATAACCGTCGATGTCACACTTTGTACGCCTGACGGGGCAGATCTGGATATGCCGACCGAATTTGACGATTTCTCCGTGGCAGCGAACAGCGATTATCAGGGTGCAACCGAGGCACAGATTGCCAACCGGGAGCTTCTGAACGAGATCATGACCGCCGCAGGCTTCCAACGCTCCAAACTGGAATGGTGGCACTTCGACGGGCCGAACCGGGACGCCTATGAGATTCTGGACGTTCGCTTCGACGAATTTGTGCGGGAGCGGGACGCAGAACGGACGGGCGCATAGCGGACAGGGGGAACGGTTCTTGCGGACGCAAGAGCCGTTCCCCGTGCTTCACGAAGAAATCTGCAACGTTTTCCTGCCTGACCGCGTTCTTGTTTATGAAGGGAGATGAAGCCCATGCGAGAGGCCGCTTTGCTGAAACGGCTGCGGGCAGGAGATCAAGATGCGCTGGATCAGCTCACGTCGCGTTATCGGTCTTACGTCTGCACGGTTTTGTCGAATATCCTCCGCGATTGCGGAAGCTGGGCCGACGTGGAGGAGCTCTGCGCCGACGTGTTTCTGGCGCTCTGGCAGCACGCCGACGCCGTGAAGGACGGAAAGCTGAAGCCGTGGCTCGGCACCGTTGCCCGGAACCGCGCAAAAAGCTGGCTCCGTCCCCGACGTGATCTGCCGATGGATCTGGACGAAATCGAGCTTCCGAGCAACGACCCCGCTCTGGAGGACGAGGTCATCCGGGAAGAATTGGCGGAGGCGGTGCGAAAGGCTGTGGACAGTCTACGCCCAATGGATCGGGAAATCGTCCTTCGCTACTATTTCTATTTACAGCCTGCGGAGGACATTGCCGCCGAACTTCAGATTGCTCCGGCAACCGTGCGTTCCCGCCTCTCCCGAGGCCGGGAAGTCCTGCGTCAGCGGCTGGAAAAGGAGGTCAGACCATGAAATACAGAATCACGGATTTGATGGATCTGTACGAAGGCCCGGAGGAACACAGAGGACGGTTCTCTGTGCTGCGCAATCGGGCCGGAGGCAGTCCGACGCAGGGGGCTTCCCACCTTACCGGGAACAGGCAGGACCCGGAGAACCGCCCTCTGCGTTTGCGCAAACACCGATTGGACTGGAGGCACGGGTTTTCCCTTGCAGCGGCAATTGTCATTCTCGTTCTCGGCGCAGGAAGCATTCTGCTGCTGCTGAATCGGCAAGCGCCAAATCCCGCTTTGCCGTCCGAGGCTGCCTCCTCCGAAGCGAAAACGTCCTCCGGAACGACAGACCCGGAGGAGACGGTCAGAACGGATTTGAATCTGACGCTGTACCTGTACTACCGCGAGGCAAGCTTTGACGAAGGAATGCCCCCCGCCAGAACAGAGCTGCGCAGTACGCCAACGCAGGACGCGCCCTCTGTCGGCGGCGTCTATGAGGGACAGCGCCTTGCAGTGCTGCAGGCGGCAGCCGTGTCCGAGCCGGAAGAGGCTGCCGGGCAAATAACCGTAAGGCCCGGGCAAATGAGCGTCTGGTATCTTGTCAGCACCGGGCGGGAGGAAACCTCCGCGATCGGCTGGCTGCACGAATCCGACCTCGTTCCCTATGAGGAACCAGATGAGCCGAAGGTCGGTCGATACTACGTGCTGCGTGAAGGCGCGGCGTACTGGGAGGACGGCGTGGAAAGGACTTATCACAGCGCGGTAGACGGGCACACGGTACTGTGTCTGGAACGGATTGAGGAGGAGTCCCACACGCTGGTTCTCTCCGGCTGGGGCGGTATTACCGTCACCGTGCATGATTCGAATGCGCTGGAGCCCTATGCGAACGCGCTCCCCGCAAGCTGGGCCAACGTGCCGTAATCCGAACCCCCGGTTGGACGTTGGGGCCGATTCTCTGTATCTCGAGAACCGGCCCCTGATTGATATCTTACGATTAGGAATCCTCTTATTGCAAGACCTTCCACGGATCTTCTGAGGGGGTTACTGCGATTGTTGCCCAATGCAACGCCTTTAATTGTTCTTCTTTGATATTTGGATTGTCTGTGATATCCTCCCCAGCTTCCTGCACTTCTCTGATAAATTCTGGGAGGTTGCCGGGAATCTGCTCACGATAAACTCCAATTCCAATACCTGGAAAAGCATATGCGTATCCATCCTCTACATCAATAATCTCCCCGGCATTGCTGCTTCGGGACAGGGTTCCGATTCGCCCGGGCAGACGCTACCCGCGCAACATGAGGTCACAACGGTTGAAAACCCTCCAGTTCAGAACCTGAACGAAGCAAGCTATTTTAGAAACTCTTTAAATATTTTCGCTTGATTTATTCGCTTTAAAGCGCGACGATGTTTTCTTAATCAGTTATTCTATTTCAAATAGTTTATCTGCAAATTTCCATGCGTAACCCAAATAAGGATCATAGAGATACGAATCTCCATATTCATCTTCAACATAACAGAATTTATAGCACATACCTTCAAGTTTGCTTGAATAAAAGGTAAAATCCCGAAATTTTTCGCCGACTACTTCTCCGGTCACGATATTTTCATCGCTTATTTGACGCATGACAGCTTCAATAATTGCCTTATCAGTGATCTCTTCTCTGTCTTCAATATTGTGATCATTTCGTATCACCAGTCGTGAAAAATCCAGTTCTTTCACATCTGACAGTGGCAGTATGTGATTGTTTTGAAAAACTCGTTCATCTCCCTCCACACGCAGACAGATGTAATCATCGGGATTCATATTCCGAATTGAAAACACCTGTTTTCCATCACTCGTTTTTCCGATTTGTTTATCCAACATAATCGCTTCTATACCCAGCATTGGTTCAATAAATGTTGCATTGTCACAGCAGAGAGAATCATTGAATACAATATAGATTCGTTCCTGTTCGGATGCTTTTTCTTTATCGCCTGAACAACCAGACAAAAAGAGAATTGCACACAAAATTGAGGCAAGAGTTGCCCAATACTTATACTTATTTTTCAATTTATTATCTCCTCGAATATCGTTTTTTAGGACTTCTGTTTTAACCACAGAATTAGCTGATTGTAAAAAAGGAGCTTTCACACGCAATAAAGTATAAAGCAGAACCGCAGCGAGGATTTCTCCCCGCTGCGGTTCTGCTTCGGGCGTAAAGTTACTTCCAAAAATCATCAATTGAATCTTGGTCAATATAATCAGGCAACTTTAACACTTGTCCTTGTGTGTCAATTGCTCTGAGAAAATATGGCGGGTCCATCAACCCATAAGGGAAATAAATCATCAGAATATCGTTGTTTTCAAATTCCTTCAGTTGAATGACTAATTCATCATCATATTCTACACCTTCCTGTACAATTAGACCCAAACAGTTGCTCCCTATATCTTTTTTGAAAGCTCCATTATGTTCCGCAAAGTGAATATAGGTTCTTCCATTATAATCAAAGGCTCTATACCCATGATCACTATCTTCGGGACAATAACTATAGGTTACAAACTTTATTGGATTCTCAGGAAGCTCCAAATTCGTAGATTGCTTATTACAGCCACATAGTATCAAAGAAAGTGCAACAACAATAACAACAAAAAACAAGCCTTTACTCATCCTTGACTTGCCTCCTATCTTTTAAAAAAATACATTCGGTATTATAGCATAGAAAATGTAGTAGGGGATGTGTTGTCTATTCTTCCACAATTCTTCGGACGATCGTCAGGCTTACGCCGGTCAGGCGGGAGATTTGGCGCAGAGACAGGTGTTGATCTCGCAGCTTGAGAATTGCTTTGTCCCGATTGATCGGCGTCAGCTTTTGGAACTCCGCCACATTATCACAGCCCGAAATCTTCTTTACCGCATCCCTTGCCTGCTCGTCCGTGATTCGGATTCTCAGCTTTTCCGCAATGTCGAGGCAATTCTCATTGCCAAGCTGTTTGTGGAACGCAAGCAACTCCTCCCGGTCGATCAGCGTTTCCGTAAAGCTGACGTCC
>JAFYGM010000106.1 GCA_017543225.1 Oscillospiraceae bacterium
ATCAGGGCCTTCTTCACCAGCCCCTTGAAGGCCGCCTTGCTCTCCAGTGCCCCGCCCTCGGATTTCGGGCTTTTGTGGAAAACCCCCGCCACGATCAGGCCGGTGCAGTAATCCAGCAGCATGATGATGGCCAGCGTTTCCAAGGCCAGATCCCAGCCCCCGATCAGGGCGGAGACTACCCCCGCCGCAACGCCGGAGACCGCGCTGATTGCTGCAATTCTGTGTGTCATTTTGATTTCCTCCTTCGTTTTAGTTTACATCAGGCCCCGCAGTGATGGAGCCAAGCGTGTATGATCTATATGGGATTGATCTGTCTGAATAGAATGCCTGAGCGATGAGGTCATAAACGCCAATCTCATTATCAGCTTTGCGATAACACGGGACAAACCACGAAACAGTGTCGCCAGTAATAGCATCAATTCCTTTCAGTGAGAAAAACCTGCCTTCAAATGAGTCATTGTTAGTCATAGAATCCACTGTTGGGCCAAGATACCTCCCGATAACAGCCGTGTCCCGTGGTTCTTTGAGTAAAATGGCAATCGTCACACGATCTCCAAGGGTGTAGTTGTCCAATTCATAGAACAAAAAGCCTTCACTTGACGATCTGAGGTATGAGTCGATTTTTGTGGAATTTTTGTTGAAGCCAAGTAGAAAATCTTTAGCAGCCGTTGAGCCAACTCGATACCCAAACACTCCAGAGGCTTGTTCATCCCCTGTTTTCTGCTTTGTTGACAAGCAATCCGCAAAAAATAAGATATACCCAGTTGTAGGGATCGTGACAAAAATGCCAATGTTCGGCACAAACTCCAAGTACTCCACCCGCTGATACGCATCCGGAAGCGCAGGCTCCGGCATTGAACCGTCGTAGGTGCCGACAACACCGAAAATGTCAATGCCCTGCTTGATATTTCCAGGGATTAGATCAGCGTCACCGTTTACGACAACCTGCGAAAGTGCATCATATCCGGAATCCGGCAAAACGGTCTGTTGGCTGGCTCCCGGTGTAACAGTTTTGCTTTGGTAATTCAACCCGCCGCTCTTGACATACGCAAGGCCAATATCGGCCTCGCAGTATTTTCCGGCAGTCTTGATGGTTTTATTGCCGGATGCGCTCAGCTCAAGAATGTTCCGTCCCTTGTACGTCAGTGTTATGTCAGCCATATCACTCGACCTCTCCGTTGTAGATATTCGGGTCTTTTGCGTTGATCTGACCCCAGAACTCACCGTTGGGGTCGCTCATGGCCTGTGTTGCCCGGAGCACAGCCTCTTGCAGCGTCTCCGTCCGGGTGGAGACCGTGATTTGGTTCCGATCCGGATAATACGGATAAACCAGATCCGAGACCACCTGCACGATCTCCCGCGTGTTGCGTGCGCGATCCTGGAGCAGCAGCTTCGTCCAGATTGCCAGCGTCATATCCGGCCAGCGCTGCGCGTCGATCCGTTTCAGATCGATGACGTCCAGCTTCCAGGATCGCACCGGCCGCGCAGCAGTCTCCAAACGGGCTTGTGCGTCGCGCATAAGCGAGGCGGCGTCCGTGTATCTGGCGTCCTTCCAGAGCTTGCAGATGACCACGCCTGCGCCCGTGTAGGCCGTGTTGTCCAGATACGGGACGCCTCCGTTCACGGACGCGATCCCGAGACCGTCCTTGCCGACCGGATACAGCCGCGTGCAGAGCTCCGTGCTGTGCCCCTTGTATTCCGGCTGTCGGCGCAGGTTCACCGATTCAATCGCAAAGCTGTTTGACACGGGGCATTCGTCCGGGTAGAAGATCGTCACCTTCTTGCTCGCCGTATAAAAGCGCAGCGCGCAACCGAAGGTTTTTTGCAGCTGGACGGCAGCCTCCAGCGGCGTGGGTCCGTCCATTTCCATGCTGCGCGTGGAATGCGTGGTCACGCGATCCTCTACCGTCCAGCCGGACAGGGATGGCGCAGCGGAAAGGATCGCGGCCAGCATATTGACCTCCGAAAGAGTGTGACTGAAGCCAGGCGCGGAGAGATCAGAGGTATCAAGCAGAAGATCCCGCTCCCAGTCCGCAAGATCCAGCCGTGCGACCACCGAAGCAACGCCGTTGATCGAATTGATTTTGCGCACGACGTAGCTCTGGTTCTCCGTATGCTCGCGCAAACGTGTGAGCCCCTCCCGTAAGCTGCGGTAGATGTTCTGATCGTCTACGCTGAGCTCGAAGCGCAGCTCGTCCAGGCCGTTTTTCACGTGGGCAATGGCGTAATCGTCCCGCGGAATGCAGGCGCCGCCGATGATTTCCAGCATCAGGGTTCACCTCCTACAGATAGGTCGGCGTAAAGGAAACCGTTGCAAACAGCACGTGCGAGGCCGGTGCGGTATCCAGATAAAAATTGATGATATTTTCACCGGGGACAAGGAACGGAAAATCTTTCCATTCAACCTTTTGGGTCGCGGAAGCTCCGCCGATCTTGAAGGTTTTCTCGACGTCGTCCAGGACGATTTCCTCGTTATTCGGGTTATCGGCACTCTGAACGATGTATTCCAGACCGTTCAGTTCTACACTCAGAAGGTAGCCCTGCTGGGCGCCGTCCAGGATCGTCAGAACGCAGTCGGTGCACTCTACGTTGCTGGGGCACGTCAGACGGTTCTGCCCGTAAAGGGAGACCAGAACCGGGGTCTTGTGCCTTGTGACGCGCCAGCTGTACTCCACGGTGGTGATCTGCTCTGCGGAGGTCAGAATCGGAACGGCGGATAGCAGCACGGAGCGATAGAAATAGCCGTCGCCGATGTTGATTTCCACCGGCTGCGTCTGAGATCGAAACAGCGCCTCAAACTCCGACTGCGCGGCGGTTCGGGCTGCATTGGTGCCGCTGAAGTCGATCCGCGCCGTCATGGTCATGCCGGTGATCAGATTCTTGAGCGGTATCATTGTGGAGCGCTGCCGTCCCTGGAAGGTCTCCACGTCATAGGTTTTTGAGAACTGCGGATAGGAAAGCATTTTTGCACCAAATTCAGACAGGCTGCGGCCTGCTGCGGTTACGTTAATAGCCATCAAACAACATCTCCTCTCCCATTGTTGTGGCCGTCGCTCTGGCCAGCTCCCGGCCGTCTACCTCAACGGGGACGATAACGGTGATCTTCCGGTCTCCGACCGGAGCGCCGCCCACGGCAGCGGGGGCAGCAGAGCCGGAAAAGCTTGTAGCGGCGCTCGGCAGCTCGTAGAGGCCGCGCAGGGCGTTTCTGGTTTCGTCGGCAGTGAGGATCCGCTCCCCGCCGCGCAGATAGATCAGCTCCGGCCCCTCTTCGCCCACCAGGGCAAGCCCCGCTGCGGCGTAGTCCGTGCCGGAGGCGTAGGCCATTGGTTTCGGACCCGATCCGGACGAACTTCTGCCGCTGCTCAACGCGCTTGCGGCAGAAGATGCGACTGCATGCGCGGCCTGCTCCACGTCGGCGGTGCCGCTGTAGAGGCCTTGGGCGTAGGCCAGCACGGTTTCGTGCGCCGCGTTCCAGGCCGCGTCCGGCATATTCATATCCCCGACGGCGGCGTCCACCGAGCCGACCAGCTCGTTCAGCGCATCATCCATGTCGTTTTGCATCTGGAACATGACCTCGGCGGTGTCGGTCTGGGCTGTTTGCAGATCTTGATAAAGGCCGATCAGCTCCTCCACGGCAGGCTGGTTTCCGCTGCGGATCGCTTCGGCAATCCCGGCCGCCATGGCAATGGAGTCCGGGGAACCGTCCGAAATGAACTTAAAAAGCTGATCCATTCCGGCAATGCCGCTGTCCTTGATGGTTTGCAGATCATCGTTGTAGCGGTGCCAGTAGTCGATCTGACTCTGAATGCCCTTGTTGGCCTTTTCGACGGAAACGGAGCTAACCCGTTCGGCCTCCTCCCAAAGCTTGAACTGCTTTTCCAGGGATTCCTTGGCGGCCTTATAGAGGTCGCCGTACTTATCAGTCCAGGATTGAATTGCGTCGGTGATGGCGGGGGTCTTCTCCCGGATCTCCAACGCCTTTTTCGCGGTATCGTGCATAGCGTCGCCGAGCGCGTCCGTTTTTTCCGTGACCGTTTCGGCCGCTTCGGCGTTCTCCTGCTCCGATTCGGTCAATTCATCGATAGCCTGTTTTGCAATTTCATATTCGTCAGATGCAGACGCGAGCACTTCATTGCAGGATCTCAATGCCGCTTCGGAATCTTTGATTGTTTTCTCCTCGGTTATTCCCAATTCGACAAGTTCATCCAACGCTGCATAGACTGCAACATAAAGGTCTCCTTTCTCCTGATAGAGTTCATTCAAGCGCTGGTTTGCGTACACTTCCGCCCAAATTGCATTCGTGTATTCTTTTTTTCCGGAAGCTTCCACAACTGAAATCTGCGTTGCAAGATTCAGTAGTCTGACCTCTTCTTCACCCAGTTGTATAGACCGTTCCTTTGCGGCGTTTAGCTTCTTTTCTGCGACAGTCCGGTCAATCAGCGCCTGCGTTTTGGCACTTTCCAGCTCGGCAAGGTATTTTTGATACGCCTGCTCCTTGGCATTCTTTGCCCATGCGGCGGTGTTTTCCTCAATGGCCTGCGTGCCGCCCTTGATGGTGTCCGTTTCCAGATCAATAATGTTGGACAGCTCCGGGATGGTCTGCGTCAGTTTGACCAGGATCGCGTGGTATTCCTCCTGCTCCTCCGTGGTGTTCAGTCCGGCCGCTTCCAGCTCCTTCAAGCGGTCGACGTATCTCCCGACCTGATCCACCGTCACCTCGGTGGCAGCAATGGAGTTGTTGAGGCTGTCCTTCATATCCTTCAGCTTGGTGTTGAACTCTTCCAGATATTGGTTCTCTTCCTTGGTATTGGCAATCAAGGTGCCGATTCCGATTGCCAGCGCGGAAATCCCGGCCACGACGAGCAGCGCAGGATTGGACGCAAGCAGGGCGTTAAAGCCGCCGAAAGCTGCTTTGACCTTCTCCACAATCAGCAGCGCCGCAAGCCCGCCAGCCAGCACCGTCACGCCGGTGGAGACGGCAGCGATAGCGGACGCCGCAGCGGGACTCTCGTTGATCAGATCCGTCAAACCCTCCAGGATGTCGGCGCCGAGGGTCTTGATGGCGTCCATGGGCGGAGCCAGCATTTCCCCGTAGGCGATCGCCAGGTTCTTCACGCTGTTGTTCAGCCGCCGGTCGATGAACTCCGAGGTGGAGGTCATGGTCTCGTAGGCCTTCTC
>JAFYGM010000107.1 GCA_017543225.1 Oscillospiraceae bacterium
AGGTGAGGTAAGAGCTCACCCGCCGGCTGGAGACTGTCCGGTGCTGTAAACTCTATCCGGAGCAACACCGTGGAGGAGACATTGGCTGGCCCGGCCGTCTCCGTGGAGGTGGCATGGAGCGTATCGGCAACGATACGCCAAGATAGATGGCTGTCTAAGACAGAACCCGGCTTACAGACCCGATTGCATGAAAGAGCACCGAAGCAGCTCGCTTCGGTGCTCTTCGTTTTTTCCGTTTTTCCCTGCCGCCGTCAAAAACGGCGCGGGTCTTACTCTGCGAAGAAAGACTCGGTCAGGGTAATCAGCTCGCCAACCTTCTTCTTGGCGCCGTCGGTGGTCACGGGCTTGTTGCAGACCACGCTGATGACGAAGCTCCGGTTGGGAAGCTCCACCACGCCCATCGAACAGATGCAGGTGCCGTCCTCGATGTCGGTGACGAAGCCGCAGCGGGCGTTCGCCGTGGTCAGGCCGGGGTCGATCTCGGGATTCTCTCTGCCCTCAAGGAGGATGTCCAGCATCTGCTTGGAGGCGGCCTCGTCCACCAGCTCGCCGCGGCAGATCATGTCCAGAAGCACGGCGGTCTGCTGGGCGGAGACATAGTTTTTCTTGTCGGCAGTGCCGGACAGGGGGCGGTTGAAGCCCAACTGCACACCATTTGCAACGGCGAATTCCTTGACCGCGTCGCGGCCCTTGGCAGCGTCGCCGCCGCCCAGCGTCTCGGTGAGCTTGTCGGCTGCGGCAAGATCATTCTGTACAATCATCGCCTTCACGTCGTCGAGCACGGCGTCCAGAGTCAGCGTGCCGTCCTTGGCCTGCTGGAAGACGGTGCCCATGATAAAGACCTGCGCCATACGGTTGGCAGTCATCCATGCGTTGGGGTCGCAGTTGACGGCGGAGGCGATCCGGCTGCCCTTGGCGGGGTCGGTCACAACGACCTGCCACTCGCTGGTCAGTCCGTTCAGGGCGTCGTCGAGCGCGGCCTTCAGGCCGACCTCGTCAATAGTCTTAAGCTCCACAGGGTTCGTAGGCTGGCCCTGCTCGGTGGAGGGCGTCGTCTGGCTGCCGGAAGGAACGGCTTCGCCGGTGGTGGTGGCAATGCTTGTGCCGGTGTCAGAGGTGGAAGGGCTCGGGTCCTTTTTCTGGATTACCCAGATTACAATGCAGAGCACTGCGGCGAGCACCAGCATGCAAAGGGTGATACCAAGAAAAATATCGGGCTTTTTCATTTTCATTCGTCAAACAGCTCCTTTTCTTCAGACTCCTCAAAATGGGGCTCCGGCCCGTTCTAAACTGCGGCAGCCGGACATAGCTTTTGGAGAGGTTGTTAAACTTCTCCTTGATACGTGGGGTTATTTTACCACAGATTTACCCATTCGTCAATGTTTTTCCGGGAACAGGAGGAAAAATGAAGGATTCAGTCCTTGCAGTGTTGGTGATTGTTCTATTTTGGGCGGCCCTGCCTCTCCTTTGTGCCGGCTCCGGCGGAAAAAAAGCCGACGCCGTGACGCCGACGGCCTTTCAGTCCGCAGACCCAGAGCCGACGGATCGTTTCGGCGGCGTGCAGAATGCAGACCGCCCCGCCCAGACCGTTGCAGATGCAGCGCCGGAGGCCGTGCCCGGCTTCGACGCCGGGTTTACCCTTCCGGTGCTGCAGGGCAGCGAAATTGTGCAGATGGATCTGCACACCTATCTGACCGGGGTGCTGCTGGCAGAAATGCCGTCCTCGTTTGCAGACGAGGCAAGAAAAGCGCAGGCCGTCGCCTCGCGCACCTACTGTCTGCGCAGCAGTCTCCACCGGCGCCACGAGGGGGCGGCGGTCTGCGTGAATTCCGGCTGCTGTCAAGGCTGGCGCGACCCGGCAGCCGCCGCGTCCGAGGCGCGCGCGCGGGCAGAGGCCGCCGTCGCAGCAACGGACGGTCTGGTGATCCGCTATCAGGGCGTGCTGATCGACGCGACCTTCTTCGCCTGCTCGGGCGGACAAACCGAGTCCGCCGCCGCAGTCTGGGGAAGCGACCTGCCCTATCTTCAGCCCGTCGAAAGCCCCGGCGAGGAGGGCGCGGCCCATTATTCCGACGAAACGCGCATCTCCCTCGAGGGCTTCCGCGCGGCGCTCGAGGCACAGGACGCCGACGTTTCCTTCCCCGAAGCGCTGGGCGGCTGGGTGGGGCAGATCACCTACACCCCCGGCGGCGGCGTGGACACCATCGAGCTGGGCGGCAGGCCGTTTTCCGGAACCTGGCTGCGCAAGCGCTTCGGCCTGCGCTCCACAGCCTTTACGCTGGAGCTGAGCGCCGAAGAAGCCGTCTTCACGACGAAGGGCTACGGGCACCGGGTGGGCATGAGCCAATACGGTGCTCAGGCGATGGCCCTTGCAGGCAGCGGTTTTGCGGAGATTCTGAAGTGGTACTATCAGGGGGTTACGGTGGAGGCGTACTGATTCCGGGCAAGTCCGGTTGTAGGGACGAGCATTGCTCGTCCGGCATTCGGAACGAATGCAATTTGCCGCAGGCAAATCCAGACCGTCGCAGAGAACGGCTGCATGGAGGGTAACAATTCAGCCCGTATTGCTGCTGCTCCGTAGTGGCCGCTGACCACTACGGGATGGGCTGTACTGTTACCATGGAGGGCGTACTTCCTGAGAAAAAAGTGTTTCGTTCGATTGCTTTTCCGGGCGGGGCTTGGTATAATAGGGGTCTGAACAAAAAGGCGTCCGGCGTGGCGTGGCGCACACTGTGCGCCGCTACCCGGCGTGGGTGCGGCGTGGCGTGGCGACCGAGGGGAGGTGGAGCGATGAAGCCCTGGGATCGGATTTGTCTGTTTTTCCGCCGGATTCGTCGGCTGGAGGTACACATCTATGCGGCTTACGCGGCCTATTTCTGGCTGCTGGCAATCTTCCCCGCCGTCATGCTGATTATCAGCATTTTGCAGTACACCCCCGTCCGTCCGGACGATCTGCGTCTGCTGCTGGAGAAGGTCGTCCCGGCAAGCCTCCAATCGCTGACCGACTATATGATTGACGAGCTCTTTGCCGTGGATTCCCCGGCGGTGCTGTCGATCTCGGCGGTCACCGCCCTGTGGATGTCCTCGAAGGGTGTGCTGAGCCTCTATCGGGGGCTGAACCGAATTTACGTTGCGCGGGAAACGCGCGGCGCAATTGTCCTGCGGCTGCGCTGTCTGCTGGCAACGCTGACGGGCATTCTGGCGACGGTGCTGTTGCTGACTCTGCATCTGGCAGGCCACGACTTTATCGCCGGACTCGGAGAGGGCGGGAGCTTCCTCGGCGTTCTGCTTCTGCGGCTGTCCCGGCTGAAAACCACGCTGACCGTGCTGGTGCTGACCCTCCTGTTTGCGGTGATGTACGTTGCCTTTCCCAACCGCCGGGTTCGCTTTGCAGCCTCCCTGCCGGGGGCCTTCACAACGGCGGTGCTGTGGGTGGTCTTCTCCCAACTCTTTACGATCTACGTCGAGCATTTCGGCAACTATTCCCTGTACTACGGGAGCCTGTCCGTCATTGCAATGGCGATGCTCTGGCTTTATGTGTGCATCTACCTCTTTTTCTGCGGCGGCATTCTGAACCGGATGCTGGAGCAGCAGGCGGACAAACGAAATTTGAAGCAGAACAAAGGAGCTTCCTGATGAATCAGACAGAGAGAGAACGCTTTATCGCTCTGCGCCGGGCGTTGATCCGGCGAGAGTTTCCCGGCCTGAACGACCGCCAACAGGAGGCCGTCCTTGCCACCGAGGGCCCGCTTCTGCTTCTGGCAGGCGCCGGAAGCGGCAAGACCACGGTGCTGATCCACCGCATCGCAAATCTGGTGCGCTTTGGACGCGCTTCGGACTGCGAGGCCATCCCCGAAGGCTTCGGTGCGGCGGAGCTGGCGGCGCTCGAGCAGGCCGCCGCACAGGACGGCCCGATGACGGAGGCGACTGCCGCCCTCTGCGCCGTCGAGCCGGTGGAGCCGTGGCGGATCATTGCCATCACCTTTACCAACAAGGCCGCCAACCAGCTCAAGGAGCGGCTGGCAGAAATGCTCGGCCCACAGGCCGGGGAGGTCTGGGCCATGACCTTCCACGCCGCCTGCTGCCGCATCCTGCGTCGGGAGATTGACCGGCTGGGCTATGATGCGCAGTTCACGATCTACGACACCGCAGACGCCGAGCGCGTGATGAAGGACGTGATGAAGGCGCGCGGTCTGGACGAAAAGGCCCTGCCCGCACGGACGATTCTCGGTCTCATCAGCCGCGCCAAGGATCGGATGCAGTTCCCCGACGACTACGCCGCCGAAGCGGAAAAGGCCGGAGACGACCGGCTGCGAATCGCGTCGGCCTGCTACCGGGACTATCAGGCGAAGCTGCGCGAGGCCAACGCCCTCGACTTTGACGACATCATTCTGCTGACGGTCAAGCTTTTGCAGAACTGTGAGGAGGTGCGTCTGCACTGGCAGCGGCGCTTCCGCTACGTCCTGATTGACGAGTATCAGGACACGAACCATCTGCAATATCTGCTCTCCTCCCTGCTGGCAGGGGGGCAGGAGAATATCTGCGTCGTGGGCGACGACGACCAGAGCATCTACAAGTTCCGCGGCGCGACGATTGAGAACATTCTGAGCTTTGAGCAGCGCTACCCCGGTGCGCGGCTGATTCGGCTGGAGCAGAATTACCGTTCGACCCAGTGCATTTTGAAGGCCGCCAACGCGGTCATCTCTCAGAACCGGGGGCGCAAGGGCAAGACCCTCTGGACACAGAACGAATCAGGCGCGCCGATCACCGTGCGGGAGACCTCCGACGAGAACGAGGAAGCCAACTACGTCGCGGGGCGCATTTTCTCCCAGACGCCGCCTGCGCGCTACCGGGACTTTGCCATCCTCTACCGCACCAACGCCCAGTCCAACGCCCTTGAACGCTCGTTCAAGTTCAACGGCATTCCCTACCGGATCATCGGCGGAACGCGCTTCTTCGATCGGGCCGAGGTCAAGGATATGCTGGCCTATTTGCAGCTCATCAACAACCGGGCGGACGATCTGCGGCTGAACCGGATTGTCAACAACCCGCCCAGAGGCATCGGCGCGAAGACGCTTGAAACCGTCCGCCGACTGGCGCAGGCGCAGGGCCTGCCGATGTATCTGGTGCTTGCAGACGCGAAACGCTACAGCCCGCTGGAGAAGAGCGCCGCAAAGCTGCTGGCCTTCTCCGAGCTGATTGAGGACTGCGCGGCCCTGCTGGATCGGCTGGCGCTGCCCGACTTCTACGACGCGATGGTGGAGCGAATCGGCTATGCCGCCATGCTGGAGGCGCACGGCGACGTGGAGAGCCGCACCCGGCTGGAAAACGTGCGCGAGCTTCGCTCCTCGCTGGTGAATTACGCGGACAACCACCCCGACGACGCCTCCCTGCACGGGTTTTTGGAGGAAATTGCTCTCTACACCGACATCGAGCAGTACGACGCGACTGCGGACGCCGTGGTGATGATGACGATTCACACGGCGAAGGGGCTGGAATTTCCCCACGTCTTTCTGGTCGGAGCCGAGGACGGTCTGTTCCCCAGCCTGCGGTGCATTGGCGAGCACGACGAGCTGGAGGAGGAACGCCGCCTGTGCTACGTCGCCATCACGCGGGCAAAGAAGACGCTGACCGTCACCCACGCCCGCCAGCGCATGCTCTACGGACGCACCACGGTCAACCGCCTGTCCCGCTTTATTGAGAGCATCCCGCCCGATCTTCTGGCCCAGCCGCCGCGTCCCAAACGGACGGCAGCCACCGCCCGCCCGTCGGAGCGGTTTTCCTACGACGACCTGCCCTTTGCCGAGCCGGGAAGCTACGACGATTTGCCCTTTGCCGAACGCGGCGGCAGACCGGACAGCGCGGGCCGAATCCGCACGGGCTTCGGCACAGCGCGGGCAGAGAAGCCCGTCCGCTCCGCGCCGGACTACAAGCCCGGCGATTCCGTTCTGCACACCTCCTTTGGGCGCGGGCTGATTCTGTCCGTCACCCGGATGGGCAGCGACGCCATGCTGGAGATTGCCTTCGACGAAAAAGGAACGAAGCGCCTGCTGGCAAACACCGCAAGCGCACACATGAAGAAGCTGTGAAAAATGCACAACGCCCCATCCCAATTCGTTGGGATGGGGCGCTGTGTTCAGCGGCCACTACGGGGCAGGGGCCACTGCGGAGCGGTTCATTATGGAAGGAAGGCGGTCACCGCTGCTTCCTCAAGATCGTGCTGCTGCAGGTACTCGATAAACTTTGTCAGCATCACGGCTATTTCGGCGCGGGTTGCGGCTGCGTCGGGCTTGAGCATCAGAACGCCGTTTTCCTCTGCGCCGGACAGAACCTCGGCGGCAACTGCCCAAGACACGGCCTCGCGCGCGTACTTGCCAACCGTATTGGCGTCCGGGAAGGACGAAATCTCCGCCCGGTCTGCGTTCTCCGGGTCGAGGTTCAGCAGGAACCGGAAGAGGAAGACGACTGCCTGCTGGCGGGTCACATTGTTCTTCGGGGAGAATCTGGTCGGGCCGGTTCCGGCTGTAATCCCGTAGTGGGAGGCCCAGACGACAGCGCGATGATAATAGGCGCTGGGCTTGACATCCTCAAAGAGAACCTCGTCCGACACGTCCGGCGTTCCTGCCAGCTTGTAGAGCACCGTCACCAGCATGGCGCGAGTCGTCAGTTCCTTCAGTCCGAAGAGGCTCTCGGACACGCCGCTGAACAGATCGCGGTAGACTGTGAATTCCACGGAGGGCGTGTACCATTTGCCGCGCTTCACATCCGAGAACCGTTCAAAAACCGACTGACGTGCCCCACAGCGGGTGCAAATGCCGAGGGCGTAGTTATGACCGATTGCGGAAATCTCCCGGCTGAAGCACTCGCCGCAGTGCAGGCAGGAATAGGTGATTCTGCCCGGCTTGGTGCAGGTTGCGGAGACCTCTGAGGTCACATAGCGGTGATCCATGCTGCCGACCTCTCCCATCCAGAAGTTCAGATCCACGTTGGTTGAAATTCCGGGGAGCTGACCGGCGTCGGAGTACTGCCAGACGTTCGTGCCGTTCACGGCGGTGCAGGTCGGGGTATCCCACTGGGCAGCCCAGCGCACCCACGAATTGTAGGCCGGGGAAGTCAGGCGGCTGTTCCAGAGGTTGGTTTCGGCGTAGACGCCGGCGCGCAGTCCCAAATCCTCCAGCGTTGCGCAGAAGGCGGTAATGACGCCCAGAAGCTGCTCGTCGGAGAGCTTCAGAATGTTCCGAACCTCCTCCACGTCGTAGAAAACGGGCAGGCTGAGCTTGCCGCTCAGGATGCGATCAGTTCCCAGATAGTCCACAACGCACTGGGCTTCCTGCCTGGCCTGCTCGGGCGTGGTGGCGCCTGCGTAGAAGTACACGCCGTAGGGAATGCCGTAGGTCTCGCAGCCCCTGGCATTGTCGTCGAATCTGGCGTCCTTTTTCTGGACGGGGTTTTTATAGCCGGTGTAGCCGACGCGGAGAATCGCAAAGCTGACCTCTGAGGCCACGCTCTGCCAGTTGATGACGCCCTGATGCTCGCTCACGTCGATGCCGGGCTTCAGGAAGGAGCTCATGCCGCAGTTGGGGCATTCGTCGCCATCAAGCGGAACCGCGCAGCTATGGGTGTAGCTCACGCTGTTGCGGGTCAGGCTGCGAATGATGGTGTAGCCGCTGTTGAGCCACGATCTCTGGAACTGGAGCAGGTCGGAGGCGCCTTTGTAGCGGACGCTGTAGCAGCAATCGCTGTAGGAATGCGTGTTGGTCGAGTGGGAAATCTCGATGCCGTTGATGCTGCCGTTTGCGTCATAGGTCACGTCGGTGATCAGAATGGTGTGTCCGCTGCTGAGAAGGGCGTCGCCCACCTGAATCTGCTGGTAGGAATTGCCGACCTTGAAGGACACGGAGCTGTCGCCGAGCGTATAGGTCGTGCGGCGCTGAGAAAGGTTCCACGCCCAGGAGACAAAGGCGGAGCAGTCGGTGCCGTAGTAGGGACCGCCTCTGCCGTAGGTCGAACGGGAGGTATAGAATTTGCTGTTGGGATCGTTGACCGCGCTCACAAAGGAGCTCAGCGAAGTGTTCCAGGGAACGTAGGAGCAGCCCTGACAGTAGGGCAGACCGGTATAGGTAACGCCCTTTTGATATGTAACGCCGCCGCCCCAGCTCTGAATATTCCTGCGGGGCGTCCAGCGCACGTTCAGCATCTGACGGGCGCGGCGGACAATGTTCTGCACACCGACCGAAGCGGCTCGGCGCGGAATCCCGTCGTCCTCAAAAACGGAAACCGGCTCTCTCGGCGTAATCACGACGGGCGCGTCGATCTCCTCCGCTTCCTCTGGCTCGGACGCCTCCGCTGCTGGCTCGGTTGGCTCTTCCGCAGGCGCGGTTGGCTCTTCTGCCGGCGCGGTCGGCTCTTCTGCCGGCGCGGTCGGCTCTTCCGCAGGCGCGGTCGGCTCTTCCGCAGGCGCGGTCGGCTCTTCTGCCGGCGCGGACGCTTCCGTTGCGGGCGCAGGCTCTGTCGCGGTCGGTTCGGTCGGCTTGGGAGCCTGAGGATCGTTGGGGTCCGCCTGTCTCGGGTCGGGGGTCTCCGTCACGCCGCCGTCCTCGGGGCTTTCGACCTCGGGCGGTTGATTCTCGGGTCGCTCCAAAAGCTCGGCAAGCTCGCGGTTGATGCGCTCCATCTCGGCTTCCTCCGCCGCTGCCTCCTCCTCCGCCGTCAGCGCAGGGGCCTCCGTGTCCCCGGCCAGAGTGGTGTAGGCGTAGCCGGAAAAGCGAACCGGCTGGGCCGTGCCGACAAAGGCGGCGGCAAGATCGAGCTGATAGTCCGTCCCGTCCACCGTATAGACCAGAGCCCCGCTGCCGAGGGAGAAATCCACGTTATAGTCGTCCACCTTGGAAGCCAGCCAGCGTCCGTCGGCATAGAGCGTGTAATTGAAGAGACTGCCGGTGGCGTAGATCAGGCCACAGCCCGTGGGCACGAAGCTCCAAAGATCCTCGGCAAAGAGGATCAGCCGGTAGTCGCCGGTCTCCAGATTCAACTGCCAAACCGCGTTGTCGCAGCAGAAGTCCAAATACTGATCGTCCACCAGATAAACCTGCTTCAGCTTCCCGCAGAAGTGATTCAGCAACACCGTCTCACGCTTGGACGAAAGGGTGTAGGCGCACAGATTGAAACCGCCCTCCGGCAGCATCCGCGCATAGTACAGGACACCGTTTCGGTAGTTCAGCTTTTCGACCGGGCCCTGCACAACGGTCTCCCTTGAGGGGAAGCGGCGCACGGAGCCGTCCGATTCCTCAATGTAATAGGTTTCGCTCTCTGCCTGAACGGTCTTGCCGCCGCCGGCCAGCATCGCCAGCGGCGTCGTTCCCAGACGGCAGGCCGGGTCCGGAAGCCGGACAGGCGCGGCATAGGCGGTGAAGGCACCAAGCAGAAGCAGTCCGGCCAAAGCAAATGCAGTCAGTCTGTAGAGCAAGTGTTTCATTGTATTCCTCCGTATTATGTAAACCAAAGGCGCATCGTACCAAATCTTGCAATTGGTTTAATCATACAAGATTATGCAGAGTTTGTCAACACTTTGTAACCTTTTTTCTGTAAACAAATCAAAAACTTTTTTTGAACGCCATTCAGGTATTTCCTTTTTGGATCAGACGTGGTATAATAGTAAATTACAAAGAATCCGAACCGGCGCTTGCCGGGATGCTGAGGAGGAGGGCTTTGCATGGATCCGAACGTCTGCGAGACCTGCTGGCACTATGACTACGACGAAGAAACCGACACCTTCTACTGCCGTATGGATCTGGACGAGGACGAGTACGCCCGCGTCTTTGCCCGTGCGGACGGGCGCTGTCCCTTTTATCAGAAGGGGGACGACTACTACCTCCCCCGGCGCCAGTAACCGGGAAATACCGGGCGGAATGTCCCGTCCCGGCCTGAAGAAAACGAGGACGAACGCATGAGATTTCTAATTACAACGCTGGGCTGCAAGGTCAATCAATATGAGTCGCAGGCGATGGAGCAGACGCTCCGGGAGCTGGGCCACACGGAGGTTGCGCCGGGCGAAGCCTTTGATCTCGCCATTGTCAACACCTGCTCGGTCACGGCAGTTGCGGACAAGAAAAACCGCAATGTGATCCGCCGTCTGCGCAAGCAGTGCCCCGAGGCCGTGCTGGCTGTCTGCGGCTGCTACAGTCAGGTGCGGCCCGAGGACGTGCGTGCCCTTGGCGCAGACGTGGTTTCCGGCTCCGGCGACCGGAAGGGCTTTCTTTCGATGGCCCTGCAAACGCTGGAGGACCGTCAAAAGCGGGAGCTTCTGGACAACGCCCTGAAGCGGCGCGACTTTGAGCAGTTGCCCGCCGGCGGCCTCTCCACCCGGACGCGCGCCATGCTCAAGGTGCAGGACGGGTGCAGCAACTTCTGCTCCTACTGCATCATTCCCTACGCCCGCGGCCCGGTGCGCAGCCTGCCGCTGGAGGACGCGCTGGCGCAGGTGCGCGAGCTGGTCGGCGCAGGCTACCGGGAGATTGTCGTAACCGGCATTGAGATCGCTTCCTGGGGCGCCGATCTGAAGCGCAGCACCGGGCAGTCCGAGCGCCTGCCCCGGCTGATCGACGCGGTTTGCCGCGCCGCCGCACCGGTTCGCATCCGGCTCGGCTCGCTGGAGCCGCGCATCATCGACGAGGAATTCTGTACCCTGCTGCGTTCACACAAAAATCTCTGCCCCCACTTTCATCTCTCGATGCAGTCCGGCTCGGACGCCGTGCTTGCGCGCATGCGGCGGCGCTACGACACTGCCCGTTACCTCGAAAGCGTTGCGCTGCTGAAGCGGCATTTCCCCGGCTGCGCCGTGACGACCGACATGATTGTGGGCTTTCCCGGTGAGACGGAAGCGGAATTTCAGGAGAGTCTGGCCTTTCTGCGCAAATGCAGCTTTGCCTCGATGCACATATTCCCCTATTCCCGCAGGCCGGGAACCCCGGCCGATCAGATGCCGGGGCAGCTCGGCAACGCCGTCAAGGAGGCCCGCTCCGCCGCCGCCATTGCCGTGGCCGAGGAGATGAACCGCAGCTTCCGGGAGTCCATGATCGGAACGGTGCAGGCTGTGCTGTTCGAGGAGGAGGCCGGAAGCCTCTGGACCGGACACGCCCCGAATTCCATCCGCGTCTACGCCCCGGGCGAGGCTTTGCACAACCGGGTGCTGGATGTGCGGATTACCGGGCTGTACGGGGATGGGGTGCTTGGAGAGCAGGTCATCCGTAACAGTGAACAGGCAATCCGTAACAGATCATAAAAGTGGAGGTTTTTCGATGAAAAAATGGATTGGTTTGGTATTGGCGGGGCTTCTGGCGCTGGGGCTTTGCGCCTGCGCCCAGACGCCGGAAACAACAGAGGCAAAAACGCCTGAGACCGCCGCCGTCGGCGGGGCGCTGGACATGGCCGCTGTGCAGAAGGAGATCAACAGCCGCGCAGTCTCCGATTTTGTTGAGAGCAGCGAGGCAACCGACTATGTGAAGCTCACGGTCAGGGACTTCGGAGAAATCGTGGTGCGCCTGCGCCCCGACGCTGCGCCGATCTCCGTGCAGAATTTCAAGGCGCTCGTCGCCCGCAGCAGCTATGACGGAACGACCTTCCACCGCGTTTATCCCGGCTTTATGATCCAGGGCGGGGAGGTCAAGGAGGAGCTGTCGCCCATCAAGGGCGAATTCTCCGCAAACGGCGTGGACAATCCCCTGCTCCACATCCGGGGCGTGCTGTCGATGGCCCGGACAAAGGTGATGGACTCCGCCACCAGCCAGTTTTTCCTGATGCACACGGATTATCCGTCCCTGAACGGGCAGTACGCCGCCTTCGGTTATGTCGTGGCAGGGCTGGAAACCGTGGACAGGATCTGTGAAATCGAGCTGGGAACGAATCCCTACACCGGCGAGCGCTCTGTTCCGCAGACGGAGGTTGTGATCGAATCGGCGCGCTTCGTCCAGCCGGGCTGAGCCGCGCGGCGGCTGCCGCCGCAGACAGTGCAAACGGAATTCAAGCATAGAGATGAGAATACAGAAAAAGCAACAAGGAGAGCTACTGATGAAAAAAGCAATTTCCTTCTTCCTCGCACTGGCAATCATTCTCTGCCTGCTCCCCGCCGGGATGACCGTTCCGGCGCAGGCCGCAGGCCCCGCCTACGGCTCCGTTCCCATTCTGTGCGGAGACCCGGAGACCGATCTGATGGCCGACCGCATCCTTCAAACGCTCGATTTCACCGGGCTGAGCGACTATGACAAGCTCATGAAGGTATATGACTGGGTCATCACCAATTGCACCCGCGTCTGGGACATGTCCACCGTCGAATGGATGGCTGGCCCGACCCCTCAGGAGGTTGCCGACTATTCCGCGAAGATGCTGGAGCGGATTGAGACCGGAAAGGCGTTCATCCGCGCAGATCTGTGCAAAATGTACACGAATTACACCTACGGCGAAAACGACTGGTCCATCAACGAGAACTGGATTGACTCCACGCGCAGCGTGCAGACCCACGGGTACGACATGGTACACACCTACGCCGGCGACTGCGTTTCCTTCTCCTGCATGTTTGCCCTTCTGGCCGGTCACCTTGGCTACGACGCCCGCGTGATCACCGGCGCCTTCATCAACAACGTCGGCCCGGTTGCCCACACATGGAATCTGGTGCTGGTCGGAAACAAGTACTATTGGTTTGACATCCGAATTGACGACGGCAACGCCTGGGGAACCTACATCCCGCACAAGTACTTTATGAAGGACAACACCGACGAATGGGCAAAGAAGCACATTTGGGCCAGAGGCTATACCGATCTGCTGGAGCAGAACACCAAGGCGATTCGGAGTTTTTATGAAAGCGGAAACCCGCACACCCACGAATGGGTCGTGCGCCTTGCAGAAAGCACGGCAACCTGTGAAGACGTCGGCTGGCGGATTGAGTTTTGCAGAACCTGTAGAGTGCGGCGCGTCCGGTATCTGGCGCTGGGGCACAATATGACGCTGCGCTCCACGTCGGAGCCCACCTGTACGAAGCAGGGCAAGCAGACCTACAAATGCACCCGCTGCGGCTTGAAGAACATCATCAAAACCCCTGCCCTCGGACACGAATGGGAGGTGAACAAGATTCTCACTCCGGCGACGGACGATTCCCACGGCACGGCCCGCTATCTGTGCAAGGTCTGCGGCAAAAAGAAAACTGCGGACATGTGTACGTCGGAAATCTTTCAAGACGCGCCGAAGCTGAAGAATTGGGCCCATAAGGGCGTGGATTACTGCTTCTTCCGCGGCCTGATGGTCGGCACCTCCGGCAGAACCTTCTCACCGGACGTCACGCTGACCCGCGCGATGGTGGTGCAGATCCTCTGGGCCTCGGAGGGCTGGCCTGCTCCCGCCCAACCGACCAGCTTCCGTGACGTGAAGCACAAGGCATGGTACGCAAACGCCGTGGCGTGGGCAGAGGAACACGGTCTCGTCAGCGGCATCGGAGACGGCCTTTTCGCTCCGGGCAGGGCCATTACCCGGCAGGAGCTTGCCGTGATGCTGCGCGGCTTCGCCGCCTACAAGGGCGTCTCCACCGAGGAGGAGGCCGATCTCAGCGTCTATCCGGACAGCAAGGCGGTCAGCAAATGGGCAAGGCCCGCAATGCGCTGGGCGGTCGCCGTCGGCATTCTGAGCGGAACCACCGGGCCGAATCACGAGGTCATTCTTGCTCCGCAGCAGGGCGTGACCCGAGCCATGGCAGCCGTCATGTTCATGCGCCTGCTCACAAATCTGGAACAGGCGGAGTAAAATCGGAGTAAAATCTTTCAAAAAACGCAAAAAAATGTTTGACAAACAGAGGTTTCATCGTTATAATATCTTCCGCATGACTATGAGATTAGGAGAAACCGATGCTGCTGAACCTGTCAACCCTGAAAGACCATCCCGGCGGCACGATCCCTTTTCAGATCGTTCTTGATCTGCATGAGCTTGCATTTGGTGGATGCTGTCCCGTGACAGAGCCGGTTACGGCGGTGGGAGAGGTTCGCAATTCAGCCGGTGTTTTCGTCCTCGGCGGGACGGTTGCCACAACGCTGCACGGTTCCTGTGACCGCTGCGCGAGGGATGTGGTAAAGCCCGTGGAATTTCCGCTCCACGCGATTCTGGCGGAGGAGCTGTCCAACGACGACGGGGAGGAGGACCCCTGGCTCTTCCTTCTGGAAAACGGCTGTGCGGATCTGGACGACATTGTTACCACCACGTTTGTCTTGAGCATGGATTCCAAGCTCCTCTGCAGGGAGGACTGTAAGGGTCTGTGCTGTCGATGCGGCAAGGATCTCAATGACGGCCCCTGCGGCTGTCAGGAAGAGACTGACCCGCGGCTGGCTGTCCTGCGCCAGCTATTGAAAAAGTAAAACATTGCCCGACAGAGGCATTCAGACCGAGGAGGTGTCACCATGGCTGTTCCTAAGAGAAAAGTTTCCAAAGCAAGACGCGACAAGAGACGCAGCTCCCACTGGAAGCTGTCCGTTCCCGGCGTGGTCGCTTGCCCCCACTGCGGCGAGCCCC
>JAFYGM010000108.1 GCA_017543225.1 Oscillospiraceae bacterium
AGTTGTATTAGCTGCAAGCAGGGTTTCGCCAGACGAGGCGGAGGACGCAGGCGGGCTGACGCCCGGCAAGGACGACAACGAAGTATGGCGGAATCCTGCGCCGCAGATCATGCCATTTTTAGGCTTAACGGAACACTAGTCTCACTTTGCGGGGAAGCCCTCGAAGATCACAAGGTCTCCCCGCTCGACCAACGCGTTCACCTGCTCCTGCGACCTGACGACCCACCAGAAGAACTGCGGCCCCCAGATCCGACGACACAGGGTCGGCGCCAGCTCCCTGCCGTCTTCACACTTATATGCGACAAAATCAGGCCGGGTCAGGAAATTAAACAGCATATTCGAGAGGAGGAAGCGAAGAACGGGATTGAGCGTGCAGTCTTCATCCCGGAACAGGTTGCAGGCAAGCTGGCCCCGAAGGATGTCCGGGCGGTGTCTCCGCAGCCAGAACAGAACGCGGGGATCGAAGGACTCGATCATCACATCCAGCTCGGGATACTGCTTGAGCAGGCCGACGACTCTGCGGGTCAACTCCTCATAGTTGCCGTTTTCGGTCTTCAGCTCGATCAACAGCGGCGTTTTTCCGCTGAAAACCGGAAGCACCTCCTCCAGGAACGGAACCTTTTCACGGGTTCCCTCCAACGTCAACTGGTTGATCACCTGCCCGTTCACGGCACTGACGCTGGCGTTCGCCCCGGTGGTGCGCTTCAGGCTCTCGTCATGCATGACGACCAGCCGCTTGTCGCGACTCATGCGAACATCCAGCTCCGCACCGTAGCCATTGTTGGCAGCCATGCGGAAGGCCCGCGTCGAATTCTCCGGAATGCCGGATGCAATCAGGTGCAGGCCGCGGTGGGCATAGTGCCGGTCGCTCAGCTTGGCGTTGAAGCCGCCCTTGGGCCGACGTCTGGCCATCATGCCCAGCACATACAGCCCTGCCAGAACGAGCGCGATGAGATCAAGAATCAAAAGGATTTTCAAAACAATCAAAAGCATAGTTCAATCCTCCACATTCAGAGCCTCGAGGCCCTTTTTTGCCGCCGGCTTGTTGTCGCCGTGCCGGACGAACAGCATGGTGCCGAAGGCCAGCGCAACAAATACCACTGCATACGGGAACAACACCGTCAGTCCCAGTCGATCCATCAGCGCGCCGGATACCCAGGGGGTGACCGCCTGCGCTGCCATGGACGCCGCGTAATAGATTCCGGTAAACTTCCCCACGTCACTGCCGCGGCTCATTTCCACGACCATCGGGAAGGAATTCACATTGATCGTCGCCCAGCCGACGCCTGCCACGACAAACATCACATTCATCAGCCAACCTGGGCTGAACCGCGTAAGGAAGCAGGCCGTCAGGAACGAAGCGGTCAAAAGGACGATGCCGATCAGGATCGTTTTCTTGCGTCCCAGCTTCGACGAAAGGACGCCGACCGGGAGATAGGCGGCGATTGCCGCCGCCTGCGCAATGATCAGCGTCAGGTTATAGTCCTGATCGAGCACGCGCGTGGCATAGACAGAGTATTTTGACGTGACCGCGTTATAGCCCATAAACCAGAAGACGATTGAGGTCAGAAGGAAGATCAGCGATCTGCGCTCGGCTTTGGAGAGCTTCCGGTCGCCCGAGAGGTCCGGCTCCGCCTCGTCAATCGCCAGCCGTCGGCTTTCCTCCTCCATCTCGCGGACAAAGCGCGGCTCCCGCACACGCCACAGGAAAACAGCCAGCGCCAGCAGCATCAGGGCCGCGACAGCTCCGAAGAAGGGCAGATAACCCATCATCGAATTGCGCACGGAGCCGGTTGCAAAGACCATGCCCAGCACCAGCACCAGGGTTCCGCCCGCGCTGCCCATCAGATTGATGACGGCGTTGGCCTTGGAGCGAAGCGGCTTGACGGTGACATCCGGCATCAGCGCAACGGCAGGGCTGCGGAAGGTGGCCATCGCCACCAGCGTGATCAGGAGCAGAACGACAAACAGCACGAGTGGCAGCGGCTTTTCCGCCGTGGTTTGCCAGACGCAGGCATCTCGCGCAGGGACAACGTAATTGGTGTACTGCGGGTTCGTAACGACCCGATCCGGCGTTCGGGTGATGCTTCTGAACTCTGCCGGGTCGCTCCGGAGCTGTTCGGTCAGCTCCGCAGGATAGAGCTGGAGGGGCTTTTGGGTTTCGTCGGTGGTATAAAGGTTTCCGTCGTCCGCATAATAGAGCTGGGCAGTGATCTTTGAAAACTCGTCCTCCGTGAACAGGTCGCGGAGAATGAAGGTTCTGCCGTCCTCGGCCCGGCCCAGCGAGTCGGGGTATTGCAGCTCCGTGTCGGCCTGTCGGACATAGACCATCCGCCGCGCAGCGGGATCGTCCACACCGATGACGGAGCTGAGATTCTGCCGCTGCAGGCCGTCCGTACAGGCAAGTCCCATGAAGGCCACGACTGCGGCAAGCGTTCCGGCAAGGATAAAAGGCGTGCGTCTGCCGCGTCTGGAACGGCAGCGGTCGGAGATCGCGCCGAACAGGGGCAGAAGAAACAGCGCCAGCACATTATCCAGCGCCATAACCACACCGGAAGCCGTCTGCGACAGGCCGAATTGATTGGTCAGAATCAGAGGGATCGTGGTGTCGTATGCCTGCCAGAAGGCGCAGATCAGAAAAAAAGCAAATCCGACATACATCGTGCGCCGGTAATTCAGCTTCATGGCACCCTCTCCCTTTTTTGTTTCTTTCATCATAACATATTCCGCGTGAAATTTCACCATTTATTTTTCTAAATTGACAGATTTCTTTTTCTGCGGTACAATAGGGCGGAAAGAGAGGCAATTATGGAGACTTCTGAAAAAATCGCCGCGCTGACGAGGGTTTTGCCCGACTGGTATGCCGCCCATGCACGGGCGCTGCCCTGGCGGGAGGATCGGGAGCCGTTTCACGTCTGGCTCTCGGAGGTCATGCTCCAGCAGACCAGAGTGGAGGCGGTCAAGGGCTACTACGCCCGCTTCCTTGCCGCCGTGCCGGATCTTCCCGCGCTGGCCAACGCAGACCCGGAGCTTCTGCACAAGCTCTGGGAGGGTCTGGGCTACTACTCCCGCGTGCGAAATCTGCAAAAGGCCGCGCAGGTCGTTCTCTCAGACCACGGAGGCGTCTTCCCCCGCAGCCTGCAAGCCGTGCGCGCCCTGCCCGGCATCGGGGACTATACCGCAGGGGCGATCTGCTCAATTTGCTACGATCTGCCCACCCCCGCAGTGGACGGGAACGTGCTGCGCGTCGTGACCCGCCTGACCGGGGATGAACGCTGTGTGGATGACCCGGCAGTTCGGCGGGATCTGTCCGCAAAGCTGGCCGCCGTCTATCCGAGGCAGGGCGCCGGGACGCTGACGCAGGCTTTGATGGAGCTCGGCGCGACGGTCTGCGTACCGAACGGCGCGCCGAAATGCGAACAGTGCCCGGCGGCGGACTTCTGCACCGCCCGGGAAGCCGGAAGCTGGGAGCGCCTCCCCGTGCGAGCCGGAAAGCGTGCAAGACGGGAGGAACGGCTGACTGTGTTTGTGCTTTCCTGCGACGGCGCGCTGGCGCTGCGCAAGCGCAAGGCCAGCGGCCTTCTGGCAGGGCTTTGGGAGTTCCCAAACGTCCCCGGCTGGCTGGAGGCGCAGCAGGCGCTGGATCTGTGCGCACAGTGGGGGCTTCGTCCCCGTGGTGTGGAAAAGCAAATCGAACGCACCCATATTTTCACCCACATACAATGGCAGATGCGCTGCTTCTATCTCTCCTGTGCAACGCAGGCCGAGGGCTTCTTCTGGGCGGACGAGAATGCCCTTGACGGGCAATACGCCCTTCCCACGGCCTTTCGGATGTTCCGTCC
>JAFYGM010000109.1 GCA_017543225.1 Oscillospiraceae bacterium
AATGGCATGATCTGCGGCGCAGGATTCCGCCATACTTCGTTGTCGTCCTTGCCGGGCGTCAGCCCGCCTGCGTCCTCCGCCTCGTCTGGCGAAACCCTGCTTGCAGCTAATACAACTTTTAGACTTTCCGGAACACTAGAAGCGGTTAAAACAAGCGCATGGGTTCTTCCTGTGACGTTTTTTTGCATAACCACTTGATTTTTGGGGAAAACTCGATATAATGAGAGAACCACACAAAAGGAGATATCAAAATGGCAAAAATTGAAAAAGACACCATCATTGGCGACGTTCTGGAAATCGCTCCTGAGACTGCCCCTCTGTTCATGGCCATCGGGATGCACTGCCTCGGCTGCCCCGCCTCCCGTGGCGAGACGGTGGAGCAGGCCTGCATGGTTCACGGCGTGGATGTGGACGAGTTCCTGAAGCACCTGAACGCATTCGACGAAGCCAAGGCAGAGTAAGCTTGGAGGTCTGGAGGGACGCAGCGCGCGTCCCTCTTTTCTTGAGAAAGGATTCTTTATGGCAAACGAACGTCCCGATCTGCGACAGGAAAAATTCATTCTGATGACGACAGCCCCGGTGCAGAAGCTGGTGCTGAAGCTCTCTCTGCCGACCATTGCCTCGATGTTGGTAACGGCGCTCTACAACGTGGCGGATACTTATTTCGTCAGCTCTATCGGCGGCTATGCGGGAACCTGTGCGATTGCCGCCGTTTCCGTGGCGCTGCCCGTCATGGCGCTGATTCAGGCGCTGGGCTTTTTCGTGGGGCAGGGCGCGTCCAACTTTATCTCCAGGGCGCTGGGCCGGAAGGATGTGGAGAAGGCCTCGGAGGTGGCAGCGACAGGGCTTTTTCTTGCTCTGGTGCTGGGGCTTATGGTCACGGCGCTGGGTGAGCTGTTTACCGAGCCGCTGGCCCGCTTTCTCGGCGCGGATGAGGAATTCATCAAGCCTTCGGCGGAGTATCTGCGCTGGATTCTGGCTGCTGCCCCCATGATGACCGGCTCGTTCTGCATCAACAATCAGCTTCGCTTTCAGGGTAACGCCGTCTACGCCATGATCGGCGTCGTCAGCGGTGCGGTGCTGAACGTCGGGCTGGACCCGCTGCTGATCCACGGTCTCGGCATGGGGGCCAAGGGCGCGGCGCTGGCCACTGCCGTCAGCCAGACGGTGGGCTTCTGCGTGCTGTTTTCCGGCACCTTCCGGGGCGACAATCTGCGTATCCATTTTCGCCGCATCCGTGTCACTTTGGAAAACCTCCGCATCATTGCGCAGGGCGGTCTGCCCTCGCTGCTGCGGCAGGGCTGTGGCTCCCTCGCGGCCATGGTGCTCAACCGAACTGCGGGGCAGGTGGGGCAGGCAAACCCCGAGATTGGCAGAGTCGCTCTGATTGCAGCCTTCGGGCTTGTGAACAAGATTATGATGATGGTCAACAACGTGGTCATCGGACTGGGGCAGGGCTATCAACCGGTGTGCGGCTTCAACTACGGAGCGGGGCAGTACAGCCGCGTCCGCAAGGCCTTCTGGTTTTTGGTCAAAACGATTGCCTGCTGGTGCGTTCTGGTGATCGTGCTTGGAGAGCTGCTTGCGCCGCGGGTCGTGGCCCTCTTCCCGGACGCGGAGGAGAAGGTGCGCGAGCTTGCCGCCGTGATTCTGCGCTTCCAGTGCGCGACCTTCTTTGTCAACTGCTGGGTCGTTCCCTCCAATATGACGCAGCAGACGATGGGATGGACGGCCTCTGCCTCCACGCTGGCGATGGCGCGGCAGGGCCTGTTTCTGGTTCCGCTGGTGCTGATTCTGCCCCGTCTGTTTGGCCTGACCGGGCTGGAGCTGGCCCAGCCGCTCAGTGATTTTCTGACCTTCTGCCTTGCGATTCCCCTGCAGGCCAGAGTTTTGCGGCATCTCAGCCAGCCGGATCGGGGGCTTGCGCAATGAAGCTGCCGATCTCCAAACGGCTGCTGCAATGCGCCGAAATGATCCCGCCCTGCCGGACGGTGGCGGATGTTGGCACCGACCACGGCTATCTCGGCGTCTACCTGCTGCAAGCCGGACGCTGTGCGCATGTGATCGCCTCCGACCTGCGTGAGAAGCCGCTTGCCTCGGCCCGCGCGAACGCGGCGGCCTTTTCCGTGCAGGATCGAATGTCGTTTGTCCTGTCGGATGGTTTACATCATATAAAACCCGGCTCGTTTGACGTGCTGGTGCTGGCGGGGATGGGCGGAGATTTGATTGCCCGCATCCTTGCCGATGCGCCGTGGCTGGACGGCGACAATGCCTTGCTGATCCTCCAGCCCCAGTCTGCGGCGAACGATCTGCGGCGCGCGCTTGGCGCACGCGGCTGGCGGATCGAACAGGAGCGTCTGGTGCGCGACGGACAGTTCCTCTATGCAGTGATGGCAGTTCGTACAGAGGGAGGCGGCCCGCTGACGCCCGGTGAGCAATACGTCTCACCCGCGCTGCGGCGCGCACAGGACGCGCTCTATCCGGCCTACCTTGCGCGAATGCGCCGTGCGCTGGAGCTGACCGTCAGAGGCATCAGCCGAAGCGCCGATCCCGCAGATCTGGCCCGCGCAGCCTATTACCGCGCAGCGCTGACCGAGGTTGCTGCACTGGAAGCAGGCGAAGCGGACACAGACAAACCGAAGGCAGACGAAGCGCTGGCACCGAGCAGCGCGGAAAGGAGTCTCTTATGACCGTACAGACCGTTCTCGACTTCCTCTTTCAGCTTGCCCCAAAGGACTACGCGATGTCGTGGGACAACGTCGGCCATCTGCTGGGGCGCAGAGAAGCGCCGGTGACCAGAGTGCTGGTGGCGCTGGACACCACACCGGACGTTGCAAAGGAGGCTACAGCCCTGGGCTGTCAGTTGATCGTTACTCATCATCCTGTGATTTTCAATCCGATCAGGCATCTGACCGACGCCGATCCCATGACCCGGACAGCCCTGCATCTTTTGGAGCAGGGGATTGCCGTGATCTCCATGCACACAAATCTGGACTGCGTTCCCGGCGGCGTTACGGACGAGCTGGCCCGTCTGCTCGACCTTGAGCGGGTCGAGATTCTGCCGAACGGTGCGCAGCCCGGTGTGATCCGCGTGGGAGAGGTTGCACCCACGACCCTGCCGGAATTTGCCGCGCTGGTCAAGGCGCGTCTCGGGTGCGAGGGTCTGCGCTGTACGGACGGCGGAAAACCGGTGCGCCGCGTTGCCATGTGCGGCGGAGCCGGGATGGATTTCATTGAGCAGGTGATGCGCTCCGGCTGTGATACCTTCGTCACCGCAGACGTTCGTTACCATGAGTTTCAGGAGGTGCAGATTCGCGGCCTGAATCTGATCGACGCGGGGCATTTTCAGACGGAGAACCCGATCTGCACCCTTCTGCGCGGCAAGTTGGCCGCCGCCTTCCCGGAAATGGAAGTGCTTCTTTCAAAGCATGGGGACTGCATCCGTTTTTTTTGAAAAATCTGTTGCACAATCGAAATCAATATGCTAAAATATCTCAGTTAAAAAAATAAGAAGGGATGAATTGCAATGTCCGGACATTCCAAGTGGCATAATATTCAGAAGACCAAGGGTGCGCAGGACGCAAAGCGCGCTGCTGCCTTTACCAAGATCGCCAAGGAGATGATCGTCGCCGTGAAGGAAGGCGGCGGCTCCACCGACCCCAACAACAACTCCCGCCTTGCCACGGTCATTACCAAGGCCAAGGCTGCCAACATGCCCAACGACAACATTAAGCGCGTGCTGGAGCGTGCCGCCGGCGCCGGCAGCGGAGATAACTACGAGTCCATCACCTACGAAGGCTACGGTCCCAGCGGCGTCGCCGTCATGGTCGAGACCATGACCGATTCCCGCAACCGGACGGCCGGCAACGTCCGCCACCACTTCGATAAGTTCGGCGGCAATATGGGTGCTTCCGGCTGTGTGGCCTGGAACTTCACCCGCAAGGGCGTTCTGGTCATCGACAATGAGGACGAGGACTACGAGGAAGACGAAGTGATGATGGACGCGCTCGACGCCGGCGCCGCCGACTTTGAGCCGGACGGGACCGTGTTCACCATTTACACCGAGCCGGACGACTTCAACGCCGTGGCGGAGACCCTCGGCAAGAAGTACACCTTCGTCTCCGCCCAGATCGAGCAGGTTCCCAACGAGTACAAGAAGCTCGACAACGAGGACGATATCAAGATGATGGAAAAGCTGATCGACGCCTTCGAGGATGATGACGACGTGCAGAACGTCTGGCACAACTGGGATCAGGAATAAGCTTTTCACGTCATAGTTGGCTTTTCGCCGCGTTTCATGCAAAAAACGCCCCCTTTCCGAATTGGCGGAGAGGGGGCGCTTTTGTGCAAAAAAGGAGCAAACAAAAGAAGGCAGAGACATTAATCAGGGCTTGCTGAAAAAGCCAATACACATTATAAAAAGCGGCGAAAACACTGCGTCATATGGTATAATAAAGGCTGCATTCCGTAGGATTGGGGATGCAGCTTTTTATCCGTTGTGATTGCTTTGGCTGATATCTCGAATAATCCACTTGATATGGGCGGCCTGTTCTTCTGTCAGGGTGGAAACATCTATGGTTTTGATTTCATCTCGCCCCAGAAGGTAGTCTGTCGTTGTGTGGAAGAAATCCGCAAGCTTGACCAGCATGTCAACAGAGGGTTGGATATTGCCATTTTCCCAGTTTGAGATGGTTTGCTTTGTGACAGACAGGGCTTTCCCAAGTTCCACCTGATTCAAACTGTGTGCCAGACGAAGCTTTTTGATTTGTTCTCCTAACATGTTGTCCTCCAGACCAAAATTTTCAATACTATTATATTTTATTTCTTGACTTACAAAAAATACTATGGTATACTAATATTGGATTTTAGGGGCGAGTGTTTTTTATAAAGGAAAGGGTGGTTTTTATTATGACAAAAAAAGGACTGTGTTCTCTTCTGGTAGCTGCGTTTCTGATCGTTTCCGTTTTTAGCGTATTCCCCTTGAAGGTTTTCGCCGCTTCAAGCGTGAGAATTGGTCACGCATCAATTAGTGAAAACAATTCAGCAGAAGGTGCAAAAGGAGACCAGACAGGAAAAGAGGTTTTCACTCGTGACTGGTACAAAGACTCCAGCAAGCCTTGGGTTTATGTCATCCGTGCCAAGGATCCCGTAGTAGCTGAGAAGATTGCGGTAGCAATGGAGCAGGCATGTGCGAATGATAAGATTGGTTACGGGCAATCAGATCGAACGACCTTGTTTACGGAAGCCAAGAAAAAGAATTGGAAGATTTCCGCAATAACCACAAAGTGCAATACCGATTGTTCAGCTTTGGTTGCGGTGTGTGTCAACGCTGCTGGCATTGAGGTATCAAAAACTATGACGACTGCCAATGAGAAGAACACTCTCATGAACACTGGTTGCTTTATTCTGTTTGAATCCAGCGAATATACCGGAAAAGATGAAAACCTAAAGAGAGGGGACATCATTCTTCGTCCGAAAACCAGTACAGTTGGTGGACATACTGTGGTCGTCCTGTCTAATGGAAAGAATACCTCATCTGGCGGTAACAATGGAGTACAATACTATCCTTCTTGCAGTGCGTCTTTTACCTCAATTGTGGATGCACTCAATAGCATTGGAGTTAACAGCTCCTACAGTCATCGCTCAACGATTGCCAGCGCGAACAACATCACCAATTACTCTGGTACGGCATCGCAGAACACTACGATGCTGAATCTGTTGAAGCAGGGGCGACTGATTAACCCTGATGCAAATACAAGCACTGTGTATTTCCCGGCGTGTGCCTCTCACTATACTTCAATTGTCGATGCGCTGAATAGCATCGGTGCCAATAGCTCCTTCAACTATCGAAAAACAATTGCAGCGAAAAACAATATCTCGAATTATTCTGGAACCGCTGCACAGAATACCCAAATGCTTGTGCTTTTGAAGCAAGGAAAACTGATTAAACCATAAGCATGGTAAGAATTCTTAAGCCCCCTGAAATCCTGTTCGACCGTAACTCACAACAATAAACTTGGCGTTGCCTCAATTCAGCAAACAACTGTTTTGAGACAACGCCTTTGTTTTCAGTTGAATTGTTCCGCCAACTCGAAGATCAGCCGCTCCGTCTTTTCCCACCCGAGGCAGGCGTCGGTGATCGACTGGCCGAAGACTGTGCCGCCGGGTTGCTGGCAGCCGTCTACCAGATAGCTCTCAACCAGAAAGCCCTTGACGAGCTTGGCAAGCTCCCTGTCCCGACGGCGGCTTTCCAGCACGTCCCGAATGACCTCCGGCTGGCGGAACGGGTTCTTGCCCGAGTTGGCGTGGTTCGTGTCGATGATGACGGCGGGGTTTTTTGCTCCAAAGTCCCGATAGAGGGCAAGTACCCGTTGCAGGCTCTCATACGGATAGTTCGGCAGGGTTTCGCCGGCCTCGGTCTGCTGTCCCCGCAGCACCGCGTGGGCCAGCGGATTGCCCGGCGAGTGGACGGCCCAGCCCCGATAGATGAAGCTGTGCTTCCCCTGCGCAGCGTGAATTGCGTTCAGCATCACGCGCAGGTCGCCGTGCGTGGGGTTCTTCATCCCCACCGGAATGCCGAGGCCGGAGGCCGTCAGCCGATGCTGCTGATCCTCCACCGAGCGCGCCCCGACTGTCACATAGGCCAAAAGATCGTCCAGATAGCGGTGGTTTTCCGGGTAGAGCATCTCGTCGGCGCAGGTGAAGCCCGTCTCCCGCAGGGCGCGCAGGTGGAGCGAACGCACTGCGATGATCCCCTGAAAGGGATCGGGCCGTCCTGCCGCGTCCGGCTGGTGAACAAGGCCCATGTAGCCTTCGCCGGCGGTGCGCGGCTTGTTGGAGAACACGCGGGGGACAATGAAAATCTGCTCCTTCACTTCCTCTTGCACCCGCCGCAGCCGTTCCAGATAGGCCAGTACGCTGTCGGGCCTGTCTGCGGAGCAGGGGCCGATGAGCAGAAGGCAGCGGGCGTCCCGGCCCTCGAAAATGTCGCGCAGCGTGCGTGCGCGCGCCTCCACAATCGGGGCAAGCTCCGCAGTCACCGGAAAGCGCTGCTTGGTTTCCAGCGGGATTGTCAGCTTGCGTTCAAACTCCAAGTCCATCTTCAATTGCCGGTTCCTCCACCTGCTCGATCAGAATTCCAAGTCCCTGCAAAACGTCATAGAAGGCGGGCCAGCTCTTTGAGACGGCTTCCGCTTCTTCCAGTTCGCCGCCCACAAGGGTCAGCAGCACGGTCAGCGCCATCGCAATCCGGTGATCGCCGTGGCTGCTGAGCGGCTGGGTCGGCGTTTGCAGGATGCCGTCCTCCACCCAGACCCGATTCTCGTCCACAACGACCTGAATCCCAAACTTTTCCAGCTCCTGCGCCATGACCACACCCCGGTCGGACTCCTTGTATTGCAGCCGTCCGGTTCCCTCCAGCATTACGCCGCGCCCTGCCGCGCCCAGCGCCATCAGGATTGGGGCGAGATCGGGGCAGTTGCGCACGTCGATCACAGGTTTTTTCTTCCGCAGAGTCTCAAAATGAACGCGGAAGACCTTGTCTCCCTGCGGACTCAGCGTGTCCAGACCCTTCACCTGCACCTGCCCGCCGAGGAAGTTCAGCGCCTCTAAAAAGGCAGCGTTCGACCAGTCGCCCTCTACCTGAACCGGGTGCGGGCGTATTTTTTGGTTGGCGGGAATGTGGAAGCGGTTCGACCCCACGCTGACGATCCGAATGCCGTAATTGCGCAGAACGGCCAGCGTCATGTCGATATAGGTTGCGCTTTCTGCCGGGCTCAGCAGGGTGACGCGGCTCGGGGCGTCCAAAAACGGCAGGGCATAGAGCAGACCCGTAGTAAACTGGCTGCTCAAATCGCCCCGCAGGGAAAACTCGTCGGGTTTCAGCGGGCCGCGTACCGTCAGACGGTCGCGCTGGCGGTCATAGAACAGGCGCTGTTCTGCGCAAAGCTGCTCATACGGCTCTAAAGGCCGTTCCAACAGGCGTTCCGTTCCGGTGAAGGTGACGGTGCGCCCCGAGAGCAGGGCCAGCGGCAGCAGAAAGCGCAGCGTGCTGCCTGATGCGCGGCAGGGGAGAACCGTCCCTTCCTCGACGGCAAGGGGGTTCAGCCCGCCGAGAACGACCCCGGTCTCCGTCCGTGTGACCGAAGCGCCGAGGGCGCGCAGGCAGTCCAGTGTTGCCAGAATGTCCTCGGACCATTCCAAATGCTCCACCGCACGGGGAACGTCCCCCAGCGCGGCGGCAATGAGCTGGCGGTGCGCCATGCTTTTGGAAGGCGGGGCCGTCACCCGACCGACCGCCTGTGAGGGCTTGATTCGGATTCTCATAGGCATCTCCTATTTCAAGTGTATTAGCACGTCCATTGCTTCCAAATAGCCGTGCAGTCCGTGCCCGGTGATCGTGGCAACGCAGGCCGCGCGGACATAGCTGATCTGCCGGAAGGCTTCGCGTCGGCGCACGTCGGAGATATGCACCTCCACCGTTGGCAGGCCGGCCGCCGCCACCGCGTCCAGCAGGGCGATCGAGGTGTGGGTGTAAGCCGCCGGATTCAAAACGATTCCGTCAAACTGCCCCCGCGCTTGCTGGATCCAATCCACCAGCACCCCCTCGTGGTTCGTCTGGCGAACCTCGACCTCCACGCCCAGCTCGGCTGCATGCGCTTCAATAAGTTGACATAAATCAGAGTAATTCTGTTTTCCGTAAATCTCTGGCTCTCGAACTCCCAAAAGGTTGAGATTCGGGCCGTTCAGAATGAGCAGCTTCATTTCGGTTGCCTCCTTCCGTTCCGTAGGGCAGGCTCATGCGCCGCCAAAGGCGGGGACGAGCCTGCCGGTCGCTCGCAGAGCGACAACGATCCGCTGGCACACGTCGTTCTCCGCCTGTGGCGGAGCGAAAGGCTAGTGTTCCGTTAAGCCTAAAAATGGCATGATCTGCGGCGCAGGATTCCGCCATACTTCGTTGTCGTCCTTGCCGGGCGTCAGCCCGCCTGCGTCCTCCGCCTCGTCTGGCGAAACCCTGCTTGCAGCTAATACAACT
>JAFYGM010000110.1 GCA_017543225.1 Oscillospiraceae bacterium
AAATGCGTGAAGATCCTGCATCTGACGGATCGAACGGTGACGGACGCGGCCTATGAGGATCACCGGATGACCTTCACCTATGAAAGCGGAGAAACCGAAACCTTCTCTCTGGCCACCGCTGACCGGATCCGGGTGTCGCTGGGCTTCGTGAAGGAGGCCCTCGCCAAGGGCGGCGAGCTGATCGACGTCCGCCCGCAGCACCGGCGCTTCTCCGAGGGGCCGATCCCCTGCACCGCCGCCGTCGATCCCGAGGAGCTGGACGATTATCTCAGAAACAAAGACCCGGATACGAGGCTGTTTTTTATCTGCAGCTTTGGAACCGTGGCCGACCAGGCGACCTGGCATGCCTATCGCCTGGGTTTTCGGAACGCCCGGTCCGTCGGCGGCTGGCACAAGGGGACGCATATCGACTGATTCTGATCCATTGCGAAGCGTGTTTCGCAATTGCCGTAACGATTATTTGGCATAGAACAGGCAAACGCCTGATCTAAATAAATCAAAAAAGGAGAACGAAACCATGAACGAAAACCTGAAAAAATTTCTGGAAGAGGCAAGCAAGAACGAGGAACTGAAAGCCAAGCTCGCCGCGCTGACCGACAAGGAGACGGCTGTGGCGAAGGCCATCGAACTGGCCAAAGAGTACGGCTTTACCCTGACTGCCGAAGATTTTCAGCCCGCCGATGGCGCGGAGCTGTCTCTCGACGAGCTGGATCAGGTCGCGGGCGGCGAAGACGGTGACCACTGCGGCTATATTGCTTTTTTCGCGCAGCTCGCGTGCGGGGGTCCTATAGTTGGTTAATCATTGAACGGCGAACAGGACGCGCCTCCCATTGCGGAGGCGCGTCCACCAAAAACCATCACACGGAGGGGCAAAACGTTGTACTACCGTTTGAATGACAAATATTGCTTGCGTGGCTGGGAGCTGCTGCCCTACGCAATCGTGGACAGTGAAACGCACCGGGCGCACTTCGTGCAGAAAGCAGAGTTTGACGCCCTCACCCTCTGCGACGGGACAGTAGATCTTGCCCTCCCTCTGATCCCGGAAAGCGTGCGGAGCAGTGCCAGAAAGCTGGAGGCGCAGGGCTATATCACGCCCTGCGCCCCCGGCTCCGGGCTTGCGGAGGGGCAGCGATACCGCCGTTATCCCAACCGCTTTATGGAGAGCGCCCACTGGTCCATCACCGGAAAATGCAACTGCAAATGCCGGCACTGCTTTCTTTCTGCGGCGGACGGACGCTATGGAGAGCTGAGCCACGAGGATATCATGAAGATCGTGAACGACCTGGCTGACTGCGGCGTTTTATTCTGCTCTATCACCGGCGGCGAGCCCCTGGTGCGCTCCGATTTCTGGGAGATCGTAGACGCGCTGACCGAGCGAGGCATCGGCATCAGCCAGGTCTACTCCAACGGTCTTCTCGTGAACGAGGGGCTGCTGGAGGGCTTTGAAAAACGCGGGCTTCACCCGGAGTTCAACATGAGCTTTGACGGCGTGGGCTACCACGACTGGCTGCGAGGCATTCCCGGGGCGGAAAAGGCCGTGCGACGGGCCTTCGCGCTCTGCCGTGACCGGGGCTTTCCCACCGGGGCGGAGATGTGCCTGTGGAA
>JAFYGM010000111.1 GCA_017543225.1 Oscillospiraceae bacterium
CACCATCACCGTGACGCCCTCCAGCAACTGCACCATCGACGTGATCTTCGCAGCCAAGCCCACCTACTACATCCAGTATGTTGCCTGCGGTGAGAATCAGGGCACTGCAAGCGCCAAGGCTGGCGATCCCATCACCCTCCCCACCTCGGTGAACACGACGCCCATTGACTGGACCTTCTGCGGCTGGGTAAGCAGCCCTGTCGAGGAAACCTCCAGCGAACCCACCTACTACGCCCCCGGCGCGACCTACACCGTCACCGGGAACACGACCCTCTATGCGCTCTATTCCCGCACCGAAGGCAACAGCGAGCTTTGCTTCCGGCTCCTGACCGCCACTCCCGACACCTGGGAAGGCAACTACGTCATCACCTACACCGCGAATGCAGGCTCGATGCGCGTGCTCAAGGGTGCGATGACCGGCAGTGTTACCAACATATCCACCTCCACCTATGCGCCGATGCTGTCCGGCACGGGAATCACGCTGAATCAGGACATGCTGACAAATGTTTCCTCTGTGTACCAGTTCCACATCTTCCCCTACGGCAGCAGTTATCGCATCCAGAACCTCGGCACCGGTTCCTACATTGGCGGCACCACCACGCTCTATGCCATCACGGATCGCTACACAAATTTTCTCAGTTGGACGCTGGCAATGAGCAACGGTGCTGCGCAAATGAAGAACACTTATAAGGGCAACTACCTCAACTACAATACCGCCGGCTACTTCAACGAATCCTCCTCCGTCAATTCCACAATTCGTCTGTGGAAGGAAGCGCCGATTGGCACGACTTACTATTCCACCGAGTTTGCTCCTGTGAATCACGTCCACTCGGTTCAGTATGTACCCGCCGTAGCTCCCACCTGCACGGAAGCCGGTCAGAAAGCCTATTACTACTGTGACAGCGAGAGCTGCACGCTGTTCGGCCAGAAGTTTGCAGACGAAGCGCTGACGGTCGAGCTGACCAACCTCTCGGTTCCCGCGCTGGGCCACAACCCCGGCCAACCGGTGAAGGAAAACGTCGTGGCTGCTGCCTGCACCGAAGCGGGCGGGTACGACATGGTGACCCGCTGCCAGCGGTGTAACGAGATTCTGGAAAGTGAACACTTCACAACGAATCCGCTCGGTCACAGCTACGGTGCATGGGAGACAAAAACGGCTCCGACCTGTACGGAACCCGGCGAGGAACACCGCATCTGTACGCTCTGCGGTGCGGAAGAAGCCCGCGCCACGGATGCACTGGGCCACGTTCCCGGGGAGGCAACGGAAGAAAACCGCACAGAACCCACCGCGACCACAGACGGTAGCTACGATGTGGTTGTTTACTGCACACGGTGCCACAGCGAACTGTCCCGTGAACATTTTGTTCTGTTTGAAGTTGAGTTCTCTGTCCCTGAATGCGTTCCCTCTATTGCTCCGATGATTTGCAGCGCTGGCGACGCAATCGATCTTCCCATTGCCGAGGCGCCGGAAGGATACAGCTTCCTGGGCTGGGTTTCCACCGCCGTCAACGCCACCGAAGCAGCGCCCTCCGAGATCCTGACTGACATCTGTTCGCCCAGCGGCAGTATGACGCTCTATGCGCTCTACTCCTACACCGCGAACGGCACGGCGTCCGGTTTTGAGCTGCTGACGGAAGCTCCCGACACTTGGGAGGGCAACTATGTCATCACCTACACTGCAAATCCGGATACCATGCACATTTTGAAGGGCGTAACGACATCGTTTGCATACATGTCTACTGTGGCAGGTGCGCCCACTCTGGCTGACACCGGGGCAACGCTGAAGCAGAATCTGCTGACGAATGTGGATCCCGTTTATCAGTTTACCTTCACCGCGCACGGCGAATCCTATTGGATTCAGAATGTTTCCTTTGCGTCTTATGTCGGCGCAACAAATGCAGCGCTTTATGCAGTAACAGAACGCAGCGCCAACTTCTTGAACTGGTCCATCTCTTTCCAAAACGGCATGCCGCAGCTCTGCAATCTCTACAAGGGCTGTATCCTCACCTTTGGCGGCGGGCTTTTCCGCATGTCTTCTGCCGCGAACACGGCTGTCTGTCTCTGGAAGGAAGTCCCTGCCGAAGTAACGTATTACACAACATTCGGCTAACCGGCGCTGAAGACTCAACGCACATCTGAACAACGAACGCCTCTGCGGGAACGCCTCCCGCAGAGGCGTTTTTTACAATCCATCGGCAGAGAAAAGCCACGGTCTTTTGCTTTTCTCTGCCGAAATGATACAATAAGAACAAAATAAAACTGTTCATCACTTCTTCAACATCGTATCTTGCACGACTTTTCTATTGCGCGAGGCTGCAAAAAAAGAAGAAAAACGTAAACAAATTTTCAAAAAAACTATAGACATTTTTTGGTGAATATGCTATAATCTACCTGTGAGGGCATATTGAGACAGAAATCAGTTCATCATTTCACACAAGATAGGAGAGATAGATATGAAACGAACGAAAAGAATAACTGCACTTCTCTTGGCGGCGCTCCTTGCAGTGAGCGTTTTTCCTGCCGCTGTCAACGCGGCGGCAATCAAGATGGAGCCAATGGTCGAAGAGACCATCTACGGCTTCATGCCGACCCCACACATCGGCTCTCATGCTCTGACTGACGCCTATTTGCGCGGAAAAGGCGACAGCATCAACAGCGACCGTGCAGCAGAAACTACTGCAGCGCTCCCCTCCCGTTACGACAGCCGAGATTACGGCTATGTCACCTCTGTCAAGAATCAGAACCCTTACGGCACCTGCTGGGCGTTTGCAACCACCGCTCCGATCGAAACCTACATGATTAAGCATGGGATCACCAACCCGGATACCGGCGCCCCCTCCACAACGAGCTTGAACCTTTCCGAATACCATCTGTCCTGGTTCTCCTTCACGCCGTCTTACGATTATGAAGGGTTTTTGGTAGGGGATTCTACGTCTCCGACCGGCAACAACACCTTCCTGACCTCAGGCGGCAACGGTCTGATCGCAACCTACACGCTGATGAACTGGAGAGGCCCGGCCAGTGAGGCAACCTCTGCACTCGCATACAACCGCACAAATACGAACGGCCTCGATCCTATGTACGCATACAGCTTCAATACCGTTCATGTGGAAGACGCGCTCTGGATTCCCGGCAGCAATATTGACGCCATTAAGCGTGCAATTATGGAATACGGTGCAGGCACCATCAACTATTACCACAACATCAACTACATGAACAACAACACCTCTGCGATGTGCTTTAAGCAGACCGCAGAGCCATTCTCCAGCGATTATATTGAGCCGAACCATGCCGTGACGCTCGTTGGCTGGGACGACAACTACTCCAAGTCCAACTTTAACGCTGCGTACGGCCCTTCCCACGACGGCGCATGGATCGTCAAGAATTCATGGGGTGCTTCTGTGTTCCAGCAGGGCTACTTCTACCTCTCCTACGAGGATTCTTCCGCGCTGAACGACTACTGCTACTTCTTCAAGGTTGCCGGCACGGACAATTACCAGCACAACTATCAGTACGACGGAACCTCCAACTTTGTCACCTGCTTGGAGGCTGGCAGCGGCACACAGATTGCCAACGTCTTTACCTCCAATGGCTCTGAGCTTCTGCGCGCTGTCTCGCTCAATGTATGGGACGAAGGTGTTTCCTACACGCTTGACATCTACAAGAATCCTTCTAATGTCAGGGAACCCACCTCGGGAACCAAGGTTGCCACCCAGACCGGCAGCTTCCCCAGCCTTGGCTACTTTACCGTTCCGCTGAACACCCCGGTTGCCTTGAACTCCGGTGACCGCTTTGCGGTCGTCTTCACGCTCAATGCGCCGAGCGCCTCCGAAAGCGGCCTTCTCTCCATTCCGTTTGATTCCACCTACGCGATCAGTTGGATCAAGTGGGTCCACGCAGATCACGGCGATACCTCCTTCTATAAGACCCCCGGCAACGCATGGACGGACTGCCCGAGCAACGGCGACTTCCGCATCAAAGCCTACACCGACGATTATGTTCCTACCGTGTCCTACACGGTCTCCGCCGAGTCCAACAACAACGCCTACGGCACAGTTTCTGTTGTGGGCAATACCATCGTTGCTTCTCCCGCCCCCGGTTATGTCGTTTCCGGCTGCGAGGTGGTCGCCGGCTCCGCAACTTACACGATTGACGGAAACACCATTCAGGTCTCCCCCGCTTCCGACTGCACGCTTCGCGTGATCTTCGCGTCCGTTCCCACCTATACCGTGAACCTCATGGCCTGCGGCGTTAAGGTGGAAAGCCGCAGCGTGCTGCAGAACGGAACCACCGTCCTCCCCGCTTCGGTTTCCGAAACGCCTGACGACTGGACCTTCTGTGGCTGGGTAAGCAGCCCTGTCGAGGAAACCTCCAGCGAACCCACCTACTACGCGCCCGGCGCGACCTACACCGTCACTGGGAACACGACCCTCTATGCGCTCTTTACCCGCACTGAGGGCAACAGTGAACTTGGCTTCCGGCTCCTGACCGCCACTCCCGACACCTGGGAAGGCAACTACGTCATCACCTACACTGCGAACGCAAGCTCTATGCGCGTGCTCAAGGGTGCGATGACCGACAGTGTTACCAACATATCCACCTCCACCTATGCGCCCACACTGTCCGGCACGGGAATTACGCTGAATCAGGACATGCTGACAAATGTTTCCTCTGTGTACCAGTTCCACATCTTCCCCTACGGCAGCAATTATCGCATCCAGAACCTCGGCACCGGTTCCTACATTGGCGGCGCCACTGCGCTCTATGCCATCACGGATCGCTACACAAATTATCTCGGCTGGACGCTGGCAATGAGCAGCGGTGCTGCGCAAATGAAGAACACTTATAAGGGCAACTACCTCAACTACAATACTGCCGGCTACTTCAACGAATCCTCCTCCGTCAATTCCACAATTCGTCTGTGGAAGGAAGCGCCGATTGGCACGACTTACTATTCCACCGAGTTTGCTCCTGCGAATCACGTCCATTCGGTTCAGTATGTACCCGCCGTGGCTCCCACCTGCACGGAAGCCGGTCGGAAAGCCTATTACTACTGTGACAGCGAGAGCTGCGCGCTGTTCGGCCAGAAGTTTGCAGACGAAGCGCTGACGGTCGAGCTGACCAACCTCTCGGTTCCCGCGCTGGGCCACAACCCCGGTGCAGCCGTCGAGGAAAACCGGACAGAACCCACCGCGACCACAGAAGGCGGTTACGACACCGTTGTCTACTGCACGCGCTGCCAGACCGAGCTGAGCCGTGAGCACACGGTTTTGCCTGCAACCGGCGTGCATACGCACACGCTGAGCTATGTTTCCGCGGTTGCCCCTACCTGCGGCGAAGCCGGTCGCGAAGCCTGCTACGTCTGCACTGGCTGCGGCAAGTACTTCTCCGATTCGGCTGCCAACCATGAGATTACGCTGGATGAGATCGCTGTCCCGGCAACCGGCAACCACACCTACGGAGAATGGATCTCCACCAGACACGGCACGCACTATCACGTCTGCTCTGTCTGCGGCGAAAGCGAAGTCGTACCGTGTACCTATGTGGACGTGGTCACGCCTCCCACGACCACCGATCAGGGCTATACGACCCACACCTGCACGGTCTGCGGCTTCCGCTATGTAGACACCTACGTTGCTCCCGTGACGCCCGACTATGTAGTAACCTTCTCCGTTCCGAACAGTGTGACGCCTGTGGCCTCCATGACCTGCACGCCCGGCACTTCCATCGTGCTTCCCACTGCAAGTGCTCCCGACGGATACACCTTCCTCGGCTGGGTACACACCTCTGTCTCCCCTACGGGCGCAACACCCGGCAACATTATGACCGGTGCCTATGAGCCAACAGGCAACACGACGCTCTACGCACTTTACTCCTACGTTAACACCGAGTCTGGCTTCCAGCTTGTAACCTCTGCTCTGGAGAATTGGGAAGGAACTTACGTTATTACCTATAACACAAATGGCACCTCCATGCGCGTGCTTAAGGGCGCGATGTCAAGTTCCGTTGTCGGGATGTCCAACGCGACCTACGCACCTACGTTGGCCTCTACCGGGATCACGCGGAACCAAGACATGCTGACAAATGTAAATTCCGTATACCAGTTCTCGGTCACCGCGCACGGCAGTTACTACTGGATTCAAAACATTGGTACCACTTCCTATATCGGCGGAACCACCACCTTGTATGCCATCACGAAGAATTACACCAGCTATCTGAGCTGGACGTTCTCCTTCCAGAACGGCGTTCCCCTGCTGCGCAACGTCTACAAGGGCAATTATCTCAGCTTTAACACCAAAAGCGGCGGCTACTTCTGCCTGAGTTCCAACACAAACGCAAATATCAGTCTGTGGAAACAGGTTTCCACCAGCGGAACTTACTACACAACCATATTCAACTAATCTCGGAGACAGGGAAAACAGTATAATTTCTTTTCTGTGGCTGTAGAATAGCAGCTTCGAAAAAGGACAAGGCCTCGTCAGAGCGACGGGGTCTTGCTCTTTTTTCATCATAAAGCGCTATGAGGTGCGCAATTTGGGCGCGGTGCAGAGCGTACTGCGGAAAAATGCGTACACAAATCCAAATCAAGCGCGAAATTGGCGCTGAACCCTGGTTCCATGTGGATTGTTTTTGCTTTGTTCAGTCGGCTTTTCTCGTTTTTTTCCGCAGGTGGTACTTGTGGAGTTTAAAACCTCTCATTTTTCGTCATGGAGCTTTTTTACAGCCCCCTTTTCGTCACAAAAACGCACCTGGCACAAAGAAGACCGGAGGGTCAGAACATGCAGAATGCGAAGAAAAGGACAAGCAGTGCGCGGCAACAAGCGCAAAAACCGCCATGAAAGACCATCTCTGTAAATATCCAGCGATTATTTCGTATAATTATTCTTCACTTGAAAAAAATTTTTTAAGTTTATTAAAAAAGTATAGACAATTCTTGGAAAAATGCTATACTAAAACAGTAGGATGTCGGAGTTTTGGCAAAAAATACACAAATGAAAGGGGAAACCAGTTTTGAAAAAAACGAAAAAACTTGCAGCACTTCTTCTTGTATTTGCTCTTGCATTGAGCCTGCTGCCCACCACAGCATTTGCTTCCTTCCGCACCGGAAAAGCCTTGGCGGATCGCGTGCTGTTTCCTGAGAACGGCGGTCTGATTCCCACCCCGAGCTTTTTCCGCAGCACTCTGCGAGACGCCTCTACCCACAGAAGCTGCGTCAGCACCAGTGAGACCCGCGCTGCTGCTGATGAACTGCCTTCCCGCTACAACAGCTCAGATTACGGCTACATCACCCCTGTCAGAAATCAGAACGGCTACAACACCTGCTGGACCTTCGGCACCATGGGGCCTGTCGAGGCCTATATGGTGAAGCACGGCGTCAAGAATCCCAAAACCGGCGTCGCGTATACCGCCTCCAATCTCGACCTCTCCGAATACCATCTCGGATGGTTTAGCTACACCAACGCTTACGACAAGCTCGGGATGCTCACAGGCGACGCCTCTGCTCCCAACCCGGATGACGCGACCTTCATTTCGTCCGGCGGCAACGGGCTGATCGCAACCATGACCTTGATGCGCTGGGAAGGTTTAGCCAGCGAGGAAGAGCCTGCGCTGGCGTATTCCAGAATCTCCCCCAACGGCATTGATCCCAAGTACGCGTACAACTACAACGTGGCTCATGTCGAAAGCGTGGACTGGATCCCTGCCAGCCAGATCGACGACGTAAAGCGTGCCATTTTGGAGTATGGTGCAGGTTCGATCAGCATCTATGCCGACGGCGCGTACCTGAATTCCTCCACGCTCGGTTTTTGCTGCAAGCAGACCGCAGCACCCGGCACAGCGGACTACAAGGACCCGACGCATGTTGTGACCGTGGTTGGCTGGGACGATCATTTCCCCGTCTCCAGCTTCAACACCATCGGCGGCCCCACCCATGACGGCGCATGGATCATTAAGAATTCCTGGGGCTCCGATTATCCCACTATGTATGTGTCCTATGAGGACTCCGCCTGCTGCAATGAGCTTGCCTTCTTCTTCCAGGTTGGCAACGTAGACAACTACGACAACAACTATCAGTATGACGGAACCAGCAGTTTCTATGACGGTCAGAACTGTGCATACGCCGAGAACGGCGGCAGCTTTGCAAATGTCTTCACAGCCAACGGGGAAGAAACGCTCCGTGCAGTCTCCATCAACAACCTCAATGCCAACGTCCATTACCAGCTTGATATTTACAAGAATCTGACCTCCGCCACCGATCCGTCCTCCGGCGTGAAGGTCTCTTCCCAGACCGGTACCATCGTTCACTACGGTTATCACACTGTCCCCTTGGAGGTTCCCGTTTGCCTTGGCGCCGGCGACACCTTCTCCGTCGTCTTCACGCTTACGCATGACACGGATGAAATGATGCTTGTCGGCGGAGATATGACCACCTCCTGCCCCTATGCGAAGTGGACCCACGTTCGCCATGAGGACACCACCTTTGTCAAATCTCCCGGCTGGGGCGGTTGGGACACCGACTCGGACGACTTCCCCTTCAGCCTCCGGATCAAGGCTTATACCGACGATACCCCCGGTTGCAGCGAGCCAGAAGGTTTTGTGACTGCACTGTCGAACAACGAATCGCTCGGCACGGTCTATGTCACCGGCTCGACAGTCATTGCAAACCCGGCGGAGGGCTGCTATCTCGATCATTGCGAACTGGTATCCGGCACCGCAACTTGGACGATGGACGGAGATGCGATCCACGTCAACGCCTCCGACGACTGCGTGCTTCGTGTGTGCTTTGACGAGATCCCTCAGGCTGAGCAAGTCTCTGTGGTCTGTGTGATCTGCGGACTGAACTACGGTAACGAAATATTCCCACAGGGCAGCAGGATTTACCTTCCCGCCTCTGTTGATTACGTTCCCGAGGGCTGGGAGTTCTGCGGCTGGACGGATCAGCCTCTTGCTTCTACCACCGAAGAGCCGGATTACTACGCTCCCGGCACACCGTATATTCTGAACGCCGACACGGTGTTCTATGCTCTGTATACCCGCTCGGACGGCTATGGCGAGCTTGCTTTCCAGCTTTTGACTGCCGCTCCTGAGACTTGGGAAGGCAACTACGTCATCACCAGCTCGACGGATGCCTCCATGCACGTTCTCAAGGGTGCTTCCGCCTCGAGCGTAACCGGCATGTCCACCGCAGCCTACGCACCCACGCTGTCCGCCAGCGGCATTACGCTGAATCAGGACACCATGACCAATGTCTCCTCCATTTATCAGTTCCACATCTTCCCCAGCGGGAACAGCTATCGCGTCCAGAACGTCGCCACCGAGGCCTATCTGGGCGGAACAACGACGCTCTATGCAATTACGCAGAGCTACACCAACTACCTGCCTTGGGTGCTGAGCTTCCAAAACGGCGCTGTGCAGATGAAAAACACCTACAAGGGCAATGACCTGAGCTATAACAAGAGCGGGTATTTCCATCTCAACAAGACCGCCTCGACGGTCTATCTCTGGAAAGAAGCGCCCCTCGGCGTTACCTGGTTCTCGACCGATTTCATTGCGGACGTGCACGAACACGCCTTGCAGTTCTACCCCGCTGTCGCTCCCACCTGCGTCGAGGGAGGAAACATTGCCTGCTACTACTGCCCCATTTGTGGCGGCTGCTTCTTGGATTCGGATGCCGAGAATGAAATCCCGATGGATGAGGCCCTGTTGCCTGCCCTCGGCCACGTTGCAGGAGAGTCGGTGGTTCTGCACGAAACCGCTCCTACCTGCGGTGCCGACGGCTCCATCGAAACCGTCACCTACTGCGTGCGCTGCAACGCGGAGTTGTCCCTCGACCAGACTGTGATTCCCGCCACGAACGATCACAGCTTCGGGGGCTGGGAATTCAGCGGCGCAGCGACGCACCAGCGCATCTGCACTGTCTGCGGCACTGCGGAGAGAATTGCCTGCACCTACACCGAAGAAATCATTCCTCCCACCGTCACGGATATGGGCTATACGCTGCATACCTGCACTGTCTGCGGCCATACCTTCACCGATTGCTTTGTTGCGCCGATTGGTTCTGACTATGTGATTACCTTCTCCGTCCCGAACAGCGTAACACCCGTCGCCTCTATGACCTGCACGCCCGGCAGCTCGATCACGCTTCCCACCGCTGACGCTCCCGACGGGTACACCTTCCTCGGCTGGGTTCCCGCCACTGTCAGTGCGACGCAAGCCATGCCCTCCGGTCTCCTGACCGGTACTTATCAGCCCTCCGGCAACAACACACTCTACGCGCTCTACTCCTACACGGAGGGCAGCAGCGAGGTTGGTTTCCAGCTTCTGACTGCCGCGCCCGAGACTTGGGAAGGCAACTATGTGATCACCTATACTGCGAACGCCAATTCGATGCGCGTGCTCAAGGGTGCCGTTTCAAGCTCTGTTGTCGGAATCTCCTACTCCGCCTACGCGCCGGCGCTGGCCTCCACCGGAATGACACTGAACCAGAACATGCTGACGAACGTGAACCCGCTCTATCAGTTCACAGTGACGGCACACGGCAGCTCTTATTGGATTCAGAACGCCAGCACCGGGTCCTACATCGGCGGCACCACCGTCCTGTACGCCGTTACGCAGAGATATTCCAGCTACCTGAACTGGACGTTCTCCTTCCGGAACGGCGCTCCCCTGCTGTGCAACACCCACAAGGGCAATTACCTCAACTTCAACACCGGAAACGGCGGCTACTTCTGCGAAACCTCCGGCACGAACACAAATATCCGCCTCTGGAAGCAGGTTCCCGTCGGCACGACCTACTACACTACGACGATCCAGTAAGGATCTTGGCTGCGCAAATTCCATGAAACAAACAGCCTGCGGAGCACCGCAGGCTGTCTGTTTCCAAAAAACGCGAGAATGTCAACTGTTTTTCAAAAAAACAGTTGACATTCTGCCTTGCACCGCTTATGATATGGACAAAGACACACAGAAGGAAGGGGTTTCCATGAATCACATCAAGCTGGTTCGTCTGACCACCAGCGCAGTCTTTGCCGCTGTTCTCTGCCTGATCTCCCCCGTTACAGTTCCGCTCGGTCCGAACTTGGTTCCGTTTGCCCTGCAAATCTTTGCCGTCATGCTTTGCGCCGTGACTCTCGACTGGGCCACCGCGCAGATCTCGGTTTTGGTCTACTTACTGCTTGGGCTGTTTCTGCCGATCTTCTCCGGCGGCAACACCGGAATCACCGCGATCACGGGTGTGACAGGCGGTTACATCTGGTCCTATCTTTTGATGGTTCCGGTGATTCGCATGTGCCGTTCCATTCCGACCAAAAAACGCTGGACGGAGTATTTATTCTCGATGCTGGGCTGTTTGATCGGCATTGCAGTCTGCTATTGCTGCGGGACGGTGCAGTATTCCATTCAAACAAACACCGACATCCCTCAGGCGCTGTCCATCTGCGTACTGCCCTTCATCGGATTTGATCTGCTCAAGGCGTTGGTCGCAACCCTGCTCGGCGTCCAGCTTGCAAGGGTTCTCTGCACACTGAATGCGTGATCATTCTTCTCAGTCCATGACCTGACCCCAGAACAGCAGCTCGGGGGCATCGTCCTCACGGAAAATCACAAAGCGGAAGGGTCGGTCGGCCGTGAAATCTACCGGCTGCGCCGACGGCATTGCTGTCGCCCGATTCAGGATTATGGCAGTCGCGGCAGCGGCCTCAAGGCCGTTCTCATCCACCTTGACCTTGGCCTTCTGGATGATGTCGTCCACGAACAACTCCTGCGTAAACATCGGGTTGAACTCCGCGCCGCCGTCCACAAACATCTGCCTGCATCCGGAAGCGGACAGATAGTTCACAAACTCCTTATTGGAGAAGCTGGTCTCCACCTCAAACTTAGGCAAGGTGACCCGCACGCGGCTCGTATCGGCAGCCCGAAGCATTGCGGACAGATCGGCATCCTCGCCCAGAATCAGTGCCATGGAGACCCCGCCCTGAAGCGGAATGACGACCATCTGCGTCTTTTTGTTGTCATAATACCGGAAGGTATCCGTCTTGGTGATGAACTCCTTCTGCTCGGTCTCCCCCTTGACGGTGTTGAAGTCGCGCATTCCGATCTCCCCAAACGGCTCGGTCCACTTGGTTTTGAGATACAGGGCGTTGACCAGCACAGCCGCCGCCTTGGAAGCGTCGCTGACGATGGAAGGGATCATCCCCGCAGTCTGATCGTTGACCCATTGGTTGATCGCTGCGGTGATCTGCTCGGCAGCGTAAGAGTTCGCCTCCGCAGCCAGCAGCTTGGAAACACTCTCCTTGTAGGCTTCGCGGAACTCGCCGTCGCAGTCGGTGTTATGGAAGATGGCGTTGACAACGTGATAGGCGCAGTCAGCCTTGTCCTGCCCGAAAATGCTTCCGTCAAAGTCCGCAACGCCGATCAGAACGGAGGCATACCACGCGGTCAGCTCCTCCACCGTTTGGAAGCCCAGCGCGTTCAGAATCTGCTGCTGGGTCTCTCCCTCCGCACCCAACGCCGTCAGCGCCAGAGCTGCCTTCAGAGACAGGGGAGAAACTGTGAAGCTCTTCTCCGCCATTCCGTTGCCACGGAGATAGGCAATCAGGCCGCTGTCGAGGGCGGTAAAGCCCAGGCCAACCTCCTCAGGCTGGGTCGGCTCCGTCGGCGCTTCCGTTGCGGGCGTTGTTGTCTCCTCAGTGGTGGCAGGCACAGTCGCTTCGGTCCCCTGCGTCGTGTCCGCGGAGGGATCGGTAGGCTCTGCGGGTTTCTCGGTTGCGGGCGATGTGCCGGGCAGGTTCTGCGCCTGACAGGACGAAAGACCCAGACAGGCTGCCAACAGGATCAGGAACAGTCTGCGTTTCATAATACGTCACTCCTTTTTCCGGTTTTTCCTTGGGTTTTTGGATGCGTGGACGCCCCGACACGTCGGGACGCTGCGCATCTGTTTGCGCTTTTTTGGACGCTTGCGGCAGGAAAAAGTTCCCGGATTCCGAAAGTTTACAAAAAGGTCATATTTCTCCTCTGTTTTTTTCCCTGGGGAATTGACAGTCTGTGGTATAATAGGGGATAGAATTACAAAGAAAAGAAGGGGTTCCTATGACGACAATTGACATTTACTCCGGTTTCCTCGGCGCAGGAAAAACCACGCTGATCAAAAAGATGATCTCCGAGGCCTATCAGGGACAGAAGCTGGTTCTGATCGAAAATGAATTCGGTGAAATCGGCATTGACGGCGGCTTTCTCAAGGAAGCGGGCATTCAGATCACCGAGATGAATTCTGGCTGCATCTGCTGCTCTCTGGTGGGCGACTTCGGCACCGCGCTGAAGCAGGTGATCCACGACTACCACCCCGATCGCATCCTGATCGAGCCCTCCGGCGTCGGCAAGCTCTCGGACGTGATGGTGGCGGTGGAGAAGGCCGCAGAGCATGAAGCCGTTCTCGGCGCAACGGTTGCCGTGGCGGACGCCTCCAAGGTCAAGCTCTATATGAAGAACTTCGGTGAATTCTATAACAACCAGATCGAGACTGCGGGCTGCATCGTCCTGAGCCGAACCCAGAACGTCCCCGAAGCCAAGCTGCAGGCCGCTGTGGACCTGATCCGTCAGCACAACACCCGCGCCACGCTGGTCACTACGCCGTGGGACGAGCTGACCGGCGAGCAGCTCCGTCAGGCGATGGAGTCCAACCCCACGCTGGACGATATGATGCAGGAGCTGGTTGCCGCCCATGAGCAGGAGGCTGCCGAGCACGCAAATCATCACCACCACGACCATGACGGGCACTGTGAACATCACCACGATCACGACGAACATCATCACGATCACGACGAGGACGACGGCCTCGACCACTCCCACTGTGACCATGAGCACGGGCACTGTGAGCATCACCACGATCACGACGAGGACGACGGCCTCGATCACTCCCACTGTGACCATGAGCACGGGCACTGTGAACATCACCATGATCACGACCATCACCACCATCATCACGCGGATGAGGTGTTCACAAGCTGGGGCCGCGAGACCACGAAGCAGTTTACCGAGGAAGGCCTCCGTAAAGCCCTCTCCGCCCTCGACAACGCACTGGAATACGGCATCGTCCTTCGTGCAAAGGGCATCGTTCCCTCTGTGGACGGGCGTTGGATTCATTTTGACCATGTGCCCGGCGAGATCGACGTGCGCTACGGTGCGCCCGATGTGATCGGCAAGCTCTGTGTCATCGGCTCGAAGATCGACGAGCAGGCGATTGCCGAGCTCTTCGGCGTGTAAGCCGGGAGGCCGCCCATGCCCATTCCCGTCTATGCCTTTACCGGCTTTCTGGAGGCCGGGAAAACGAAATTCATTCAGGAAACCCTTGAGGACGAGCGCTTTAACAGCGGCGAACGCACCCTTGTTCTGATCTGCGAGGAGGGCGAGGAGGAATACGATCTCTCCACCTATCCGCACAAGTCCGTGTTTTTGGAGGTCATTGATCAGGAGAACGTCACCACCGAGGCCCTTGCCGCGCTTGCCGAAGCGCATCATGCACGACGGGTCATTGTGGAGCTGAACGGCATGCAGATGATCGAACCGTTCTACCGCAAAATGCCCGAGGACTGGGAGCTGGCGCAGGAGGTCATGTTTGCAGATGCAAATACGATTCTGTCCTTCAACACGAATCTGCGCTCACTGGTGGCGGACAAGCTCTCCGGGGCGGAAATGGTGGTCTTCAACCGCATGGACCCCAAGGCGGACAAAATGCCCCTGCACAAGCTGGCCCGCGCGCTGAACCGCCGGATCGACATTGTTTACGACTACCGCGACGGCACCACGGAGTTTGACGACATCCCCGATCCCCTGCCCTTTGATCTCAACGCCCCCATCGTCACGGTGGAGGACGACGACTACGCCCTGTTCTACCGCGACATCACCGAGGAGCCGAAGAAGTACAACGGCAAAACCGTCCGCTTCAAGGCGCAGGTGGCGCGGCTGAAAAATGACAAGCCCGGCATGTTTGCGCCAGGGCGCTTCGTCATGACCTGCTGCGAGGCGGACATCACCTTCATGGGTCTGCCTTGTAAGTATCCCGACTGCCAGAAGCTGGATATGCGCTCCTGGATCACGCTGACGGCTAAGGTCTCCGTCAAGAATCACCCGCTGTTCAAGGGACAGGGGCCGATCCTGACGGCGCTCACCGTCGAACCCGCCGAAGCTCCCGCGCAGGAGGTTGCAGCCTTCTGACCAATCCAAAACAAGACGCAGGAACACGCCCGTTCCTGCGTCTTGTTTTGAATTGCTCAGAATCTTTCGCCCGCTCAACGGGCCTCCGTCTCATACTGGCGCAACACGGCTTCACAGCTCTCGCGGAAGCTGCGGACAACATTTTCCGGGGACAGGAGGCGGACGCGCGCGCCAAAGGAGGCAATCCAGCCGAAAAAGGTGGGCGAGACCATCACCTCTGCCATGCAGATGAAATGGTCGGGGCCGTCCGGGATGAGCATGATCTCCTTGCCGAAGCGGTCGATCACAACGCCTGCGAGACTGTTTTCAAAGCGCATCCGCACCTGCTGCAAAGTGCCGCTGAACATGCCGAAGACCTGCTTGCCGTAGCGGGTGAGGTCGAGGCTGCGCGTTTCCTCGGTTTGAATCCGCGGCGTGTCCGTCTGGCGAATCTCGCTCATTTTATCCACGCGGAAGTGGGTGATCCCGTGCTCCGCCGTGTAAGCAATCAGATAGTAGTTTTCATCGTCCCAGAACAGGGCGTACGGGCTTGCCGTACGCACGCCTCCACGGTAGACTCGCTCCTTGGCGCGGTCATACTCAAAGTAGCGGAAGCGAATCTGCCGGTTTGTGCGGATGGCGTGATGCAGCTCGTCCACGTTGTAGATCACGCTCTCGTTCATGGACTTGACGCGGCCCGAAACGACTGTGGAGCGGCGCAGCTCCACCGCCTGATAGCTGCTGGTCAGGGTTCCAAGCTTCTTCAGCAGGGCTGCGGATTTCTTCTCGGACAGGAATTTGGAGGCCAGCACAGCGTCGGCAAGGAGCTTCAACTCCGCCAGATCGAAGGTTCCGGCATTCATATAGTAGCCGGCTGTGCGTCCCTTGGTGTCAATGATATCGCAGCCGTGCTCCTTCAGGATGGCGATGTCCCGGTAGACGCTCTTGCGCTCCGCGCTGACGCCCTGCCGTTCGAGACAGGCAATCAGGTCATGGAGGGAGGCGGGATGATCCGCATCGGTCTGCCGTTCAAGGTATTCCTTCAGGATCAGGAGCTTGCGCTTCTGGTTTTCGGTCTTCGGCATTGGACTTCCTCCCTTACTGCTCCAACAGCGGAAGCACCTCCGCCGGGACATAGAGGGACACGTCCTTCCCGTAGCCGTGCAGCTCCTTGACCATCGTGGAGGAAACCGCGATGTTGTTGGAGCGGAAATAGACGTATTCGAGTTCCGGGTTAATCAGCTTGTTCACCGAGGCGACATTTTCCTCATAGTTGTAATCCATATTGTTCCGCAGGCCGCGGATCATATACTCCGTTCCCCGCAAGCGGGCAAACTCGGCCACGAGTCCCTCCCAGATGACCACCTCGCAGTTGGAGATGTTCTGGTTCTCCAGCGTCTGCATAATGGCCTCCGCCATGCGGTCGGCCGGGAAGGAGCGGCGCTTGTCAGAGTTCACACCGATGACAATCCAGACCCGGTCAAAAATCTCAGCGGCCTTGCGGACGATGTCCAGATGCCCGTTGGTAAAGGGATCAAACGACCCCGGATAGATGGCTGTCTTTCCCATGAAATGATGTCCTTTCCAGCTTGCGATAGTATCGCACAAAGAGCAGGCAGAGCAGAAGATTGTGCGCAATCATGCAGCCCCAGGCACTGACCAGTCCGCCCTCGAACCAGCGAATCAGCACCCACGTCCCGAGGATGCGAACCCCCCACATGCCGATCACGTTAAAAACAAAGGGGGCCTTGGTTTTTCCCGCGCCCTGCAGCATGCCCTCGACCACGATGGAGATGCCGTAGATTGGCTCGGAGCAGGCTACCATGCGAAGAACCGTACTGCCGAGGGCGATCACCCTTGCATCCTCGCTGAACAGGCGCACCATCTGGGGGGCAAAGGCGAAGAGCAGGCCGCCCGTCAGAACCATCATGGCAACCTCGATCAGAATAATCAGCGTTGCAAGATCCTTCTGCCGCTGGCGGTCGCGCATTCCGATTGCATTGCCCGTCAGGGTCGCGGCAGCAGCCTGCATCCCGTAGCCGGGAATGTAGAAGGCGGATTCCACAGTATTCGCCACGGTATGCGCAGCAGTCGAAACGTCTCCGAGGGAGTTAATCATCGAGGCAAAGACCACATAGCCGAGCGAAGTGGTAAAGCGCTGGGCCATATTGGGCAGGGCGATGCGCATAAAGGGGCGAAGCACGGCTCTGTCCGGTCGGATGGACAGGCCCCTGGGCGAGACCGTGGGATGGCGGAACAGCGCCGCCGTAATCGCGATGCCGCCGACGGTGAAGCTGATGGCTGAGGCCAGCGCAGCGCCGGTCACGCCGAGGCCCGCACCCCACACGGTGAAGCGAAGGCCGAACACCGAAACCGTGCGCGTTCGGTAGATCAGAAAGAGGTTCAGCACGACGTTCAGCAGATTCACGCCCACGCCGACCCGCATGGGCGTTTTCGTATCGCCCGCAGCCCGCAGCACCGTTCCGAAGATGATGCTCGCCGCGCGCGGAAGCATAGGCAGGTACACAATCAAAAAATAGCGCGCCGCCAGAGCGCGCAGCGACGGCGCGACCTGCATCCAAACCGGCACAAAGGAGCTGAGCCCGGCCGTCAGCGCCGTAAACAGGCAGCCGCTCAAAAGCACCATTAAGACTGACTGGGCGGAGGCCTTCCTTGCCCGCTCGGGCTCCCCGGCGCCAAGGGCCTGCGAGATCAGGGCCAAAAAGCCGACGCCGAAGGCATAGACCGTCGTGCCGATCAGCCAGTTGACCGTTGCAGTCGAGCCGACAGCGGCAGTGGCGTCCGTTCCAAGCTGTCCAACCATTGCCGTGTCGATATACTGCACTGCCGTCTGCATCAGCTCTTCGAGCATGGTCGGCCACGCAAGCGCGAACACGACGGGCAGGAGCTTCTTGAGACGTTCGATTTGATTTGTTCGATTCATCATATTCTAACCTTGTTCCAATGAGAAAAGGCCCGTTTTATCCGCGCTGGGCGTAGAGCTCCGGGCAGACCTCCCGAACCTTATCCCGAATCGAAAGCAGATCAAGGAAGGTCTCAGGACGGCGGCGCAGGTCGCGCAGCAGCGCGGACGGGTGATAGATGGCAGTGTACCAGATCCCGTCGCGCTCGATCCACTGGCCGTGCTGACGGGTGATGCGGTAATCCTTTTCAATCAGGACGCCCGCCGCGATCCGCCCGAGGCAGATGATGAGTCTGGGCCGAACCAGCGCAATCTGCTCCCGCAGGAAGCCGACGCAGGCAGCCTGCTCCTCCTCTCTGGGGTCGCGGTTTCCTGGCGGACGGCATTTGACGATATTGGTGATGTAGCAGTTGTCGCGCCCGAGGTCAATGATGGAGAGCATCTCATCGAGCAGCTTCCCTGCTGCGCCGACAAAGGGTTCTCCCTGCAGATCCTCCTGCTGACCGGGGCCTTCTCCGACGAAGAGCACGGGGCTGTCCTGTCTGCCGACGCCAAAGACCGATTTGGTGCGCGTCCGCCCCAGCGCACAGGCCTGACAGCTCGCACAGCGTTGGCGAAGCGCCTCCCATGCAGCAGCGTCGCGGGCATTCACAGTCTGACCTCCGTTTGGCTCGGCTTGGCTGCCTTTGCCTCGTCCGTCTGCGTCTGCCGGGCCTTCTCTGCGGTCTGCTGCATCTGCCGGGCGAGACGGGCGTCGCGGGCGGCAGCCCGCTGACGGCGGCGCTCCAGCGCCTTTCTGCGGCGACGGCGATAAATCGCATTGCGGATCAGAAGAATCAGGAACAGAAAGACAATCACCAGAAGCGGGACATACCAGTAGCCAACCAGCTTTTGCAGGACGGTCTTCTCTTCCTCGGTCTTATCCTTGCCGGTAAAGTCGGCAATGGCCCGATCCACGGGCTGCTCTTCGACCGCCGTGAGCGTTTGCAGCTCAGTGGAGCCGACAATCACATTGTCGTAGGTCACGAACAGGGTTCCGACCTTTTCACCCGCCTCCAGCGGTGCTTCGAGACCCTTGGGATCGTTCAGCTCATAATGGGTTCCGACCTTGTCCTTGTCGTACTCCTTCGGGAGTAGGCAGTTCACATCGGTTGCAGGAACCAGAACCACGCCGCGCTTGTCCTTGGCGTATTTGACGGAGGCCTTCTCCATCGGGTCGATTCCGGCGACGGCAACCTTGGCATAGGCAAAGTTATCGAAACCGTAGTTGAACAGCTTCTTGGCCTCCACAAAGTTGTCATAGCGCACACTGCCGTCTTTCATCAGGCGCGTCTGCGCACCCATGATGATGCAGAGCAGATCCATATTTCCGTCATTCACGCGGGAAATCACGCAGCGTCCGGCGGCGCTGGTGTAACCGGTCTTAATGCCCGTTGCACCCTCGCGGTAGTATGGATAGTAGTTGCCGTTATCGGCCAGATAACGGTTGCCGTCATTGAGAATCAGGTAATTGGTGCTGGTGATCTTCTTCGCATTGCTGACATTCGTGGCAGGGACGGTGTATTCCGCCGTGGAGGTGATCTCCCGGAACAGCGCGTAGGTCAGTGCCTTGCGGGTAATGATGCTCAGATCGCGGGCCGTGGTATAGTGATTGGGATCATGCAGGCCGTGGGTGTTGGCAAAGTTCGTATCGGTGCAGCCGAGCTCCTTTGCCAGCTTGTTCATCAGGCTGACGAAGGAGGGAATGTCCCCGGCGACGTACTCTGCAATCACGTTGCCCGCCTCGTTGGTGGAATTGACCATCAGGTAGTAAAGCACGTCGCGCAGGGGCAGGCGCTCGCCCGCCTGAAGCCGCACGTCGCCGCCGGCTTCGGCAATTCCGTCCAACGCTGATTCCGAAACCGTTACATACTTGTCCATATCCCGCGAGGCGTATTCAATCGCCACAAGGCAGGTCATAATCTTGGTCAGGCTGGCAGGATAGACCCGCTCTTCCGCGTTCTTTGAATAGATGACGATGCCCGAATTCAGTTCCAGAAGCAGGGCTGTATCAGACCCGGCCTCGTAGTCCGGGGCCTCCGCCAGAAGGTTCTCCCGATAGCTGGAAAGATCGTCGATCCAGACCGGCTCTGTGGTCGCCTCCGTCGCAGAAGTGGTCTCCGGAAGCTCCGCCTCCGCCCAGACAGGCAGGGAAAGCGCACTCAGCACAATCGCAAACGTCAGAATCAGAGATAAGAATTTGGTTTTTTTCATTGTTTTCACCGTTTTTTTAGAATTCATCGTTGCCCAAAGCATCCAAGCTGTGTTATAATATGAAAATAAACGGACGCAATGCCGCACAGAACCAGCCGGACACCCAAACGGACTATGTAGAATTATAGCAGAAAATCGCCGCTTGTCAACGGAAAGGACAGGAACTTCCATGCAAAAAAAACCGAAAGCTGCTCTATCCCTTGCTAACGCTCTGTTTTTTCCTGCTGCTCGGCGCTTTTTATCTGGGCAGGCGATCCGTCGGCGTTCCGGTTTTGACCACACAGCACCGCGGCACGGAGCAGACCGCACCTGCGCGGAGCGGGCAACCCCCGGACACGGTGGGCACTGCGCAGACCGATGCTGTAAAAACCGGGCTGAACCTGAACACCGCAACCCTGCAGGAGCTGATTGCGCTCCCCGGAATCGGAGAGGTTCTGGCCAATCGCATCCTGACCTACCGGGCGGAAAACGGCCCGTTCCGCACAGCAACCGAATTGATGAACGTCTCCGGGATCGGCGAGAAAACCTTCGCCGGACTGCGGGATCTGGTCTATGTGGAGGATCTTCATGAAAATACTGATCATTGATGACGAGGAACTGCTGGTCAAAGGAATCAGCTTCAACCTGCAAAACGAGGGCTATCAGGTTGTCACCGGGTCGAACGGCGCAGAGGCCGTCCAGCTTGCCCAGGACCCCGAGGTCGGTCTGATCGTTCTGGATGTGATGATGCCGGTCATGGACGGGCTGGAGGCCTGCCGCCGGATTCGGCAGTTTTCCAACGTGCCGATCATCATGCTCACAGCCAAGACCGAGGACATGGACAAGCTGATGGGCTTTGAGTACGGGGCGGACGACTATCTGACCAAGCCCTTTAACATTCTGGAGCTGAAGGCCCGCATCCGGGCGATTCTGCGCCGCTCCGCCAAGCAGGACACGCAGCCGCGCATCGTTCGCGGGCAGATTGCGCTGGATTCTCAGAGCCGCAACGCCTATAAAAACGGCGTGGCCGTTGATCTGACGGCCAAGGAATTCGACCTGGTTGAGCTTCTGATTCGCAACCCAAACCGCGTCTATTCCCGCGAAAATCTGTTGGACATCATCTGGGGCGACGATTACCGCAGCGACATTCGCACTGTGGACGTCCACATCCGAAGGATCCGGGAAAAGCTGGAGAACCGCCCGGCAAACCCGGAGTACATTATGACAAAGTGGGGAGTTGGCTATTATTTCAAGGTCTGATCATCCGGCTTCGTTTTTCCTGCATGCCTCTCAGCTTCGCTACGCAGCGGCCTACATTCTGATCTCCTCCGCAATGGTTCTGTTTCTGAATCTCTATGCGCCAATCACGATCCGCAATCTGACGCTTCCCGGCAGACGCAACTCCGTGGAGGACAAGGCCAGGCTGATCGTATCCGCCTTCTCCAACTATGAGGAGCTGGATCGGGAGCGCATCGAATTAACGCTCGAATCTGTGGGTGATTTGCGCTCCGTCCGGGTATTGATTACAGACGCCGGGGCCCGCTGCATCTATGACAGTCTCGTGATTGCCAGCGCCGAGAACAAGCTGGTCTTCTATCCGGAGATTGCGGAGGCGTTGGAGGGCAACGAGGCGATCCATATTCGCTTTGAGGACACGCAGATTCTCTCGAAGCTCGGAATGCCGATCGTCGCCTACAACCGGATCATCGGAGCGGTCTATCTGGTGGAGCAGAACACGGAACAGGCAGAGCTGATTACCAGCCTGAAACGAAACATTTTCTGGATCTCCATCGGCATGGAGGTGCTTGTTCTTCTGGTCTCCATTCTGATTTCGATTCTGTTTTCCCGGCGTATGAAGCAGCTTTTCCTCTCCGTCCGCAAAATGCACGACGGAGACTATTCGGTGCGTCTTCCCGAACGCGGCCATGACGAGCTGGCGCGGCTGGGCGTCGCCTTCAACGAGCTGGCGCAGCGACTCCACCAGTCGGAGGAGGTGCGCAAGCAGTTTGTTTCCAACGCCTCCCATGAGCTGAAAACGCCGCTGGCTTCCATCAAGCTGCTGTCAGACTCCATCCTTCAGAACGAAATGGACAGCGAAAAGATTCGCGAGTTTGTCTCCGACATTGGAAATGAGGCAAACCGTCTGACCCGCCTCTCCTCCAAGCTGCTGGAGCTCACAAGACTGGATACGCAGCCCGTGGAGGAGCGGGAGCCTGTCACGGTTCTTCCCGTTGCGGACCGTGTGCTCCGGATGCTCACGCCGGTTGCCCGCAGGCAGAATATCCGGCTGCTGCTGGATTGCCCCGAGGACTGCATTCTGCTTGCGACAGACGACGACCTGTATCAGATTCTGTTCAATCTGGTGGAAAACGGAATCAAGTATAATCTGGACGGCGGGCAGGTTTTGCTGCATGCCGAAAACATCGCAGAAAGCGTCTGCATCGACGTAGAGGACACCGGAATGGGAATTCCCGCCTGTGAAAAGGAACATATCTTTGAACGATTCTATCGCGTGGATAAGGCGCGATCCCGAAAGGCCGGCGGTGCGGGTCTCGGTCTTTCCATCGTACATGACATGGTGATGCGAAACAACGGAACGATCACCGTCCACGATGGAAAGCAAGGCGGCACCTGCTTCCGTCTCCGCTTCCCGGCCTGTGCAGGAAAGGAAGGAACGGCAAAATGAGAAAACGTCTCTGGCCGGTGCTGCTGGCAGCGGTTCTTCTGCTCTGCGCCTGCGCAACAACGCCGCAATCGGAAACTATGGTGCAGCCGGTTCGCTTCTATTACCGCACTGCGGAAACGGACTTTTCTGCGCAGGACGGGATTCTCTGCGCAGAGCTCCGCGATCTCGGTTCCAGAACCTATACGGACACGGAGCTGTTTCAGCTTTACTTTCATGGGCCGATCCGTAAGGATTTAATCTCCCCGATTGGTGCTGACACGACGTTGGATTCCGTCGAGCGCATCAAAAACAATACGCTGGTGTTCTATCTCACGCGGAGCAAGGATTCCCCCGCTGCATTCAACCATGCACTGACTTATGCCTGCCTCGCCAAGACCGCGCTGGAGCTGGACAATGTGCGGGAGGTTCAATTTCATGTCGCGCTTCCGGACGGCACGGTGGAAGAGAAGGTTTTCACGCAGGATGATCTCCTGCTCTATGACACCGGCGAGACGCCGCAAACGATAGAAGTGACCCTTTATTACAGCGACGAGTCCGGCAATCTGCTTCTGCCGGAGAAACGTCAGATTCTCCCCGTCTCCGACAATACGCTTCCGATGAAGGCACTGGAGCTGCTGCTGTCCCCACCGAAATCCAGCGGGATGAAATCCGCGCTTCCATCCGGCACGGTTGTGCAGGATTTGCGCCTCTCAGACGGAATCTGCACGGTAGACTTTAACAGCGCCTTTTTCAACAACCGTCCAAAGACCGAGCAGGCGGAACAGCTTGCTGTGCTCAGCGTCGTCAATACCCTCTGCGAGCTTGACGGCATCTCGGCGGTGCAGTTGCTCTCGGAGGGAAAAAAACTGGATCGCTACGTCAATCTTGATCTTTCTCATCCGTGGTCGCAGGACGACGCTGTCGTGGGTCCGGTTCGGAATGAGTTGGGAGATTTCATCGGTGTGCTCTGTCTTCCAGACGAGCAGAAGCCTCTGCTGCACCGGCTCGCGGTTCGTGCGCGGGCAAAAATCCGCAGCGCTTCCAAAGAATCGACCCTGCTGATGACTCTGATGAACCGCGCCTCGCAGAACGGTCTGATGAATCTCCTGTCGAATTCGGAGGCCCCGGTTTCGGTCAGTACAAACGGCGCGCAGTGTCTTGTGATCCTTCCTCGCAGCACGCTCCCAACAGATGCGCTGCTCCGTCAGTTAGCACTCCGCTCCATCACAGCCACACTCTGCACCTTGCCGGAGATCAATGAAGTTGTAATCTGGGAAGAAGACGATCTTCTGACGTTCAAGCCGATGTCGCCACAGGAGAACTGGTTCTACGTCTCGTCTGACCGCGATCCATCCTCCTCCACACAGATCATTTCCTAGTGTTCCGGAAAGTCTAAAAGCTGTATTAGCTGCAAGCAGGGTTTCGCCAGACGAGGCGGAGGACGCAGGCGGGCTGACGCCCGGCAAGGACGACAACGAAGTATGGCGGAATCCTGCGCCGCAGATCATGCCATTTTTAGGCTTAACGGAACACTAGTCAAAACGGACGCAGCCACGCGGCTGTGTCCGTTTTGATGATCTCCGACTCCGCCAACCCGGTCCGCAACCCTCGTTGATTGCGGATTCCGGCTCTATAGCGTATTCTTGTTCATTGTAAAGCCCCGCCCGTTGACCTCGGAGATGGGGTTGACAACGACAAAGGCCTTCGGATCGACTGCAAGAATCTTCTCACGGAAGGCGAAGAGCGAGCGCTTGGGCAGAACTGTCTCAACAACCCAAGTTTCCTCCCCGGTGAAGCCGCCCTTGATCTTGAACAGCGTACTGCCGCGATCCATCGTACTGACAATCAGACGGTTGACCTCCTCATAGGCCTGCGAATAGATCGAAACCTGCACCTTGCCGGTTCCGAACAAGATGGTCTTCTCCAGCGTGATCGAATAGATCAGGACAAATAGCAGACCGTAGAGAATCTTCTCGGCGTCCGCTGCAAAGGGAATCTGCGTGCAAAGGAAGAAGGCCTCCATCGCATAGGAAACCGGGGAGATGGGCAGGCCGGCCTTGCGGTTCAGAATCATGGAAACCACATCAGAGCCACCCGTTGAAGCGCCGCAGCGGATGACCAGACCGGCACCGAGGCCGAAGGTGAGACCGGCATACACGGAACAAAGGGTGATATCGGTGGTCAGGGGCAAATAGGACGCAGAAACGCGGGTCAGGAGGCTGAAGAACAGGGGATAGGCCACAGAGCTGATCAACGTCGTCAGCGCAAATTCCTTGCCCAGGAAGAAAAATCCGGCGGCCAGGAATAGCAGGCAGAAGCCCCAAATAAACACATCCAGCGGAACGCTGGGGAACACATGGGTCAGGGCCAGCGCCATACCGGTCACGCCGCCGGAGATCATTCCCGAGGGAACGACAAAATGGGAAATACAGACTGCCAGCAGTAAATTGCCAAGAAGGATCAGCGGCAGCTTCTTCATCATGCTTTTCATAAACACGCCTCCAAGATATGACTCGTTTTTTGCAGTACTATTATAGTCCTTTCCCTAAAATATGCAAGAAAAAAATGCACGAAAAGGAGGCTGAATTTACACAAATTTTTACGCCAAAACTCAGTATTTTCACGCATTTTTCCGGTTTATTGCTAAAGAGGCTTAATATTTTCGGCTGTGCAGGTAGAAGGCCAGCGCGGCGCCCATCAAGGCGTGGGAGAATTCCGGACTTCCGAAGGCGTTGAGAACCTCGGAAATCGGGCGCATCTCACAGGATAGCACCTCGTCCCCGTCCAAATGCTGCGCTCCTGTCGCAGTCAGTTCCTCTGCCAGATAGCAGTGGAAGGTGTTGGAAAACAGAGCGGGATTCGGGCTGCACGCACCCAATTTGGTCAGCCTCCCGGCCCGAAAGCCGGTTTCCTCCAGAAGCTCCCGCGCAGCAGTCTCGGCAGGGTCCTCTCCGCTGTCACGCACACCGCCGGGGAATTCCACAGTGATCTGCTGCGCCGCATGCCGCCACTGACGCACCAGCACAAAGCGGTCGCCCAGCACCGGAATCACCATAACCCAATCCGGACAGCGAATCGCAACGTAGTCGCCGGACGGCCCCGCCTCGGAGACCTCGTGCTGGTTCATCACATCCAGCACCGGCGTATGAAGCATCGCCTCCGCATGGAGAACCCTCCATTCCAGACGTTTCTCGTTCATTCTCGTTCCTCCTGTATCCTTGCAAAATGCATCAATCGTCCGTAAAGCGTTCCTTGGCCTCGAAGACCTGACAGATCTGCCGATAGTCCCCGAAGACCGTGATTCGGTCTTCATATTGGAATTTCGTATGGGCGTTCGGCTGGACAACGCTGTGATCCGCCCGCTCCACGGTCAACACCAGAATGTTTCTGGTGGGCTTGAGCTTCATACCAGCCAGGGTCTTGTTTCGGAGCTCCTCCGGGACGTGGTGGAGCGTCACGCGGGCAATCGTCTGCTTCCCGATTTGGTCAATGCGGATCACGCTGTTCTCGTTCTTCACGCCGCCGAAGCGGTTTGCAAGCCGCTCGACTCGATCCTCAATCTTGGCGCGGACGCGGGGCGCTCTGGTGATGGCGAACACCGTGGCAATCGCCGTCATAGGGATCAGCAGGCTGAGCACCGAGCTGCCGAGACTGCGCAGCTTGATGGAAACAAAGACGTTGACCACCGCCGAGACAAAGGTGATATTGAACACGTAGCCGAACAGCATCGTAATCCGCGCCAAGCGGCGGCGCGACCGGGAGGACAGGATCATCTCGCTCTCGCGGGTCGTGAAGCCGGCGCCGGTCAGGAGGGAAACCACCTGAAACCGCGCCTTTTCCTCCGGCAGTCCGATCAGACGGAACAGGACGGTAAAGACCTCGGAAATGATCCAGTAGAGCAGAATCAGGACCGCAAACAGCGAGGCGGCTGCATAGATGTTCATGTTCCTCCTCCTTTCCTCACGTCGGCACAGGGCGTCGGGGACGCCGCCCCCTACGATGGCGGGCAGAAGACTCGCTCCGCTGCGCGGGCGCGCCCTCCCTACGGCTGTTTTACCGGCCGCAGACAGGTGCGGTAGACGAGCTGCGCAGCGTCGGCGCGCGTTGCGCTCTGATTCGGGGCAAAGCACGACCCGATTGGGGCGTCGATGATTTCCTGCTCCGCTGCCCAGAGGACGGCAGGCCCCCACGCTTCGTTTCCCTTCACATCCCGGAAGGGGTTGGGCGCACCGTTGGCGCGCGGCCTTCCGAACGCCTGCCAGAGCAGACTGACCAGCTCAGCGCGGGTGCAGGTCTGCCCGGAACCGCCGAATTGCTTCCGGGCTGCGGCAGAAAGCGCGTCTTTGTTGTTCCGAACGGACGGCGCGGCGCACATTTGCAGCAAGTCAATCAACGTATCGCGGGAAATTGGCTTCTCCGGTTCAAAACGATCCGCCGCAGTCCCGGTCATCCAGCTCTGATTGCAGACAAAGGCAACCGCCGGGGTATACCACGCATCCAGCCGCACGTCGCAGAAGGGATTGCAGCCACAGCGCGGGCAGAGGTCGCCCTCCAGCGGCACGGCGCAGGAATGGAGGTAGCCCACCCCGTCGCGCCCACGAAAGCGCAGGATCACATAGCCGCGCTCCAGATAGTCCGTTTGCAGGGCAGACAGGGGGCGCTCCGGATCGGAAGCGCGATACCACCGCCGCCTCGCTGTCGGCTGACGTTCTTCGGAGAGCTCCAGTCCGGTGATGGCACCGGATGGGTCAAGGGTCATGTCGGTGACCAAAACGCAGTGCTTTCCCTCGCGCAGCAGGCAGTCTCCCACCTGCAGGATCTCCCAGCCGCCTTTGAGCACGGTACCGAAGCGCTCCAGCGTCAGCGTCGTCTCACGCTGCTTCAGCCCCCAGGCCCAGGAGACAAAGGCGCTGCACTCGCAGCTATAGAACGCCGACGGGTTGCGCTGAATCTGAGAGACCGAACGCTGGGAGAACATCGGGCTGTTGGGGTCTCGCACCTGACGGAGAAACTCCGGGAAATCGGTCTGCCACGGGACGTAGCTGCCCGAGCGGTGCGGCTGCCCGTAGGGGATGCCGGAATAGGCTGTCCCGGCATGAAACAGGTTCGCCTCCCGATCCTTCCAGCCGACGATCTCCCCCACAGGCGTCCAGCGAATGTCCGTGATCTGTCTGGCCCGCTTGACAAGATTTCGCACACCGGAAGAAAGAACCGGATGCAGTTCCCCGGTCGCACCGTCCGGCGCGGTCTCAATCCGCTCCTTGCACCAGTGCCAGAACGTCATTTATCCAGAACCTCGACCTGAATGGACTTGACCGTATCCTCGATCATGGTAAGCTCCTCCGCCGTCAGCTTCAGCTCCAGGCAGCGCACCGTGTCCGCCACGTTCGTGGGCTTGCGCATTCCGACAAGCAGGCTCATATTGGGGTACTGAGCCAGCGCCCATGCTTCGACAAGCTGGGCATAGCTGCATCCGTGGGCCGCACAGAGCGGCTTCCAGGTCTCGAAGGCATGGCGCAGCCCTGCGTGATAGCCTTCCGCAACCCAGGGAATGCGGGCGCGGATATCGGTCTTGGCAAACTTCCGCTCCAGAAATTCCGGCCCGGTCAGGAAGCCCTCTTCCAGCACGCCGTAGGTCTGGAAGGTCGTGCCGTACTTCTCGCAAACGGGGAAGTAGTCCCGCCCGTGGAAGGGAGACAGGACGCTGAAAAACTCCTGCACGACGGCAACGCCCTGCGCCTTGTCCGGCGCGCTCTGGTATTCCTCGAGATCGGAGGGCTGGCTGTTGGAGAGTCCGTAAGCGCGAATCTTTCCTTCCCGGATCAGCGCCTCCAATGCGCCGACGGTGTCCGCCACCGGAAAGGACTTGCAGACGTAGTGGACGATCACGGAATCGAGATAATCCGTCTTCATCCGGCGCAAAGAATCCTCCACGTCGCGGCGAATGGCCTCGGGTCTGGTGTCGTTGTTGACGGTGTAGCCGTCGCGGGAATAGTGGAAGTTGCCGCCCTCCCCTCTCCAGTTCAGGGAGCATTTGGTCTGGAGGATGAAATCGTGACGGCGGCCCGCAAGGGCAGCGCCCAGCAGCTCCTCGCTCGCACCGGTTCCATAGACGGGGGCGGTGTCAATATAGTTGATGCCCTGCTCCCTGCATGCGTCCAGCAGGGCTTTTGCCTCTGCCACGGTGGAATCCTTGTCGGACCAGACGCTCCCGCCACCCAGCCCCCAAGTGCCAAGGGCCACAGCGGATACGTTCAGGTCGGAGTTTCCAAGCTTGCGGTAAATCATAGTATTTGCCTCCTATGTTCGGTAGTCGGATCATTTGCAACTCGGTTTGGTTTTTCGTTTGGGATGCTATTATACCATATTCGCTCAGAAATGGGAAGCACTTTTCTCGGCAAAGTGAACCCACGCAGGACAGCAGCGCACACTGCGCGCCACGTTTCCCACGCTTTGATTTCTCAAACAAACCGCATCTGCATCTCGCTCCGTTAGCATGCCTGCCGGCGGCCTGACTTTCTGATTGCGCAGAAAGTCAGCAAAGACGCACCCACCCCGTAGGGGCCGGCGTCCTCGACGGCCCGGTGGAACGGATCGTTCCGCTTTTGCGGTGCGTCGGGGACGCCGCACCCTACGCCGCCGGAGTAGGGACGCGCATTGCGCGTCCGCGTTTGCGAAGCAAACAATCGCCCGACAGGGCGATCCCCCCTGTGTTGCAGCAATACGGTACGTAGGATTTGCCTCCGGCAAATTGCATTCGTTCCGAGTGCCGGACGAGCAATGCTCGTCCCTACGCAGCGTCGCAAGAAGAATGTA
>JAFYGM010000112.1 GCA_017543225.1 Oscillospiraceae bacterium
CCCGGTAGAGGCGTATGCTGTGCGCCGCTACCCTGTGCGGGTGCGCATCGGCGGGTATCCGACGGCGCAAATATTTCTTTTCCAATTCGCCAGAATTGGAAAACTCCGAAACTGTCAACTGTCAACTGTCAATTAGCAATCGGCTCTAACCGGCAGGGGCTGAACTGTTACGACGGATCCGAGGGCTGTTTTATAAATTTTTTCCGCATTTCTAAATTTCCCCATTGTTTTCCGCAGCAAAATCGGTTATGATAGGCATACGAGCAATTACATACTGCGAGGTGCCATCCATGATTAATCTGGATATTTCGAATATTTGGGGGGAATTGTCCCTCAATGACCTGCTCGGACTGGAAAAAGAGGTGTTTGCGGCCCATCGCACCCTGATCGACGGCAAGGGCCCCGGCGCGGACTGCCTCGGCTGGCTGCAGCTTCCCACCTTTGAGGCCACGGAGGAGATGCGCCGCATCGCCGCCGCCGCCAAGCGCATCCGCGAAAGCGCCGACGTGTTTGTAGTCGTCGGCATCGGCGGCTCCTATCTCGGCCCCCGCGCCGCGATTGAGCTGGTCAAGGGGCAGAATCACAATCTGCGCGGCAGGGATCCGCAGATTTTCTTTGCGGGCAACAGCCTTTCCACCCGTGCCTGGCAGGAGCTGAGCGCGATTTTAGAGGAGAAGGACTTCTCCGTCAACATCATCTCCAAATCCGGGACGACCACTGAGCCCGCCATTGCCACCCGTGCGCTCAAGTGGATGCTGGAGCGCAAGTACGGAGCAGACGAGGCCAGAAAGCGCATCTTCGTCACCACCGATCCGGGCCGCGGCGCGCTGCGCCAGATGGCGGCGGAGGAGGGCTATGAGACCTTCGTGATTCCGCCCAACGTCGGCGGACGCTATTCCGTTCTCACCGCCGTCGGCCTGCTGCCAATGGCAGTCGCGGGCATGGACATCACCGAGGTCATGTTCGGCGCGGCCTCCGCAAAAAGGGATATGGACGTGTTCTCCTACGAGAACCCCGCCTGGCTCTATGCCGCGGGCCGCAGCCTGCTCTACCGGCGCGGCAAGGTGATTGAGCTGCTCTGTAACTGGGAGCCCTCCGCCCGCTTCTTCGGCCTTTGGTGGCAGCAGCTCTTCGGGGAGTCCGAGGGCAAGGACGGCAAGGGTGTCTTCCCTGCCCCGGTGGAATTCACCGCCGACCTGCACTCCCTCGGGCAGATGATTCAGGAAGGAGAGCGCAACCTGTTCGAGACAGTCGTTCGCTTCGCGCCCCTGCGCAAGAGAACCATGATCGAGCTGGATTGGAAGAATCTGGACGGTCTGAACTATCTGGAGGGCAAGAGCCTCGACTTCGTGGAGGAGCAGGCCTTCCTCGGCACGCTGGCAGCCCATGTGGACGGCGGCGTGCCCGTGATGCTGGTGCAGGCGGACGAAATCTGTGACCGCACGCTGGGCGAGCTGTTCTACTTCTTCGAGCTGTCCTGCGCCATTTCTGCCTATATGCTGGGGGTCAATCCCTTCAACCAGCCCGGCGTGGAGTTCTACAAGCGGAATATGTTCCAGCTCCTCGGCAAGCCCGGCTACGACAAGTAATATTTCCCAATTTTGAATACAAAGGAGAGGATTTCCAATGGTTAAGCTTATTGCCGGACGCAGCGGTACAGGAAAGACCCAACGCATGGTCAGCGAGATCAACGAAGCCGTTCAGAAGGAACTCGGCAGCCTCGTCTGCATCGAGCAGCGCAACTCGCTTCGCTACGACATCAACTATAAGGTTCGCCTGATCGAATACCAGACCTATCAGTTGGCAGGGCAGGATGCGCTCAAGGCCTTCATCTCCGGCCTCCATGCCGGGAACTTTGATATTTCCCATATCTACCTCAAGAGCGTCCACCGGCTTTTGAACACCGACGATCCCGCAGAGCTGGAGAAGTTCTGCAACTGGTGCAGGGATTTCGGAGACAAGCACGGGATGAACTTCACCATGACCTTCCGCATGGAAGCGGAGACCGCCCCCGAGGGGCTTCGGGCGTACATGGAATGACAGCAGAATCCCGCAGGGGCGAAGGCTCCTGCGGGATTCTTGCGGCAGCCACGCACAATTCCGCAGGCAAGATGCGTGTCGGAAACTGCGCGGGGTAACAGTTCAGCCGATCCCATAGGGGAGTAGCGAACATCCTGATCGTTGATAATTGACAGTTGACAGTTTCGGTGCGTCGTCGCACGCCCGCCGAAACGCACCCACGCCGACCGCGTGACGAACCGGATGTAGGGACGAG
>JAFYGM010000113.1 GCA_017543225.1 Oscillospiraceae bacterium
GGCCGACCAGCAGGACGCCCTTGGGTACCTTCGCGCCAAGCTGGGTGAACTTGGAAGGATCCTTCAGGAAATCGACAATTTCCTGAAGCTCGGCCTTCTCCTCCTCTGCACCTGCAACGTCGGCAAAGGTGACTGTCTTATTGGATTTTCCGACTCTGGCATTGGCCTTGCTGAACTTGATTGCGCCACCTGCGCCGCCGCCCATCCGATTCATCATCAGCATCAGAACCACAATAAACACGACGCCGATAACCAACATGGGCAGCAGGCTGGTCATCAGCCATGCGCCCTGCGAATCCGGCAGGATATCGTATTGCTGCAGCGTCTTGTCGGCAAGCTGCTGGGAAATGGTCTCTCCCAGATCGGCATAAAACAGGGAGAAGTCGTAGAGCTTATAGGTCAGGATTTCCTGTCCCTGATAGCGCTCCCGGAGCTTCATTGTCAGGGTGTTGTTCTGCACCTCGAAGGCCTCGACCTTCCCCTCTTTGAAAAAGGAGATGACGTCGGAGTATTGCAGATCCACAGCGTTTTTGGCGTCGAAGAGCTTATAGAGGGTAAACAGCATCAGCACCAACAGAACGATATAGATAATCAGGGGGCCGCGACGGGATGTTTGCGGTGACTTAGGATTCATTCGCTTCTTCCTCTCTTTCAGGATCGTCAAACAAGGGGCCATGGTAGGAAATCACCAGAGCGTCCTCGTCTGGTTTTGCGGTGAAGGCCGGGTCGGCTCCCACGCCGAACACGGCAACGGGAACGTCGTCGAGCGTCAGCACCGGCACAGCGGCCCGCAGGCGGGCCGGAAGCTTCCGGTCAATCATCAGCGCCTTCACGCGCTTGCTGCCGCCGGAAAGGGTGAGTCGGTCTTCGGAGCGTCTGCCCCGCACCCGAATCTCACGCCCGGTTATCATATCACATCTGAGTGCAAATGTGGTAAGTTTTTTTTTGCTGAAATATGAATTTTTTGTAACGGTGCAGAGGATGCTTCCCAGACCGTCCGGCAGAATCGTCTGACCGGGAATTTGCAGCGTCCGCGATTCGAGCGGCGGCAGGGACGCCGCCGCGCCAACCGTCAGAAGATCATAGGCGCGCGCTGCCACAAGTCCGCCCGGAAGATTCCACCGGGCTGACGCTCCGGCTTGCAGCAGGGTCTGTAAGCCCTCAACATAGACCGCAGAGGGATTTTCCAACCCCAGATCCCAGAGCATTCCCAAGAGAACCCGCCGCCGAAGCACCGGGTCAAGGGCCAGCAGTCTGGCGCAGGAGTACCCTGCAGGCGTTCGGCATTCCTCCGCCGCCTGCGAAGCCAGCCGGGAGAGAAATGCGTCCTCCTCCCGCGCAAGCGCGGCAGTGCGGCTGAGGGCGTCGGTCAGGCGCGGGTTTTCCTCCCGCAGCAGCGGCAGCACCCGATGCCGCAGCCGGTTGCGCAGGCAGTCGTCCGAGGCGTTGGTGCTGTCTTCCACATGAGGCAGCCCCTGCCTTGCAAGCAGGGCTTCAATTTCCGCACGGGTACAGGTCAGCAGGGGGCGGACAATCTTCTCCCGCTGCGGTGGAATGCCTCCCAGTCCGCGCGGGCCGGTGCCTCGCAGAAGATGAAGCAGGATGGTTTCTGCGTTGTCGTCTGCATTGTGGGCCGTGGCGATCTTGCCGGGTGCAGCCCGGCGGAGGAAACCGTAGCGCAGCGCACGCGCCGCCTCTTCCAGACTCTCGCCGGTCTGCCGCGCCCGCGCGGGCGCGTCGCCCCGCTCCATAGAGAACGGGATCTGCCAGTCTTCACACAGTCTGCGGCAGAAGTCGGCGTCTCGATCCGCCTCCGCACCGCGAATGCCGTGATGATAATGCGCGGCCCGCAGGCAAAGCTTCAGGCGGGGCGCCAGAGTGCGCAGCACCCAAAGCAGGGCGACGGAATCCGCACCGCCGGACAGCGCCACGGTTACGTCGTCTCCCGGCGCAAGCAACTCGTATTCTCGAAGAAAGCGCAGCACCTTCTGTTCCATACAAGCATCCATCAAACGCGGGCCGCCGTCCGTTATTCCCCGTGAACGGCGTCCAGATCGGAAAAGGAGAAGAACTGCGGCATCCACTGCACCTTGACCGTGCCGGACTCGCCGTGGCGATTTTTCGCCACGATACACTCACAGATGTTCTTCTCTGCGGTATTGGGATTGTAGTAGTCATCCCGGTAGAGCATAATCACCTGATCGGCGTCCTGCTCAATGGCGCCGGATTCACGAAGATCGGAAAGCAGGGGCCGTTTGTCCGTGCGCCCCTCGGCGGCACGCGAGAGCTGGCTGAGGCAGATCACGGGGACGTTCAGGTCCTTTGCCATGATCTTCAGTGCGCGGGAAATCTCCGCAACCACGTTGACGCGGTTTTCCGCAGGGCGGCTGTCCCGGTCGGCGCGGGTCATCAACTGGAGATAGTCCACAACGACAAGGCCCAGATTGTCCAGCCGACGGCAGAGGGCGTTCATCTCCGTAACAGAGATCGTGGGATTGTCGGAGACCCGAATATCGGTTTTGGAAAGCGCGGCCGTCGCCATGCCGAGCTTTTCCCAGTCCGCATCCTCCAGCCGTCCGGTGCTGATTTTATAGTTGTCCACGCAGCTTTCACAGGAGAGCAGCCGGGAAGCAAGCTGCTCTCTGGACATTTCCAGCGAGAAAAAAGCCACGGTTTTTTGGGTCACCTTTGCAACATTGGTCATCATATTCAGCGCAATCGTGGTTTTGCCCATACCGGGACGGGCCGCAATGATGATCAAATCAGAGGGATTCAGGCCGTTGATCCGCTTATCCAGATCATGCAGGCCGCAGGGCAGACCCGGAAAGTCGCTGCCGGACTGGGCAAGCTCATTGATATGGTCGAACAGCTTGACCATAATCGGGCCGATCCGCTCCAGTTCGTCGTCGGCATTGCCCCGACGCAGGCCGAACACCTTGCGCTCGGCACTGTCGAGAATGGTGGAGGCAGTTCCCTCCCCCTTGAGCGCCATCTCGTTGATATCCGTTGCCGTCTTGGACAGGGCACGAAGCAGCGCCTTATCCCGCACGATTCCTGCGTAGTGCTTGACGTTTGCCGCCGTTGGCGTAATCTCCATGAGCTGACGCAGATACCCCGGCGTCACAGCCTCGTCATAATAGCCATTCTCCTTGAGCTTGCCCAAGACTGTCACCACGTCAATGGGCTGGGAGAAACTGAACATCCGGAAGATTGTCTCGTAAATCTCGCGGTTTTGCCGCAGATAGAAATCCTCCGGCTTCAAAATTCCCACCACGTCGCCGACGCAGCGGCTGTCAATGAGCATGGAGCCTAACACCGACTGCTCCGCCTCCAGCGACTGGGGAAGCTGGCGAGACTGGAATTCCTCAAGCTCCGGCATATCATCACCACCGATCTGTCATCTTTGCCTTACTGTTCCTTGACTTCCACCTTCAGCGGGGCGTTGATCTCAAAGCCCAGCTTGACCTTAACTGTGTAGAGGCCAACCGTCTTGATCGGCTCGTCGATCACAATCTTGCGCTTGTCGAGCTCGATCTTCTCCTGCTCCTTCAGCGCGTCGGCAATTTCCTGACTGGTGACAGAACCGAACAGACGCCCTGCGCCGCCGCCCTTGGCCCAGACGGTCAACGTCAGCTCACGCAGCTTGACGGACAGCTCCGCCGCCTCTTCACGGGCCTTCTGCTCTTTCTCGCGCTTGGCCTTGTCGTTCATCCGCATGGTGTTCACGTTGTCGGCAGTGGCCTCCTGCGCGAGCTTACGGGGAAACAGGAAATTCCGGGCATAGCCGTCGGAAACGGTCACAAGCTCGCCCTTCTTGCCCTGTCCTCTGACATCCTGCAATAAAATAACTTTCATGTTTCAAACTCCTTTCATTGGATCTATTCTTCAAAATAATGGTCAATTGCGTCAATGAGCCGCTTGCGAACCTCCTCGACGGACGCATTCCGAATCTGCGCACCTGCTGTCGCAGCGTTTCCGCCGCCGCCCAGCGTCTCCAGAATTACCTGCACGTTCACCCTGCCGAGGGAACGGGCCGAGATAAAGACGGCCTCCGGCTGGCGGAAGATCACAAAGGCCGCCTGAATGCCGTTGATGCTCAAAAGCTCATCCGAAGCCTGACCCGCCAGCGCACGGCTGACCTCCTGCTTGGGGCAGGCAATGGCAATGCTGTCGCCGTAGAGGCTGGCGCTTTCGACGATACGGTAGCGCTGCACGGTCTCGTCAAAGCCGCTCTGGAACAGGCGTTTCACGTCCACCGGGTCCACGCCCTGATAGCGCAGGAAGGCAGCCGCCTCGAAGGTTCGGCTGTTGACCCGGACGGTAAAGTTTTTGGTGTCCAGCACGATGCCAGCCATCAACGCAGCCAGCTCGCAGGGCAGGATTGCCTTCGCATCGACGGAATAGGTCAAAAGCTCGGTCACAAGCTCACTGGCAGAGGAGGCAAAGGGTTCGTGGAGGTTCATCGCAGCGTTGCTGATATAGTCCGCAGCGCGGCGGTGATGATCAATGACTGCAACACGGTTCATGGATTCCAGCAGCTCCAGACTCTCCACCTGATCGGGGCGGTTCGTATCCACCACAATCAGCAGACTTTTTGCATCCGCTAAAATCAGCGCGTCCTCGCCGGACAGAAAGACATCCTTATAGGCGCTGTCTTCCCGAAGCAGCTCCAGCAGCTTCGGCGCGGCGCAGGTCGTCTGATCGACCACGATGTGCACCTTCTTGCCCAGACTGCGGCAGAGAGCCGCCACGCCGCAGGCCGCGCCAACGGAATCCGCGTCGGCATTCCGGTGGCCCATCAGGAAGACGCGGCTCGCCTGTTGAACCAGCGCGGTCAGCGAGGAGGCCATCACGCGGGACTTGACCTTGCTGCGCCGCTCCGTCTCCACAGAGCGACCGCCGTAGAAGGAAAAGTCGTACTTGTCCTTGATAACCGCCTGATCGCCGCCGCGAGAGAGCGCCATTTCCAGCGCAAGGGCCGCGTAATCGTAGTTTTCCTGAAAGCCCTCGCCGTCCTTGCCCACGCCGAAGGAGAGGGTGGCGGCGATGCCACTGGGATTCGTAACCTCGCGGGCACTCTCGAGCAGGGAGAATTTGCCCTCCGTGATTCGGTAAAGCTCCTTACTCTCAAAGATGAAGAGGAAGCGGTTGCGCTCCAGCTTCCGCAGAAGTCCGCCGATCTTCCCCGCCCAGGTGCTGATGCGCTCATTCAGGGCAGCGTTGAGATTGGAAATCTCGGTATCCGTCAGGTTGTTGGTCAGCTCGTCGTAATTGTCGATCAAAATGATGGAAATGATCGGGCGGGAGCGGACGTATTCATCCCGCGTCTCCAGAAGCTCCGTACAGTCCACCCAGATCAACTGGGCCGTCGCGGTTTTTCCCGCCTCCGGCTTCGGGGCGAAGCCCAGACAGCGGAAGCGCCGATCCCGAATCTGCATGTCGTCCGGGGCCTCCTGCTTGCCGGCTTTGATCCAGTCCAGCCGAAGCTCCGGGATCACGACAGTGATACGCTCCCCGACTCTCGAATCCACAGTGTTCAGCATTCTCTGAAACTGGCGGTCATGCCAGAGAATCTCTCCGTCCTCCAGACGGATCAAGGCCGTCGGCCACGGGGCTGCAGAGGTCGCGGTGCCGATCAGATTGTCCACCGCCGTCTGAACCGTGGCGGCGATGCCCTTGACGCGCTGGCGCGTGACCGTCAGCACAAGCACCAGCATTCCGGCAGCGGCGGCAGCAAGGGCACCGGCCATCCAGTAGTTGAGCTGTGCCGTCTCTGCCACGCTGAAAACCAGAAGGACTGCAAAGAATATGTAGCCCTCATTCCGCAGCAGGCGTTTTAAGCTTTGTTGCATATGATCCCTCCGCTCCCAAAAAGCCCGTATCAAACCCTTATAAGATTGGTATCTTACACTATAACAGAAAAAAACAAAATATGCTATATAAAAATCAAATTTTTTTGATTTTTATATAGCATATCAGGTAACTGTTCAGCGGCGCAGCGGCGCAGAGCCTGCACCGCTGCGGCTAAACTGAACCGTTCGCAGTTCCGGCCTCACCGGGGTTCGGCTCATTCAGTCAGAGCCACCCGGCGATCCCGGAAGAGCAGAGAAACGCACCAGATCCCCGCCAGCGCCACGACGCCATAGATGATCCGGCTGATCAGACTTCCCTGCCCGCCGCCGATCCACGCAACGAGGTCAAACTGAAACAGGGAAACGAGGCCCCAGTTCAGAGCGCCAATGATGGTAATTACCAGCGCAGCAGTATCCATAATACCGCCTCCTTCTCTCAGATTCGGGTGGTTTCAGTCTGCCCGCAAGGAGGAGGAATTATTCGCCGCGCGAAAGGTTTTGTTTTCTCGTCAAAAATAAAAAAACGCTTGCGCGTGTTTTTTGTGGATGACACAGTCCTTGGGACGGTACGACAGACCGGTGCATCCTCATTCTAACAGCTTAAGCAATGAGATGGAAGTCTCCTGACTGGCTGCCAGATTTTCCTTCCAAACCCATTGTATTGTAGTATTGTAGTAGTCTGCCAACCGGCTCCTCATTCGTAGTGTTCGTTTTACGCAGATGGAACCGGGTGTTCGTGTAAAACCCCAGTAGATTGAACAGGTTCTGTCTTGAACGTCACCTCGGAAACCGTTGAAGCACTGCGGATCAAGATGGACCAGACCGCCTCGCTGATGCCGGAATATGACGTGGTCTTGGGCATGGACGGTGTCGGCCCCACGCTCGGGCCACAGCTCATTGCTGAGATTGGCGACGTTACCAGGTTTGAGCACCGAGGCGCGCTCACTGCGTTTGCGGGCGTTGATCCCCGCAAGAAGGAATCCGGCGACTATGAGCGCAGGAGCAATCCCACGACAAAGAAAGGCTCGCCGCATCTGCGGAAGACGCTCTTTCAAATCATGGATGGCTTGATCCAGCGATCCCCGCAGGACATCCCTGTCTACGCCTTCATGGACAAAAACGCGCTGAGGGCAAGCCCTACTACGTCTACATGACTGCAGGCGCGAACAAATTCCTGCGCATCTACTACGGGAAGGTGAACGCCTTCCTTTCACCAAAAGAAGACGGAGAAGCCGAGGCGGACGAATCCGATTCCTGACAGCCTCCCGCTTCCTACACAGGCCAGCGCTCCGCGGTGGTCTGTGTGCTGTACATACAATTCCTTGAGAAGAATTTTCCCATTTTTTCTCATTTCCCTCTTGACTTTCTATTTGCAGACTGTGTTCGCAAGAATGCCCCTTATTCATATCAAAGCGCGCTATTTCTTTCTAAGCTTTATCATATTCATGATGCTTGACGCAAGAAAGGCACTTGAGAATGCCAATAATATTTTGCCGATTAGATGCTCTGTCAGACCCGACAGCAGCACTCCGGCGATTGTCAATGTGCATATCACAGCA
>JAFYGM010000114.1 GCA_017543225.1 Oscillospiraceae bacterium
AATGGCATGATCTGCGGCGCAGGATTCCGCCATACTTCGTTGTCGTCCTTGCCGGGCGTCAGCCCGCCTGCGTCCTCCGCCTCGTCTGGCGAAACCCTGCTTGCAGCTAATACAACTTTTAGACTTTCCGGAACACTAGCGTTATTTGTCTTCTCTGCGGCAGGCCTCGCAGATGCCGTAGAGAACGGTGTCGGCCCGATCCACGGCAAAGCCGTCGAGTCTGGCAATGGAGGCCAGCAGCGCCTCGGTCTCCTCCCCGTCCATGTGGAAGGTTTTTCCGCATTGCTTGCAGCTCAGATGCAGATGCTCCCGGCACGCTTCGGCCTGCATATACTGATAAAAGACTTCCCGGCTTCCGTTCTTCGCCACGCGGCGCACTGTGCCGTCCTGCTCGAGCGCGGCAAGGTTGCGGTAGACGGCGCTCACGCTGATCTCCGGCAGATCCTGCGAAATCTGCCCGGCGGTGAGCGTTTCATCGGCGTGGCTGTGGAGATAGGAGAGCAGCCGCTTTCTGGGCTGGGTCATATAGGCTTGCATACGCCCCTCCAATCTGCGAATGGTTCGCATTTTCGATCCGCCCCATCATATCATGCAACGCCGGGATTGTCAAGCATGATTTGCGAACCAGTTGCAAATTTGTCATTTCTGCAAAAAAGAAGAAAATCATTGCTATTCTCTGCAAAAAGGTGTATAATATTGTGTAGCTATCACTTGGCATAGGAGGTCCCTATGGCTGCATATCAACGATTTCAGGTTCTCTCTGCCGAACGGCAGAATCTCTTTTTGCCGGGCAGCCCCGTGTGGGTGAGCCGGTATCAGCTCAGCCGGGATCAGGAGGGCGGGAAGCGTCTGCTCCAGACCCGGATGGTCAACTGCTCGGAGAAGGAAATCCTACAGGTCTTTCTGCGCATCGTCTGTCTGGACGCACGCCGCGAGCGCCTGACCCAACTGGAGCTGGTTCCCATGGAAATGACGCGGGCCAAGCCCGGCGAGGTCTTTGGCGACGACAAGCTGGTGGAAATCTCTGTCCGCGGCACGGTCTATGCAGAGGTCTACGTCCAGCGTGTCCGCTTTGCCGACGGCAGCGCGTGGGATGAAGAAACTCCCGACCGCTATCTCGCCTTCCCCGCGCCGGAGCCTGTCCGCGCCGAGGATGAGAACTACCAGACGCTTGCCTCCCGCGCCCTCTCGGGCGGGGTGCAAAACGCCTTCTATTTCCGCGCCCAGCAGGGTCTTTGGATCTGCACCTGCGGACTGCCCAACCCCAGCCGCAGACGCCGCTGCGTCCGCTGCGGCGCAGACCGGCTCTGGCTCGAGCAGCACATGGATCGCAACCTGCTCGACGTGCCGGTGCGCAGGCCCGATCCGACCCCGGTGCCTCCTGTGATGCCGGCGAGCGCGCCGCTGCACGAGGAGTTCTATCCGCCGGCACCGCCCACCATCATTCTTCAAACCGCCCCCACGCCGGAGACGGAAGCAGAAACAGAAGCAAGGGAAGCCCCCGACGTCGAACGCAGCGGACATGTCAAACGGATCGCCGCGATTGCTGCGGCCATTGTGCTGGTGCTGGGCCTTGTCTCCTTCTGCACCGTGAAGATTCTGATGCCCTATCTGCACTACAAGCAGGCGCTGAGCGAGCAGGCCAGCGGCAACTACGATCAGGCTGTGGAGCTGTTCCGCGAGTTGGGCGATTACAAGGACAGCCTCATGCAGGTCAACGAAACGCTCGCACAGAAGGCGCTGCACATGATGAACGACGGCCAGTACCAGCAGGCGCTGGATCTTCTGGACACCCTGAGTGGCTATGACAACTACAAGGCCGACTGCCTCTACGCGATGGGCGTGCTGGCCTACAACGACAAGGACCCGGATCGCGCCATGACCTTTGTGCAAAAGCTGGAGGAGCGCTATCCGAACTATGAAAAGACCGCCGAGCTGCGGCGCTATTGCATGTACACGCTGGGCAACCGCGAGGCCGATTCGGCAGCCGGCGCAGAAGAGCTCGACACCAAGCTGGCCCACTACCGGAAGGCCATTGAGTGGCTGGAGCAGGCGGGCGACTACGAAGACAGCACCGAGCGGGTTTCCGAATGCCGGTATCGAATTGCAGAGATTCTGCGCGACAAGGGCGAAATCGAGGCCGCCATTGCAGCCTTTGCCGAGCTCGGCGACTACAGGGACGCTGCCGCCTACCGCCGCGAGTGCATGATGAGCTACGCCCGTCAGCACGTCGAGCATGTGGACGACACCACGCTGCAATACCTCACGGAGCTGGCAGAGGCGGGCATGCCCGAGGCACAGAGCCTTCTTGATCGCATCAACGGCAAGGGCTTCGGCTTCCGCGTGACGCTCGGCCCGACGGACAACGCCGGCAGATTGCAGGCGGTTTCCGATCTGTCGCAGGTCTATATTCACTATCAGGTGGAGCAGTCCGACGAGAACGGCGCCGTGCTGGTGCTGGTGCTCTACTCCCTGCCCGACGGACGGGAGGGCCGCGCCCTTCTGAACAACGATCACAGCGCCTCCGGCGTGCGCGGCTGGGCGGAATTCCCCTTCCCCACCAACTGCGCCCAGCAGGGCAACGTGACGCTGACCTTCTACGATTCCATGCGCGGCGAGGATGTGGAGCCGCTGGAGCAGGTCGTCTTTGAGCTGATTCCGAACGGAAGCACCCCGCGCAGCAGCAGCGCGCCGAACAAGGACGACGTGCCGAACAAGGACGACGTGCCGAGCAAGGACGACGTGCCGAGCAAGGACGACGTGCCGAGCAAGGACGACGTACCGAGCAAGGACGACGTGCCGAGCAAGGATGAAACGCCCAATCCCGGCGGCGGCGGCACGGGGGTAGACATCGCACCGCCGAGGAACTGACCGATGCGGCTGGATTTTGCCCCGATGGAGGGGATCACGGGCCGCGTCTTCCGAGAGGTCCACGCCGCCTGCTTTGCCGGGGTGGATCGCTATTGGATGCCCTTTTTCTCCCCCACGTCCGCCGGGGAGCTGACGCCCCGGCAGCGGCGGGATCTGGAACCCGGCCCGCTGGGGACGGCGCGGCTGGTGCCGCAGGTGCTGACCCGGAATGCGGACGCCTTCCTCCGGGCGGCAGCCGCCCTTGCGGAGCTGGGCTACGAAGAGGTCAACCTGAATCTGGGCTGTCCGTCCGGCACCGTCGTCAGCAAGGGAAAGGGCGCGGGGATGCTCCGCGACCCGGCAGGGCTGGATTGCTTTCTGGAGGCGGTGTTTGCCCGCTCCCCCCTGCCGATCTCCGTGAAAACACGGATCGGCTTTGAAAGCGCGCAGGAGTGGGAGCTTCTGCTTCCGATTCTCGCCCGCTATCCAATCCGGGAGCTGACCGTCCACCCCCGCACCCGGCGGGAGCTCTACCGGGGCGGCGTCCACCGCGACGCCTTCCTGCGTGCGCTGGAAACGCTTTCCGTTCCCCTGCGCTACAACGGCAATCTCTTCACCCCGGACGGGATTCGCCGTCTGGAAGCGGCCTGTCCCGGTCTGTCCGGGGTCATGGTGGGGCGCGGCCTGCTGGCAGACCCGGCGCTGGCGACCCGTCTGCGGGGCGGCGTCCGGGAACGTGGGGCGCTGATTGCCTTCCATGAGACCTTAGCAGAGCGCTATCTGGAAACCATGCACCCGGACGGAGCCGTGCTGCCGAAGTTTAAGGAGCTCTGGGCCTTTCTCTCCCTGCTGCTGGAGGACGGCAGGCCGTGGAAGCGTCTGCGCAAATGCAGCCGCTGGGCGGTCTTTCATCCAATGGCGCTGGAGCTGCTCCAAAACGCGCCTCTGCGCGACGAGGCGGACTTCTCCCGCCTCGAGCAGCGCGAGTGCTGGTAATCGTTTGTTTTCATTTTATAGAAGGAGGAATGACAATGTACTGTACCAAATGCGGCGCGAAGCTTGCAGACGACGCCGTCTTCTGCACCAACTGCGGCGCACCGTGCGAGGCCGCACCGGCCCCGAATCCCATTCCCCAGCCGATCGAGGCTGCGCAGCCCGTCGCGCCGGAAGCGCCCGTCTATTCGGAAGCGCCCGTTTTCTCGCAGGCCCCTGTCGCGGCGGAGCCGCCCATTGCCGCGAAGAAGCCCTCCGGCGGCAGAGGAATTCTGCTCGGTCTCGGCTGCCTGCTGCTGGCTGCCGTCGTCGCCTTCGGCGCATGGTTCCTGCTGCGGAAGAACAGCGCGGACGCCAGACTGCTCCAGGCGGCAAAAAACAGTGTCTCCGAGCTGGACGGCTATCTGAAGGAGCTGCCCAACCTCCGCACCGTCATGGAAAACCTCGAGGCCATTGATCCCGAAAAGGCCCTGCACGCCGACGTGGATTATACCGTCTCGGCGCAGGGAGACCTTGGCGGCACGGTCTATGAGACGACCTCCAAAATTGCGGTTGCTTTCGACCTGGACGGCGCAGCCAAAAAGGTGCTGGGCTCCGCGCTCTACAAGGTCGAATATGCCCACGGCTCGGACGCGCAAACGATGGAGATCCCCCTCTCCGTCTATGCGGACGAATCGGAGCTTCGCTGCGCCTCCTCCTTCGCGCTGGAGGAGGACGAATATCTGACCCTTCCCCTCAAGGATCTGCCCGCGCAGTGGAACGCCTCCGCATTTTCCAAGCTCAGCGGAATCACCCTGCCCGACGATCTGGAGCTGGGGCTGAACACACAGGCCGGGGAGGCCGATCTCGAGCAGATGCTGCGAGATCGCTACGGCGACGACTGGGAAAAGTTTGCCAAGTCTGTCGAGGTGCGCAAGTATGACGGCGTCTCTCCCTTCGGCACGGCGGGTACGACCTATGCGCTGGTCTGGGACCGTGAACTTCTGGAAAAGATGGCGGACGAGGCCGAAACAATCGACGATTCCCTCTCTTTGAGCAGTCTGACGTCCGGCGACCTCAGCGCCGAGCGCGTGGTCTCCATGCTGGAGGAAGTCAGCAAAGCGCTGTCGGACTACCCCCTGTTCTTCGTCGAGAACGACAAGCTCACAGGCCTTCAGATCTCCAACGAGGACGAGGGCGCAACCGTCACCCTCCGTCTGCTTGGAACGCAGAATCTCTGGGAACACCTGACTGTCACCACCCAGCGGTCGGAGAACTCCGACAGCTACTATCGCACGGAAACCGTTGACGTCACCATGGGCCAAAACGCCGGCATCCTGCGCATCGACGCGGCGCACAAGTACGTGAACGTCAACGGCGGCGAGGAGCAGGACGATCCCACGTCCATCCTTTACAACGACGCCGACGGCAGCATCCGCTTTTTGGAGGACGGCGAGGCGCAGGAGGATATGTTCACCGTCACGCTGACGCCTGTAGACAGCGGCGCACACCTGCGCATTGAGTCCCCCACGGATGAGGAGGTCTACACAGATGGGATTTCCCCCGAGAACACGACGATCAACCTGATCGTGAGCGGCAAGATTGCGCCGATCACCGCCCCCGGCAGCAAGGCCATCGAGCTGCTGAAGCTCTCCGAGGACGAGCTGGAAGCCCTGTTCACACGCATCGGAGAAAAGGTCGAGCCGCTGTTCGGCGCACCGCTGAATTAACCCGTTTTCACCAAAAGGGCAGACTCTCGTCCGCACAGCGGACAAGAGCCTGCCCTTTCATCCCACATAAAGGAGATCCGCAGGGAAGGCGCATGCCCGCGCAGCGGGACGAGCCTTCCGCTCCGCCGCAGGCGGAGAACGATCCGTGCCGACGCCTCGTTGTCGCTCTGTGAGCGACCGGCAGGCTCGTCCCCGCCTTCCGGCGGGGCATGAGCCTGCCCTACGGGACGACGGCAGAACTGTTGCCATCAAATCAAAAAGGAGGGATTCGCTATGAGAGGACTGCGACCGGAGGATTACCGGGAGCCGGACTGTCTGTTCTGCAAACCGACGGATTTCACCGGCGTGCGTCCGGTCGATCTGCGGCGGTGTATGGAACGGCTCGACGCCCTGCTGGGGCACAACGACTACGACGCAGCGCGGCGGCATCTGGACTACTGGAAGGCCGAGGCGCTCGCAGGGAACGATCTGCGCGGCCTTTTGAGCATTGAAAACGAGCGCATGGGCCTGTTCCGCAAGCTGGGCGACGAGGCCGCCGCTTCGTCCGCGGCGGAAAACGCCCTTGCGCTGATTGCCCGCACCGCGCTGGAGGATACCGTCACTGCCGCCACAACGCAGCTCAACGCCGCCACGGTCTGCAAGCGCTTCGGACGCGCTGCCGAGGCCCTGCCCCTCTACGAGCAGGCGCGGGCCATCTACGAGCGCAAGCTGGCCCCGACAGACGAACGGCTGGGCGGACTGTACAACAACATGGGTCTGGCGCTGGTCGATCTGGGCCGCTTTTCCGAGGCGCGGGCGCTCTATGAACAGGCCCTGTCCATCATGGCAGGCCAGCCAAACGGCGCGCTGGAGCAGGCGGTCACGGAGCTGAATCTGGCCGACCTCGCCGCCGCAGAGCGGGGCCTTCTGGACGCCGAGGAGGAAATCGAAGCGCGGCTGGACCGGGCTTGGGCGCTTCTGAACCAGGCCGACCTGCCGCAGGACGGCTATTATGCCTTTGTGTGTGAGAAATGCGCCGCCGGCTTCGGGTATTACGGACGGTTTATGGACGAGCAGACGCTGAAACAGCGGGCGGAGGAACTGTATGCAGGGGCTTGAGCTTTCCAGAGCGTATTTTGAGACCTACGGCGCGCCGATGCTCCAGACGCAGTTTCCGGACTGGGCAGACCGCTTGGCGGTCGGGCTGGTGGGCAGCGGGTCGGAGTGCTTCGGTTTCGACGACGCGGTTTCGCAGGATCACGATTTTGAACCGGGCTTCTGCATCTTTCTCCCCGAGGAGGACGTGCTGGATCGGAGAACAGCCTTTCAGCTCGAACGTGCCTATGCCGGGCTGCCGAGGGAGTTTCTGGGCTTTTCCCGTCCGCGGCTCTCACCCGTGGGCGGCAATCGGCGCGGCGTGATCCGGCTGGGAGATTTTTTGGAGGCGCGCACGGGCAGTCGAAACGGCAGCCTCTCCCTTGCAGCCTGGCTCCGTTTACAGGAGCAGTATCTGGCGGAAATCGTCGGCGGGGCCCTCTTCCGGGAGGGCGACGGCGAATTTGCCGCCCTGCGCGCAAGGCTCGCCCGCCAGCCCGCCGACGTGCGGCGCAAAAAGCTGGCGGGTCGTCTGCTCCTCATGGCGCAGGCGGGGCAGTACAACTACGGACGCTGCATCGCCCACGGCGAACCGGCGGCGGCCCAGCTCGCCGTCGGGGAATTCGTCCGCCACGCGATTGCCGTGATCTTCCTGCTCAACGAGCGCTATCTGCCCTATTACAAGTGGCAGTTCCGCGCTCTGCGGGCGCTGCGGCTGCTGAGCGGCGAGGCCGAGACCTTCGAGCTGCTGCTGACCACCGACAACAGCGGCGAAATGGTGCAGGCCAAGGCAGACCTGATGGAGAACACCGCCTCCGCCGTAATTGCCGCCCTGCGGGAGCAGGGCCTCACCGAGGCCGTCTGCGGCGATTTGGAGAAGCACGCCTATTCCGTCAACGACCGGATTGCCGATCCCGACCTGCGAAACGCACACATTTTGACGGCAGTGGAGTGAGCAAGGCAGAGGAAAGGGAACAAGAAGCCGGGAACAGGGAACCGGGAACAAGAAAACGTAAGCGGCGCACACGCCACGTTGTCCACATTTCGCAGGGGTCGGCGTCCCCGACGACCCGGTGCGGCGTTTCGTTACGCTGGCACGGTGCGTCGAGGACGCCGCACCCTACGACGCCGGAGGGGAACGGATGTAGGGACGAGCATCGCTCGTCCGCGTTTGCGAAGCAAACAATCGCCCGGCAGGGCGATCCCCCTGCGTTGCGGCGACCCGGGACGTGGGATTTGCCTGCGGCCCACGATGGAAACGTCCTGCGACCTTCCTGCGTGGAGGGGAACGCGACGTTAGATTTGCCTTCGGCAAATTGCATTCGTTCCGAATGCCGGACGAGCAATGCTCGTCCCTACGCAGCATCACGGGAAGAATGTAGGGACGAGCATCGCTCGTCCGCGTTTGCGAAGCAAACAATCGCCCGGCAGGGCGATCTCCCTGCGTTACGGCGGCCCGGGACGTGGGATTTGCCTGCGGCCCAC
>JAFYGM010000115.1 GCA_017543225.1 Oscillospiraceae bacterium
CAGTTCAGGGCGTGGTTGAATTGACAGTTGATAGTTGACAGTTGAAAGGGACAAAAGACCCGTAGTGGTCGCTGACCACAGCGGCCTCTCCCCCCTCCGCCTAAAAACCGAACGTAGGGACGAGCATTGCTCGTCCGGCATTCGGAACGAATGCAATTTGCCGCAGGCAAATCCAACGTACCGTACCGCAGCAAAGCAGGGAGATCGCCCTGCCGGGCGATTGTTTGCTTCGCAAACGCGGACGCGCGATGCTCGTCCCTACACATTTTCTGAGGCATCTGATCCAGCCGATCAGATTAAATTGACAGTTCGTACGACATGTAGGGACGAGCATTGCTCGTCCGGCATTCGGGACGAATGCAATTTGCCGCAGGCAAATCTAACGTACCGGATTGCTGAAACGCAGGGGGATCGCCCTGCCGGGCGATTGTTTGCTTCGCAAACGCGGACGAGCGATGCTCGTCCCTACAGTTCAATCACCAACTGTCAACTCTTAACTGTCAACTGTCAACTGTCAACGAATAACCGCCAACTCCACACACGGGGGTGTTTTTATGATGCAAAGCGAATACACGGGCGCGGCAGCGCTGACTTATCGTTCCTGTACGCTCTGTCCGCGGATGTGCGGCGTGGATCGGACGGCGGGGGAACGGGGGTTCTGCGGCATGCCGGGCTTTCCGGTGGCGGCGCGGGCAGCCGGGCATTACTGGGAGGAGCCGGTCATCTCGGGCGAATACGGCTCCGGGGCGGTCTTCTTTTCCGGCTGCACACTGCGCTGCAAATTCTGCCAGAACTATGAGATTTCCACGAAGCGTCACGGCTACGCGCTCGACAGCGCGCGGCTGCGTGAAATCTTTGAACGTCTGATTGCCGAGGGCCACCACAACCTCAATTTGGTCACGCCGACGCACTTTTTGCCTGACATTCTGCCCGCGCTGGAACCGAAGCTACCCGTTCCGGTGGTCTATAACTGCGGCGGCTATGAGCGCGTGCAGACGCTTCGCGCGCTCGAGGGGAAGATCGACGTGTGGCTGCCGGATTTCAAGTATTCGGACAGTCGGCTGGCGCGGATGCTCTCCGCTGCACCGGATTATGTGGAGGTCGCCAAGGCTGCAATTCTCGAAATGTACCGGCAGACCGGGCCTTGTGCTGTGGAGGACGGGCTGATGAAGCGCGGCGTGCTGATTCGGCACCTGATTCTGCCCGGACAGCTTGAAAATACAATTGGTGTGCTGGAATGGATTGCCGCGACCTTCCCAAAGGGGGCCGTCGGCGTGTCGCTGATGAGCCAGTACGTCCCGATGGGCCCGGCGGCGAGGCTCCCGCCCTTTGACCGCCGCATCACGGCGGAGGAATACGACGCTGCCCTGTCCTGGCTCTATCTGCTCGGCCTCAACCACGGTTTTGTCCAGATCGTCGAGGCGGCAAGCCTCGAATACGTCCCGGAATTCAACGGAGAGGGAATCCGATAGAAAAAAGCTGCATCCTCGCGGGTGCAGCTTTTTTCTTTGGCTGTCTTACTTGTCTGCCAGCAGATCGCGGATCTCGATCAGCAGCTTTTCCTCGGCGGTGGGCTCGGGGGGCGCTGCGGGGGCTTCCTCTTCCTTGGCCTTGCGCGCTTCCAGCTTCTTGCGGAGTTTATTGACGGACTTGACCATCACGAAGACCACAAGCATCAGGATCAGGAAGCTGATGATCGCGGAGATGAACTTGCCGTAGTACAGGAAGTTTCCGACCTCTTCAACTGCCTCAGTTGCCTCGGCGCCCTCGATGCCAACCGCGTCCGCAGCCTTCTTGAAGAGGGAGGGAAGCTCGACCTTCCACTCGTCAAAGTTGACGCCGCCGGTGAACATGGAGATAATGGGCATGATCACGTTGTTCGTAAAGGAGGCCACAAGATCCTTGAACACGCCGCCGATGATGATACCAATCGCCATATCGAACATGTTGCCGGAAATCGCAAACTCCTTGAATTCCTTGAAAAAGCCCTTCTTCTCTTCTGCCATTGGATTTTCCTCCTTTCTTTCAGATTTTAACGGCATCAGCCGTTATTTATTTTTGGAAATGACTTCGAGGCCGCCGAGGTATTTGCGCAAAACCTCGGGGACGACGACGGAGCCGTCGGCGCGCTGGTTCTGCTCGACCATCGCGGGGAAGATGCGGGAGGTGGCAAGGCCGGAGCCGTTCAGGGTATGAACGTATTCAATCTTGCCCGTGGCCTCGCGGCGGAAACGGATATTGCCCCGGCGCGCCTGATAATCCCGCGCATTGGACACAGAGGAAACCTCCTTGTAGCCGTTCATGGAGGGAATTTGAATCTCAATATCATAGGTGCGGGCCATAGACGCGGAGCAGTCGCCCGCCGCGAGCTTGACCGTGCGGAAGTGGAAGCCCAGCCCCTTGACCAGCGCCTCGGCCTTGCCGACAAGCTCCTCGAAGGCCTCGTCGGACTTCTCCGGCAGGGTGTACTGGAACATCTCGATCTTGTTGAACTGATGTCCGCGCACCATGCCGCGCTCGTCGGCGCGATGGGAACCGGCCTCGCGGCGGAAGCAGGGGGTATAGGCGAACAGCTTGTGGGGCAGGTCGCTCTCGTTCAGAATCTCGCCCCGGTGGAAGGAGGCCAGCGCCGTCTCTGCCGTGGGGAGCATGAAGTGCATCCGCTCGTCGGTGGGGTTGGCAATCTTATACACCTCGTCGGCAAACTTCGGGAACTGGCCAGCCGTCTCGCCGCACTGGTACTCCAGCATGTGCGGAAGAATCACCATTTCATAGCCGTCAGCCAGATGGCAGTCCATAAAGTAGTTGAGCAGGGCCCATTCGAGGCGAGCGCCCATGCCGGTGTAGATCCAGAAGCCCGTGCCGGCCAGCTTCGTGCCGCGCTCATAGTCAATCAGGCCGAGGTCGGTACAGAGATCAACGTGATGCTTCGGCTCGAAGTCGAACTTGTGCGGCTCCCCGTAGTAGCGCAGCGGCTCGTTGTTCTCTTTGCCGCCGGGCTTGAGATCGGGATCGGGAAGGTTGGGCAGGCTCAGCATCCAAGTCCGGTACTCGGCCTCGACCTCGGCAAGCTTGCTGTCATTTTCCGCGATGTCCGCCTTCAGCTCCGCCATCTGCCGGAAGATCGGGGCCACGTCCTGCCCCTGCTTTTTCAGCATGGGAATCTGCTTGGAGACCTTGTTCTGCTCGGCCTTCTTCATCTCAGTGGAGGCGATCAGCTCCCGGCGCTTTTGATCGAGCTCTAAAATTCGATCAACGGCCTCGTCACAATCGACCTCTTTGGCGCGAAGCAGGCGCTTGACCTCCTCGGGGTTTTCTTTCATTCTGCGAATATCAATCATGGTGTTTTTCCTCTCTTCCTTTCGTCAATCGTCAAGCCTTCCAAAATATCCAGCCGCCCCGTAGGGACGAGCATTGCTCGTCCGGCATTCGGAACGAATGCAATTTGCCGCAGGCAAATCTAACGTCGCGTTCTCCTCCACGCAGGAAGGTCGCAGGACGTTTCCATCGTGGGCCGCAGGCAAATCCAACGTCCCGGGCCGCCGTAACGCAGGGAGATCGCCCTGCCGGGCGATTGTTTGCTTCGCAAACGCGGACGCGCAATGCGC
>JAFYGM010000116.1 GCA_017543225.1 Oscillospiraceae bacterium
CAAGACCTTCCCCGGGCTCATCAGCAATGACATGTCCTGCATTCCCTCCTCCACCGTCAAGAACGGGCTGGTGCTCCCTCTGACGAATGTGGATTGGCAGGTCACGGCCACGGCGCTCGTCGGCGAGGATCTGGTGCCCTCAATGTACCAGGCTGTTGCGACCTACTCCGCCACCGGCAACTATAATGCGCCGGTCGGATATGTCACGACTGCCAGCTATACGGGCACGGTCACTGACGCCGGTATCGAGAACATCGTTTATACCGTCGTCTTTACCGGGGAACCGATTCAGCCCATCGAGACCGTGCCGCCGTCTCCGCCGCCCGAAGAGGTCAAGCTCACAGAAGCCCCGGTCGAGACGGCGCCACCGGTGGAGCGGACGCAGCCCAGTGAGGACGGCTCCAATTTCTGGAACATTCTCGGTGCGGTTCCGCTGCTGCTCTTTGTCGCCGTGCTCATTATTCTGATCCTGCGTCAGAAAAACGTCCTGGTCTATGTGCCCGGCGACAAGCCGAAGGAATACCGACTCGTCGGCAAGTACCGCGTGTCTGCCCGCATTCCCCGCATCGATATCGGCAATATCAACCCGCGTCCGGATGGGATCATCGCGGTCGAGATCAAGCAGTCGCTCGCCAAGAAACTGCTCGGCCGGGATTTCACCGTCCGCTGCGGGAATCGGGAGTATACCTACCACGTCCGCAGAGACCAGCCCTCGGATTGGCATGAGTACAACATTGAAACTCTGGAGGAGGTCACGAATTGAAACGCTTCATTTCTCTCGCTTTGGCGACCCTTGTGCTCTGCGCCGTCCTCCCGATGGCCGCAAGCGCCAGCTTTGACTACAGCTTTTCCGCTGTGCCCACCACGGAGTATCTCCCCGCGACGGAGTACGCAGCCACGTATGGCGCGGAGTATGTCTATGGCGGCATGAACGCATGCGATCTTTGCGTGCCGGATCTGCCTTACGGTAATCTCACTCCCGTCCAGCCCGGCATCATGGAGAAGCTCCGCCTGCCCGGGCTGCAGGAAAGCGTCATCGGGAACAACGGTTACGCGGCGTCCGGTTATGCCGTCACTGTTTCCGGTGGGCAATACTCGGGCGCTGCGCCCAGCACATCAGATACCGGAGATACCAGCTTTGAAGTCAAAACGACGCAGTTCACGCAGCTGACCGACAGCTTCCTTCTGTCCAACGGCGCGATCGGCTCCGTCTCCATCCCGGCCCTCGGCATCAAGAACATGTATGTATGGCAGGGCGAGACCACCGAAAGCATGGCGAAGGGCCTGGGCCACTTTGTCAGCAGCTCCGTATGGGACGGCAACGTCGCGCTCTGCGGCCACAACCGCGGCGCGACCTATGTGATCGGTGGGATCAAGGATATGCAGTTGGGCGACACGCTCACCTACACCACCTCTGCCGGGACTCGTACCTACGAGGTTGTCACGATCACCACCATTCCGAACAACGACTGGACCTATCTGAAGGAAACCTCGGACAATCGGCTCACGCTGGTCACCTGCGTCTCCGGGGATTATGGCCACCGCTGGCTGCTCCAAGCAGTAGAGATCTGACCGTCGAACGCTGTTGAAAAAACTCCTCTGTTTTTCGTATAACCCATTAAAACCGGAAAGGAGGTTTTTTCAACATGAAGAAAGCAACATTTCTGCTCTTCGCATGCTTCTTTATCGGGACGACGCTGGCAGCGCCGGCAGCTCAGGCTGCTTCTGCTATACTGGCGGAACGCAGCGTTCAGCGTGTCTATGTGGACGGCGTCGGCATTGATCTGGAGGCATACAACATCGGCGGCTACAACTACGTGAAGCTCAGAGACATCGGCAAAGCCGTTGGCTTCAATGTCTACTGGGATGGCTCGGTGGAAATTCAGAGCGACCAGCCCTACACCGGCGAAGCTCCGCCTGCGTCTGAAGGTGCGCCGGAAGAGAACAAAAATGCAGATCCGCTGGATTACAGCAAGTACGCTAATCCCGATGTGTTCACCGAGGCCTACACACGGGAAGCCTATAACGCGGCATACTTTGTTCTCTCCGGCGTCTCCGATGGTGATCTCTCGCGCACGGGAACTGTCCATTATGACGTTTATGGCGACCGGCAACAGTTTGAGAATCTGCTGGTCGGCATCGCAAACGGCGTCACGCTGTCTGTCGAGGATGCCGGTGAGAAGAGCTATATGGTCTATGCCCACGAAATGGACTGGTCCACTGCCGATGCGGCCACAGACGAATTGATCAGAGAAGTGCAAGCACTGACTGACCGTGAAAAGGTTCGCCGGCTGAACGAATGGATCTGTATGCACATGATCTATGATTCCAAGTCTACGGTCGGTGTGAATGAGGTCGCTGCAGCAAGCGCCCCGGTGAGCGGTGAGTGCATCAGCTATGCTAGGATGATGAACTATCTCTGCTCCCGCGCCGGCATCCCCTGCATCAAGGTGTTCGGCGAAGGCCATTGCTGGAATCTGATCTACACGGACGGCGAGTGGACGTACACCGATGTAAGTCTCAATGATCAGGTCTACGGACACAGCGCGCTTCTGTGCGGAAGCTCCCCTGCAAAGCGGCTTGACGATCCCGCCGGGGTCTGTTTTTTGCAGGAACTGCTGGTTCCAAACTCAACCCGATGACTGCTTGAGCAAAACAGCAAATCGCAAGATACCCAGACAGGTCAGACTGTGCAAACGGTCTGACCTTTTCAATTTCAATTCAAAGGAGAATTTGATGAAAAAACGTTTCATTGCGCTGCTTCTCGCGGTGCTTTTGGTCATGTCCCTGGCGCCGCAGTCCTTTGCGGCATCCATTGACGATTACCCCAACGGCGTG
>JAFYGM010000117.1 GCA_017543225.1 Oscillospiraceae bacterium
AACATTTGTGGTAGAATAGGTCATGAAGAGTTACCTTCTTTCTTGTTTAGTAGGGTTTTGCTTGGTACCTTAATTCTACCACATTTCAGAAGGTAATTCTTCACTTTTTTTCACTTTTTCGCCCCTTTTTCCCAGTTTTTCTGCCTGTGGATATCTTCTCGTTTTCCTGCCATTCCAAACTGCGGAAACTCAAGGAGAATTCGGGATTGCTATTTTGCTGTTTTTCTGTTATACTAATGAGAAAGATTCCAATCGACAACTGGTGAATACAATGAACGACTTTATTACTGTTCGCGGTGCGCGCGCCAACAATCTCAAAAATGTTAATCTGACCATTCCCAGAGATCGGTTCGTGGTTTTTACAGGGCTTTCCGGTTCCGGGAAGAGTTCTCTGGCCTTCGATACGATCTATGCTGAGGGACAGCGGCGCTACGTTGAGTCCCTGTCCAGCTATGCGCGGATGTTCCTGGGCCAGATGGATAAGCCGGACGTAGACGCCATCGACGGGCTTTCCCCCGCGATTTCCATCGACCAGAAGACGACCTCCAAGAATCCCCGTTCCACGGTTGGCACCGTGACGGAGATCTATGACTATCTGCGTCTGCTGTGGGCCAGAACCGGCGTGCCGCACTGCCCCAAATGCGGCAGGGAGATTCGCAAGCAGACGATTGATCAGATTGTGGACAAGATTTTGCAGCTTCCGGAGGGAACGCGGTTTCAGGTGCTTTCCCCGGTTGTGCGCGGAAAGAAGGGCGAGCATCAGAAGGTGTTTTCTGATGCCCGCAAGTCCGGCTTCGCCCGAATCCGGGTAGACGGAAGCCTCTACGATCTCACTGAGGAGATTTCGCTGGATAAAAACCGGAAGCACAATGTCGAGCTTGTCGTGGATCGCTTGATCTTGCGCGGGGATATTACCCGCCGTCTGACAGATTCGATTGAGACTGCGACTTCGCACGGCGGAGGGCTCGCAGTGATTCAGCGGATGGACACCGAGGAGGAGCTTGCGTTCTCGCTGAATTATGCCTGTGAGGACTGCGGAATCTCTATGCCGGAGCTCAGCCCCCGGATGTTCTCCTTCAACAATCCCTACGGCGCCTGCCCGCACTGTGCCGGTCTCGGTTTTCAGCTCAAGGTGGATCCGGATCTGATTATCCCGAACCGTACCCTGTCCATTTTGGACGGGGCAATTCAAGCCAGCGGCTGGGGCAACGTCAAGAATGACTCCATTTCCAAAATGTATTTTGACGCGCTGGCAGAGCGCTTCCATTTTAAGCTGACCGATCCGGTGGAGAAGCTTTCGCCTGCCGCGCTCGATGCAATTCTCTACGGAACAAAGGGCGAGAAGCTCAAGCTGTTCTATCAGCGCGCCAACGGGCGGGGAACGCTGGAGCAGGCGTTTGAAGGCGTTGTGCCCAGTCTCGAACGGCGCTATCGGGAAACGCAGTCCGACGCCATGCGCAAGGAGCTGGAGGAAAGCATGTCCACGTCGCCCTGCCCGCAGTGCGGCGGCAAGCGGCTTTCTCCGATTTCCCGCGCTGTGACGGTTGGCGGCATGCGCATCATGGATTATTGTGACCTCCCTGTCACAAAGGCACTGGATTTTATGGAGCGTTTAGAGCTGCCCGCGACGGAATCCGTGATCGCCACGCCCATTCTCCGAGAGATCAGGGCGCGGCTGGGCTTTTTGCGGTCAGTGGGGCTGCAATATCTGACCCTGTCCAGACCGGCTGCGAGTCTGTCCGGCGGCGAGAGTCAGCGGATTCGGCTGGCTACGCAGATCGGCTCCAGTCTGATGGGCGTGCTTTATATTCTGGACGAGCCCTCCATCGGTCTGCATCAGCGGGACAATGACAAGCTGCTGGAAACCCTGAAACGGCTGCGCGACATCGGAAACACCCTGATCGTGGTCGAGCACGACGAGGATACCATGCGTGCGGCGGACTATGTGGTGGACGTTGGCCCCGGCGCCGGTATTCACGGTGGAGAGATTGTGGCCCAAGGCTCCATTGCCGATCTGGAAGCCGAGCCGCGTTCCATCACCGGGCAGTATCTTTCCGGACGCAGGACCATTGCGATTCCGGCGGTACGCCGCCCGTGGAGGGGAAAGGCGCTTCGCGTTTTTGGCTGCCGGGAGAATAACCTGCAGAATGTGAATGTTACCATCCCGCTGGGGACGCTGTGCTGTGTCACCGGCGTATCCGGTTCCGGCAAGTCCTCACTGGTGAATGAGATCATTTACAAAAAGCTCGCCGGAAGCCTGAATCACGCCCGCGTTCGACCCGGAAAGCACGATCGTTTCGAGGGAATTGAACTGCTCGACAAGGTGATTTGCATTGACCAAAGCCCGATCGGACGGACACCGCGCTCGAATCCCGCAACCTATACCGGCCTGTTTAACGACATTCGCGACCTCTTTGCCTCCACGCAGGACGCAAAGCTCCGCGGCTATGGGCCGGGACGGTTTTCCTTCAATACGAAGGGCGGGCGCTGTGAGGCCTGCGGAGGCGACGGTCTGGTGAAGATCGAAATGCACTTTTTGCCGGATGTTTATGTGCCCTGCGATGTTTGTCAGGGCAAACGCTACAACCGGGAGACGCTGGAGGTTCGCTATAAGGGAGCTTCCATTGCCGACGTGCTGGATATGACCTTTGACGAGGCGCTGGACTTCTTCCAGAATCTGCCCCGTATTCGTGACAAGGTGCAGACGTTGGTGGATGTTGGCCTCGGCTACTTGAAGCTCGGTCAGTCCTCTACCACGCTGTCCGGCGGCGAGGCGCAGCGGGTAAAGCTCGCAACCGAGTTGTCTCGCCGCTCCACCGGCGCGACCATCTATATCCTCGATGAACCGACAACCGGCCTGCACGTTTACGACGTGAGCAAGCTGATTGACGTGCTTCAAAAATTCGTAGAAGGCGGCAACACCGTTCTGGTGATCGAACACAATCTGGATGTGATCAAGTGCGCCGACTGGATCATCGACCTCGGACCGGAGGGCGGCGACGGCGGCGGACGCGTGGTTGCCACCGGCACACCCGAACAGCTCTGCGCCATTCCGGAAAGCTTTACGGGACAGTATTTGAAAAAAGCAATGATAGACAGACACAAGGAGGAAGTATGAGACTGGATAAGTTTTTGAAGGTTTCGAGAATTATCAAGCGCCGCACGGTTGCAAATGAAGCCTGCGACGCAGAGCGGGTGACGGTCAACGGACGGCCTGCCAAGGCCAGCTATGATGTCAAGGTGGGAGACAGGCTTTCGATTCGCTTTGGCGAGCGGACGCTGAATATTGAGGTGCTTCAGGTTGCGGAGACGGTTCGCAAGGACGACGCGGCGGGAATGTACCGGGAAATCTGACAAAGAGGGAAGGCTTATGAGAGCTTGCAAGCGGATTCTGCTGGCGCTGAGCGGACTGCTTGGCGTGGTGCTTCTGATGGGTGCGGCCCTGCTTGTCTATCTGACGATTGCCGAATACCGACCTGAGCCGAGGGAATCGGTTTCTGTCGAGCAGGGGACGGACAAGCTGTTCGAGGGCAATCGCCTGACTGTTCTGAGCTGGAATGTGGGTTACTGTGGCCTTGGCGCGGAGAGTGATTTCTTTATGGACGGCGGCAGCAAGGTGCGACCGGCGTCTCAGAACGTAATCGAAACGAACCTCGCCGGGATTGCGGCCCTGCTTGCGGACGCGAATGCGGATTTTCTCCTGCTGCAGGAGGTGGATACAGATTCCAAGCGCAGCTACGGCGTGGAGGAAGCGGCTGCCCTGCGTGAGCAGCTTGCGTGTCCGGCGGCCTATGCGCTGAATTATTCCTGCCCATATGTACCGTATCCGCTTCCGCCCCTTGGCAGGGTGCATTCAGGGCTTCTGACGCTCTCTCGCTGTGCGATCCGCGAGGCTGAACGGATCAGCCTGCCTTGTCCCTTTTCCTGGCCAAGCTCCGTCGCCAATCTCAAGCGCTGTCTGCTGGTGACCCGCATCCCCCTTGCGGGGACGGAGCGCGAGCTGGTGCTGGTCAATCTCCATTTAGAAGCCTATGACGACGGCTCGGGCAGGCTCGCGCAGAGCCATCAGCTTCGGGAATATCTGGCGCAGGAGTATGCAGCCGGAAACTATGTGGTGGCAGGAGGCGACTGGAATCAGGTGTTTCCCGACAGCGAGGCGCTTTGGCCCAATACGCATCGGTCTCTGTGGATACCGGGCGGTCTGGATTCTTCCGAGCTGGCTTCCGGCTGGCGTTATGTATGGGACAGCACAGTGCCGACCTGCCGGCTTTTGAATCAGCCCTATGATCCCTCCGATGTCGAAAATACGCAGTACTATGTGATTGACGGCTATTTGATTTCCCCAAACCTGAACGTCGAGCGGGTCGAGACGCTGGATGAAGGCTTTGCTTTTTCCGATCACAATCCGGTTTTGCTGACCTTGACGATGGGAGAATGACGGATGAAACACTTTTTGATGTATGCAGTCCTGCTGAGCTTGTCTCTCCTGCTTCTGACATGCTGTGCCCTTTGGGACGAGCCGAAGGAGAGTGTGCCGACGGGAAGCTATCACTATGTCGTGACCGCTCCTTCCAGAATTCCGAATGAAACGGTGGATTTCGCACAGGGCGATCAGACCGTGAAGCGGGTGATGAACTATGAGGGAGAGATCCCACTGTCTTATCCGACCAAGGTCTATCGCTACCAGCTTCCGATGATCGACCTCCCCGATTCCTACACGACTGCCTGCAATCAGGAGATTGAGGCGCTTTTCGGAGCGAAGATCCGCAGCTCCTTGCAGGCAATGGAGCGGCAGCAGGAACCGAAGCTGGAATCTGTAACCTATTTCAGCTTCGTTCACGGCGAAATCTTAACCCTTCGGATCGACGAACGCAGTTGCAACGGAGAAGTATCCCATACATATTACACAGTCAATGCGCAGACAGGAAAAGAAATCCATGCAGAAGAAATGCTTGCGCAAGTCGGGATCGGCGGCGAACCGGAGCAGGTGTTGAACCAGCGAGTGACAGATCTGTTTGCCAGCCGCTTCGGGCCGTTGGAGGGGGCGGACGTGGACTATACCACGGCGCTCAATCGGACACAAATGGCGCTGTCCCCGGTTACTGCAAAGTGTATGCACCTGACGGAGAGCGGAAGGCTGATTCTTGCGCTGACGCTCTATCATCCGACAGGCGAAATAACCTTAGAGGAGATTCCGCTTCCTTAACGGATGCGGACAAAGAAGGAGCTTTGATTGCATGGATGCACACGGAACGCTTGCTGCCCTGTGTGTGGGCGGCCTGAATCTACTGACGTTTCTGGTGTTTGCGCTGGATAAGCGATTCGCCAAAAAACAAGCCCGCCGCATTCCGGAGGCGGTGCTTCTGACCCTGAGCTGCTTGGGCGGCAGCATCGGCGCGATGGCTGCGATGACCGTGTTTCACCACAAGACGGATGCAAAGGCACACCCGGCCTTCGATTGGGGGATCCCGCTGGCCTTTCTTGCACAGCTTGGCCTTGGCCTCTGGCTGACGTGGGAGCTTTGAGCGACAATGAAGAAGTCTGTTCTGATTCTGGCCGCTGTTGCGCTGGTGCTGGTCCTGCTTGCGGCTGTGCTCCTCTTGCAGCTCGTTTCCCGTCTGAACCCGGAGCAGGGGACAGGAGAAGCAACGCAGTCGCTGGAGGAATACCTGCGTGACCAATGGCCGGTCTTTTCCCTTCGCGGATGGAATGTAGAGACGGGCGCGCTGGAGCTGGACTATCCGCTCCGTTTTTCGCTCGAACAGATGAAGAAGTACGGCGCTGCGCTGGAAGAGTTGCGGACGCTGCCCGAGGGCAATCGGGACACTGTGGCAGCCCTGAAAGCGGCGGCCTATTCATCTGTTTCCGTCACCATTCAGACAGTGACCATCTACGGTGTCACAACAGACGGGCAAATTGCCTATACCCTGCACCCGGACGGGACGGTTTCCGCCTGCTGGGATTCTCCGTAACAGAACAACGCCGCTGCGATCCGTTGACCGCAGCGGCGTTGTGTTTTCATTCATTACAGCAGACCGCAAATCAGCTCGGTATAGGCCTGCGGATCCTCAATGGGCAGATCGGCCAGAATCAGACCCTGCGCATAAAGAACCTGCGCATATTGCTTTGCCTTTTCCGGGTCGTCGTGAATCAGGTTCTTGAGCTTTTGCACAACGGGATGCTCCGCGTTGAGCTGCAAAACCTTCTCTACCGGCATGGCCATATCGGGGTTCATGCGCTTAAAATACTTCTCCATTTCAAAGCTCATGCCGCCGTCGGGCGTCAGACAGACCGGGTGACTGCCGAGGTCGGCGGAAATCTCCGCCTTGGAGATTTTGCCCTCCAGCACAGTCTTCAGGAAGTCCAGATCGTTCTTCCATTCTGCGGCGGCTTCCTCGGCGGCCTTCTTCTCCTCCTCGGAGGAGAGATCCAGATCGTCGGTGGCAAGGTTGCGGAAGTCCTTCTCCATGTAGTTCATCAGCGTCCGAGGCACGAACTCGTCCACGTCCTCGGTCATAAACAACACGTCGAAGCCCTTCTCCTGAAGCCGCTGGTACTGCGGAAGCTGGGCCAGTCTCGCGTTGCTCTCGCCTGCGGCAAAGTAGATGTGCTTCTGCGCCTCGGGCATGGCCTCCACATATTCCTTCAGCGTCACAAGCTTCTGCTCCTTGGCGGACCAGAAAAGCAGCAAATCCTGCAGCACATCCTTGTGCATCCCGTAATCGGCCACAATGCCGTACTTGAGCTGGCGTCCGAAGGCTGCGAAGAACTTCTCGTAATCCTCCCGGCGATCCTTCTGCATATTGAGAAGCTCCTGCTTGATCTTCTTCTCCAGATTGGAGGAGATGATGGAAAGCTGGCGGTTGTGCTGGAGCAGCTCACGGCTGATGTTCAGGCTCAGATCGGCGGTGTCCACCACGCCGCGCACAAAGCGGAAATAGTCGGGAACCAGATCCTCGCAGTGCTCCATAATCATCACGCCTGAGGAATAGAGCTGCAAGCCCTTCTTGTAATCCTTTGTGTAGAAGTCATAGGGAGCCTTGGCGGGGATATAGAGCAGGGCTTTGTAGGTCACGGCGCCCTCGACGCTGATGGACAGGTGCGACAGGGGCTTTTCAAAGTCGAAGAACTTGTCCTTGTAGAAACCGTCGTACTCCTCGTCGGTCACGTCCTTCTTCGAGCGCTGCCATACGGGGATCATGGAGTTGAGAGTGGTCAGCTCGGTGTAGGTCTCCCATTCCGGCTCCTTGTCCTTGTCCTCTTCCTGTTCGCCTTCGGGAACCGCCTTCTGGCGGCTCTTCTCCATCTCCATGCGGATCGGATAGCGAATATAGTCCGAGTATTTCCTGACGAGGTTTTGCAGCTCATACTGCTCGAGGAAGCGGGAGTACTTTTCGTCCTCTGTGTCGGCTTTCAGCTTCAGGATCACTTCGGTGCCGACGGTGGTTTTCTTGCAGGGGGAGACGGTATAGCCGTCTGCGCCCGAGGACTGCCACATCCAAGCTTCTTCCTCGCCGTACTTCTTGGAGAGCACGGTCACGGTATCGGCCACCATAAAGGCAGAGTAGAAGCCCACGCCGAACTGCCCGATGATGTCCACGTCGGAATGCTCCTTGTCCAGCTCCTGCTTGAACTGGAGGGAGCCGCTCTTGGCAATCGTGCCGAGATTCTGCTCCATCTCGTCCTTGCTCATGCCGATGCCGTTGTCGGACACAGTCAGCAGGCCCAGCTTTTTGTCCACGCGCAGGTCGATTGCAAAGTCCTCACGGTTCAGCCCCACGTTCTGATCCGTCAGCGCGAGGTAGGCCAGCTTGTCAATGGCGTCGCTGGCGTTGGAAATCAGCTCGCGCAGGAAAATCTCCTGATGGGTGTAGATGGAGTTAATCATCATGTCCAGCAGCCGCTTGGACTCTGCCTTGAATTGCTTTTTCGACATTGTAATCCCTCTTTTTTCCAGTAAGATAATAGGGTTAGCACTCTTTCCGCCTGAGTGCTAACCCTATTATAGCAAGCTTTTTCCAAAAAGCAAGCCCTGTTTTCGTTTTTTACAAACTGTTCACACCCGCCACGCTGTCGCGGCGCACAGTGAGCGCCCCGCCGCAGGCGCAGTCGGCGGAATCGGTTATTCCGTGGGCAGTTCGGTCTTTGCGCCCCGCCGCAGCTCCTTCATCATGGAGTATTCATGCAGCAGCGTTCCGTCCTTCAGGCGCAGGGCGTTCGGCTTGAGGCCGGTGATCCGGAAACCCATCTTTTCATACAGGGCCCGTGCGCGGCTGTTGCCCTCCACAAATTCCAGCTCCAACTGGAGCAGGTTCTCGTTTTCCTCCGCAATGCGGATCAGCTCCTGCATCAGTCTTGTCCCGATTCCCAGATTCCAGTAGGCCTTCAGCAAGCCGATTCCAATGCTGGCGCGATGACGAAGCTTGATTCGCTTGCTCCATGTGATCTGGCAGTTTCCTGCGATCTGTCCATCGACCAGGCAAACAAGCATGGCCTCGTTGTCTGCACGGTTCATCCGATCAAACAACAGTTTTTCGCCTTCCGGCGTGTACATTCCGCATTCCTCGGGGTAACGGAGCAGAAACTCGGTCTCCCCGGCTGTTGTGTGAAGCAAATCCAACACGCCCGGAATATCCTCCTCCCGCGGATTGCGAACAACGGCGGTTCTGCCGTCCTTCAAGGGAAACGAAAACTCTTGAACAATCATTTCAAACCTCCTGACCTTGACGCAGAAGCACAGTATTCTCCCAATGCTCCGCAATCGCCTCCGTGTCGCTGCCTCCGATCACCCCGTCGGCAGCGGCCTTCCTTTTCTCGCACGCATTGCCCATCGCAACGCCAAAGCCGCACATGCGCAGCGTACCGATGTCCGGGATGTCGTCTCCAAGGACGGCACCTCCACTGGCGTGATGTCGAGCGCCCTGTAAGCTCCGTTGACGATACCGTTTTTCCATGACGAAAAGCAGCTTTGCCGGCGCCTCTACAGAACAGCGTGCTTCTGCGCTTTCTGTCGTTACTGCCCGCGCAATTGGATGATCTGATCGCGCAGCACGGCTGCAAGCTCGTATTCCATCATCTGCGCCGCCTTGCGCATCTGCTTTTCGAGGCGGGCAATCTCGCGTTCACGCTCCTCGCGGGTAAGCTTCACGCCGCCCTTGCCAAGCGCGGCGCTGTCCTGCCGCGTGATCTCGATCAGGTCACGCACGTCCTTGCGGATCGTCTGCGGGACGATGCCGTGCGCCTGATTGTAGGCCTGCTGGATCGTCCTGCGGCGGTTGGTCTCTCGGATTGCGTAATCCATTGCCTGCGTGACGTGGTCTGCATACATCACAACCCGGCCCTCGGCGTTTCGGGCGGCGCGCCCGATCGTCTGAATCAGGGAGGTGGGAGAGCGCAAAAAGCCCTCCTTGTCTGCATCCAGAATCGCAACCAGCGAGACCTCCGGCAGATCCAGACCTTCGCGCAAAAGGTTGATGCCCACCAGCACGTCAAACTTTGCCATGCGCAGGTCGCGGATGATTTCCATCCGCTCCATCGCGCCGATGTCTGAGTGCATATAGCGCACGCGGACGCCGTTCTTTTGCAGAAAGCTTGTCAGATCCTCGGCCATGCGTTTGGTTAGCGTGGTCACCAGCACACGCTCCTCGCGGGCCGTGACCCCGGCGATTTCCTCCATCAGGTCGTCCACCTGACCTGCAATCGGGCGTACCTCCACCTCCGGATCGAGCAGCCCTGTGGGGCGGATGACCTGCTCCACAATCTGTCCGGCGCGCTCTGTTTCATACGGCGCCGGAGTCGCGGAGACGTAGACCGCCTGATGAATCTTGCTCTGAAACTCGGGGAAGGTCAGCGGACGGTTGTCGAAGGCGGAGGGCAGACGGAAACCATAGTTGACCAGACTCTCCTTCCGAGAGTGGTCACCGTTGTACATCGCACGAACTTGGGGCAGGGTGACGTGACTCTCATCCACGAAGAGCAGAAAGTCCTCCGGGAAGTAGTCGAGCAGGGTCATGGGCGGCGTCCCCGGAGCACGGCCGGAAATCACCCGGGAATAGTTCTCAATGCCGGTGCAGAAGCCAATCTCCTGCAGCATCTCCATGTCGTACTCCGTGCGCTGGCGGATGCGCTGGGCCTCCAGCAAGCGGTCGTTGGCCTTGAAATAAGCCTCCTGCGCCTCCATTTCCTCGCGGATTGCAATCAGCGCCCGATCCATTTTTTCCTTGGTCGTGACGTAGTGGGAGGCCGGATAAATCGCCACGTGGGACACGGAGCGTTCGGGCACGCCGGTGACGGCGTTGATCTCGGAAATCCGATCCACCTCGTCTCCGAAGAATTCCACGCGAATGGCGCGACCCGCCCAATAGGCGGGATAAACTTCTACCGTGTCGCCCCGGACGCGGAAGTGGTTGCGGGAGAAGTCTACGTCGTTGCGCTCGTAGCGGATGGAGATCAGCTTTTTCATCAGCTCCTCCTGCGGGTATTCCATGCCGGTGCGCAGGGAGATCACCATGTTCTTGTAGTCGATGGGGTCGCCCAGACCGTAGATGCAGGAGACGGAGGCCACGACAATCACGTCCCGCCGCTCAGAGAGGGATGAGGTGGCGCTGTGGCGCAGCCGCTCAATCTCCTCGTTGATCGAGGAATCCTTTTCAATATAGGTATCGGTGTGGGCAATATAGGCCTCTGGTTGGTAGTAATCGTAGAAGGAGATAAAGTATTCCACCGCGTTTTCCGGGAAGAACTCCCGGAACTCCGAGCAGAGCTGCGCTGCCAGCGTCTTGTTGTGCGCCAGCACCAGCGTCGGGCGGTTCAGATTGGCGATGACGTTTGCCATCGTGAAGGTTTTGCCGGAGCCGGTGACGCCGAGCAATACCTGCTCATTCAGTCCCATTTGCAGGCCCCGTGTCAGGGCGGCGATTGCCTCCGGCTGGTCGCCGGTAGGCTGAAAAGGCGCGTGCAGTCGAAAGTCCATGGAGGCCTCCTTGGTGACGCATGTTCTGAATCAAGTCGTGCCGCACTGCATGCGGCGGGAACACTGTCATTATACCTCATCATGCTGAGTGCTGCAACATTTATTTTTTATCGGACGCTTCCCGACAGGTTTTTTCGCTTCGGCCTGTTAAGATAGAGACAAATCACTGCGGAGATGAAACGAATGAACGGAATCGCACTCAAAGAAAAAACACTGGCGCGTGCGGAAGCACTGGGCCGACGTGCAGCGGACACTGCCCCCGGAAGAGTTGTCCTGGGGGGTTTCGGCTACGGCGCAGCAAGCTTTTTGCTTTCCGCCCTGCCTCTGTTTGCACGGCCCCTGCCCCTTGGCGCCTGCCTGATCCTCTGTGGAAGCTCCTGGACGGCGGTGCTTGGTTCTCTGCTCGGCGCATCGGGCGGCTATATCCTGCTCTGGGGATGGGAGGCAGCGATGGAGCCGCTGGCGCTGGCCCTGAGTTGCTGCGCGGCAGCGGGAATCTTCCGGCGGACGCCCATTTCCAGATCTGTTTTAACCGCAGCATTGACGGCTGCAGTGGGCGGACTCTTCCTGCTCGATACCGGCCTGTCCCTCGTTGGCATTTTGCGTCTACCGATCGGCTGTGCAATGGCAGCCCTTCTGCCGAGACTGTGGGAACGTGCGCTGGAGAGTGGAGAACCGCGCGCTCAGTTGGGTGCCGGTGCGCTGATGCTGCTTGCCGCGTCCTCGCTGGGCGGCGCAGTGGGGCCGCTGCTGGCGCTTGGAACAGCCCTCCTTTTGCCGGAGCTTCGCAGCCTGCCGGTCTCGCCGGTGGAGCCCCTGCCGCTGGAGCGACCGGGCCTCTCGGCGCAGAAAAGTGTGGAAAAGGCATTGCACACGATGCACAGCATTCTGGCGCGGGACGAACCCATCCTGCCGCCGCTGCAGCTTGCAGAGGTTTATGATTTTGCTGCCGAGCAGGTCTGCCGCTGCTGCGTCAACTTCTCCCGCTGCTGGGAGCAAAACGCGGAGGAAACCTATCAGGATCTCTGCACAGCGGGCGAGGCGATTTTGCAGCGCGGGGCGGCTGAGCGGGAGGACCTCCCGCCGCGATTTACAGATCGCTGCTGTCACACGGCGGGGTTCCTGACGGCTGTGAACCAGTCGCTGGACGAGCTGCTCTCCCGCCGCCGGGAATCCAAAAGGCGGGCCGAGGGCCGACGAATCGCGGCTGGGCAATACCTGACGTTCGAGCACCTTCTGACCGCTCTGACCCGCCCGCAGCCAAGAGGGGCGCTTCGTTTCGTCCCGGAGCTGGCAGTCGGCACGGCCTGCAAAACCGGAAATCAGGTGTCCGGAGACCGGGGTGCGACCTGCAAGGATCGGTTTGGATGCTTCTATGTCCTGCTCTGCGACGGGATGGGAACCGGCGTACCGGCCAGAGGGGAGAGCGACCGGGCGGCGCGGCTTTTAACCGCCTTCTTGGAGACCGGCATGGAGGCAGACGCGGCGATGGATCTGATTAACGGATTCTATGTCCTGCGGCGCGATTCCGCCTTTGCGACGATGGATCTGTTGAAGCTCGACCTTCGAACAGGAAACGGAACCCTCTACAAATGGGGGGCAGCGCCTTCTTACCTGCGCCGGGGAGAGACGGTTGAAAAAATAGGGACAGTCACACCGCCACCGGGACTGGACGCGGCGGAGCGCCGTGTGCCCGGGCAGTATGCACTGTCCCTTCGAGAAGGGGAGACCCTGGTGATGGTGAGTGATGGAGCCTTTGGAGAGGAGACGGCCCAACGCTTGACAGAGTTTTCCCATGGAAGTGTCCGGGATCTTGCCTCTTGCCTGATTACCCTCGGCGCGTCGGACGCGGCGGATGATCGGACTGCCGTGGTGCTCCGCCTTCGTCCGCTGCCCTCCGCGACCGGGGAGGATGGGACAAAAGGGCGGATGCGAAACGCCGGTTGAAGGGGGGCTGCATTCGGCAGCTTTCCCGGTGAACGCCCATATCATAACACGATGTGTTAACATAATCCATCGAATCCGGTCGAAAAACCGGGGGATTTTCGGAAGTTTCCGAATTTCTCCCGGTTTTTTTCACTTTTTTTGGAAAAAGCGTCAATCAAACGGCACAGAGGGCAGAATCAGATGGTTTCTCCCACCAGCGACTTCGTTGCATAGGCGTTGAGCGTCATATCGGCGGTGTTTCCTGCCAAATACTCGTAGTACCCCTGTGCGCCGATCATGGCGGCGTTGTCGCCGCAGTAGCGCAGCTCCGGCAGACAGAGGCGCACCCCGAGCCGTTCGGCCAGACGGGTCACGTCAGACCGGATGCGGGAGTTGGCGGCTACGCCGCCCGCCACCGCAAGGGTTTTGCGTCCGGTTTGCTGCAAGGCCAGCTCTGTGCGGCTGACGAGGGCGTTGCTGACCGCACCGGAAACGGCGGCGCAGAGGGCGGGAACGTCAATGGCCTCGCCTTTCTGATTGGCATTATGGATCAGGTTGATCGCGGCGGTCTTGAGGCCGGAGAAGGAGAGATCAAGCGGATTGCCGTCTACCTTCGCGCGCGGCAGGGGATACTTTTTCTCGTCGCCGCCCTGACTTCTGCGATCAAGCGCTGCGCCGCCGGGGTAAGGCATCCCCAGCACTCTTGCAATTTTGTCAAAGCACTCGCCCGCCGCGTCGTCCCGCGTTCCGCCGAGAATGGTCATTTTTGTGTAGTCCTCCACGTCCACCAGCATCGTGTGTCCGCCGGAAACGACCAGACAAAGGAAGGGCGGCTCCAGATCGGAGTGCGTCAGATAGTTTGCGGCGATATGGCCCCGGATGTGGTGGACGGGAATCAGCGGTTTGCCGAGGGCAAAGGCTGCGGCCTTGGCAAAGTTGACCCCCACCAGCACCGCGCCGATCAATCCCGGCGCATAGGTCACAGCCACCGCGTCGAGATTTGCACGGGGCACGCCCGCGTCAGCAAGTGCCTGATCCGCCAGCGGATAAATCGCCTCGATGTGCTTGCGGGAGGCAATTTCCGGCACCACGCCGCCATAAATCTTATGGATTTCCACCTGCGAGGAAATGCAGTCGGACAAAACGGTACGCCCGTCGCGCACCACTGCCACGGCGGTCTCGTCGCAGGAGGATTCGATTGCAAGAATGTTCATCAATTCACCTTCATCTCCGCGTGCAGGGACAAGCCTTGCCTGCTGTCTGATTTGCGCCTGACGAACCGGAGTTCAACGAGATCCAATAACGCTCGACGTAGACTCTCTCATCCGGTTCAAACACGGTGGATTCATAGACGCCGCCGTTGCGAAGGATCGTCTTCCTGCTGCCCTCGTTGCCTTGGTCACAGGTGACGAGAACCCTTTCGATCCCTCTTTCCCGGAACAGCGGGAGCACTACACCGAGCATCTGGGACGCATAGCCTTTGCGCCGTTCGCTGGGGGAGACGGAATACCCGACAAGACCGCCAAATTGTTCCAGATAGGGGTTGAACCCGTATCGGACGTCGATCATCCCAACGATCTTGCGGTCCTCCTCTCGCACAAACAAAAACTGCGCTCCGGGTGCCCGTCCGTCCAGAGCCGGATCTGGATTCGCTGCCGCCTCGAGATGGGCAATCCAATCCGCCGGGTCTTCAAATCGTCTTAACGAGCTGGTGCCGTCCATGGAATCCCCACAATCAAGAAATTCCTGTCGGTAGCTCCGAATCTGCCGGGCATATTCCATGGTTGGTTTGGTCAAAATCACGGTATTGTTTCCTCTTGATTGGCGATCTGCTTTTGCAGAATCAGCGCGTCTTCCCGGGGCTTTTCGTAGTAATTTTTTCGCAGGCCGACCTGCGCGTAGCCGAGCTTTCGGTAGAGGGCAATCGCCGGGGCGTTGGAGGCGCGAACCTCAAGGGTAATCCGCTCCGCCCCGCGCTCGGAAAGCCGGGATTCCAGTGCAGTCATTAGGGCCTCTGCAATCCCGCGCCGCCGGGCCGCGGGCAGGACAGCCACGTTCAGAATGTCGGCATCCTCGAACACCGTCTGCGAACCGACATAGCCCAACACCTTTTCGTCCTCAACCACGACCAGCCAGAGCGCCAGCGGATTGTCCAGCTCAGCGAGAATGGAGGCCTCGTCCCACGGAAACGAGAACGTCGCTTCCTCCAGCGCCGCAATCTGCGGCACATGGGCGAAATCCATTGGTATTCCTGTCAGCACGGTTTAACCTCTTACTTGTTCTTTACCATCTGTTACGATTCTTATTTTGCCTCGTACCAGCTTTTTCCGACCTTTGCCTCTGCGGTCAGAGGGACGGCGAGCTGCGCGGCAGCCTCCATCTCCCGCGTGATCAGCGCTTGGACGGTCTCGGCCTCGGCCTCGGGGCACTCCACAATCAGCTCGTCATGCACCTGAAGCACCAGCTTTGCTGCGAGTCCTGCGGCTTTCAACGCACGATCTACGCGGAGCATGGCAATTTTGATGATGTCTGCCGCCGTGCCCTGAATCGGCGTGTTCATCGCCATGCGCTTAGCGGCCTCACGCACCAGATACTTGCCATCCTTGAGCTCCGGCAGATAGCGCCGCCGTCCGTAGAGTGTGGCGACGTAGCCCTGTGCAGTGCCCTGCTCTACCACGGCAGCCATGAAATCCCGTACACCGTGGTAACGCTGTAAATAGCTGTCAATATAGACCTTTGCCTCGGCGCGGCTCACACCGACATCCTCGGCAAGCGAAAACTCTGAAATTCCGTAGACAATCCCAAAGTTGACTGCCTTGGCGCTGCGCCGCATCTGCGGCGTGACTTCTTCGAGCGGCACGCCGAAGACCTGCGAGGCTGTGACGCGGTGGATGTCCTCGCCGGAGTTGAATGCGGTCTGCATGGCCTTGTCATCCGCCATGTGCGCGAGCACGCGCAGCTCAATCTGGCTGTAATCTGCGTCCACGAACACGCAGCCGGAGGCAGGAACAAACATCTTGCGAATCTCCGCGCCGAGATCGGTGCGTACCGGGATGTTCTGCAAATTGGGATCGGTGGAGGAGAGGCGACCCGTGGCGGTGACGGTGTTCTGGAAGGTGGTGCGCACGCGCCCGTCGGGGCCGACGACCTTCAACAGTCCCTCGGCGTAGGTTGCCTGGAGCTTGGTCAGCGTGCGGTATTCCATGATCCGCCCGATGATCGGATGCTTGTCGCGGAGCTTTTCCAGAACCTCCACGCTGGTGGACCAGCCGGTTTTCGTCTTCTTTCCGGCGGGAAGCCCAAGCCGCTCAAAGAGGACTTCTCCGAGCTGTTTGGGAGAATTGATATTGAAATCCCCGCCCGCATAGCGGTAGATGGCTTCCTGTGCCTCCAGAATCCGTGTTTTCAGCATTGCGTCAAAGCGGTGCAGGGCATCGGCGTCCACCAGAACGCCCTCGACCTCCATCTCCGCAAGCACGGCGCAGAGCGGAAGCTCGATTTCGGAAAAGAGCGATTCCAGCTTCTGCTCCCGCAGTCCGGCAGTCAGCGGCTTGTGCAGGGCCAGCAACGCGGCCGCCTCTGCGAGAAGCACGGTCTGCCTGGCGGATTCTTCGGTCGCACCTGCGGCAATCAGCTCCTTTTGAATCGGAAGCTGGAGCTGGCAGTGGTCCAGCGCCAGACGGGAGAGTTCATACTTGCCACGGGCCGCATCCAGCAGATAGGCTGCCAACTCGGTGTCAAACACAATGCCCCCGGTGGGAAGACAGCGTTCCATCAGCCGACGGAGCAGCTCCTTGGAGCCGTGAACCACCAGCCGGACTTCCCCGGAGAACAAGGCAGAGAGGGCGAAATCAAAGGCAAGGCCCAGCTTGTCCCGCCGCAGCAGGGCAGGGGAGGCGTTTTTTCTTTGTACCGCCAAAACGTCCAGATCCTCCGAAGCTGCCAACGCGACCGGATCGCCCTGCTTCCAGTCTGCAAGCAGGGCGTCGAATTCCTCCCGGCTTTCGGGGACGCTGGGGAGCCTTTGCTCTGCGGAGCATAGATCGGGAGCGTCGTTCCCGTCCCTTTCTGAAAAGAGAGAAACAGAGCCGCCGCTTTGGGGCGAAGCTGCCGCAGCAGCCGCACGCAGACGGTATTTGTCAATCAGCTTTACAAAGTTCAGGCGGAGAAACAGATCGTACAGCGCCTGCTTGTCCGGCTCTGCAATCAGCGCGTCGCCGGGCTGGAAGTCGATCGGCGCGTTCAGCCGAATCGTCGCGAGATCATAGGAGAGATAGGCATTCTCTTTTCCGTTCTCCAGCTTCTCAAAGAGCTTGCCCTTCATATTCTGCGGCGTCAGATTCTCATATACGCCGTCAAGAGTGCCGTATTTCAGAAGCAGGTCAGTCGCCGTCTTCAGACCGACGCCCGCCACGCCGGGAATGTTGTCGGAGCTGTCGCCCATCAGCGCCTTGAGATCAATCAGACGGATCGGCGCGAAGCCGTATTCTGCCCGGAAAACCTCTGGCGTATAGTTGGTGGAGGCGGTCTGACCGCCCTTTGTAACGATCAGCTTCACGGTGATCCGGTCGTCTACAAGCTGGAGACTGTCCCGATCACCGGTGACGATCACGCAATCCCAACCCTCGGCGCTGCATCGCTTTGCCACAGTGCCGATCACGTCGTCTGCCTCCCAGCCCTGACAGGTGTAGATGGGAATGTTCATCGCCCGCAGGACATCCTTCATCACGGGCATCTGCTGGGCCAGCTCCTCGGGCATGCCGTGGCGTGTGGCCTTGTACTGGTTGTACTGCTCGTGGCGGAAAGTTGGCCCGTGCAGGTCAAAGGCAACGCAGAGCGCTTCCGGGCGCTCCTCCTGCCGCATCTTTTCGAGGATGTTCAGAAACCCGAAAATTGCGTTCGTATACAGCCCGTCCCGCGTGGAGAGCAGACGCACTCCGTAGAAGGCCCGGTTGATGACGGAATTTCCGTCCAGAATCATCAGCTTCATCGGCTTATCCCAGTTTGCTTGCAAACCTGTTCAGCCGCACGGAGACCTTTTCCTTGCCCAGAAGCTGCATGATCGTACACAGATCGGGGGTGTTCGTGCGTCCGGTGACCGCAAGGCGGACGACAGCGGACAGGTCTCCGACGTGTCCCTTGAAGGCCGCGGGATTCTTTTTGTACTCCTTGACCTCGGGACAGAAGCCAAGCTCGGGACACCAGCTCTTCATGCGGGCAAACCATGCGTCCTTGTCCTCGGACGGGTCATAGTTGGCGCAGCAGCAGGCAAGGATTGCCTGTACGTCGGCAGGGGAGACACGCTCCGGCAGCAGCGCGGGATCGGCGTCCGGCTCGCTGAAAAAGTAGGAGAGATAGTCTTCGACCTCGTCAAACTTGGCAAGATCCTTCCGGGGCTTCGGAACCTCCCGGTCAATGTTCAAAATTGCCGTGGAGAAGGCCGGATCGGCAGTGAAAACCGTGTAAAAATCCGGATGATAGACCTTTACCCAGGCTGCCACACGGTCATAGAGGTCAGAGGCCTTCATGTGGGAGATTACGTTCTTGCTCACGTCGGTGAGCTTGACCAGATCGAACAGGCAGCCGGAGGCGCCCATCTTGTTCAAGTTGAAGGGGAAGTCCATTGCTTCCGCGTCGGGGTTGGCTCTGCGCCAGTCTTCGAAGTTGGAGTTCAGCAGAGTCAGAAGGTATTCGATAACTGCCTCTCTGGGGAAGCCTTTCTCTACGAAGTAGCTGACGGCGGCCTCGGGATCCTTCCGCTTGGAGAGCTTGCGCTTGTCGCCGGTTTCGTCGTCCAGCTTCATCACCTGAGCGGTGTGGACGTATTTGGGCGCTTTAAAACCGCAGGCCTTGAACATTGCAATGTGCTTCGGCACGGAGGACAGCCATTCCTCCGCGCGGATGACGTGGGTAGTGCGCATGAAGTGGTCGTCGCAAACGTGGGCAAAATGATAGGTGGGAATACCGTTTGACTTGAGCACCACCTCGTCGATGATGTTTTCGGGCATTTCAATCTTGCCGCGAATCAGATCCTCGAAGACAATGCGCTTGTCCTCGCTTCCCTCAGAGCGGAAGCGGAGAACCCACGGCTTTCCTGCGGCGAGCTTTGCTTCGATCTCTTCCAGTGAGAGGTCGCGGCACTTGGCGTACTTGCCGAAATAGCCGCGAATCAGCGCACCGTCCTTCTCCTGCCGCTCGCGCAGAGCAGTCAGCTCCTCGGCGGAGCAGAAGCAGGGATAGGCTCTGCCCAGCTCCACCAGCCGTTTTGCAACAATGTGGTAGATCGGAACGCGCTGACTCTGGGTATAGGGCCCATAATCACCCTTCTCCGTGCCGAAGCCGGTGACGCCCTCTGTAAACTTCAAATCGAACGCGTCAAAGCCCTTGATAATTGCAGATACACCGTCGTCAATTTCACGCTTCTTGTCTGTGTCCTCAATCCGCAAAAAGGAAACGCCCTGAGACGCCTTTGCCACCATCACGTCAATCAGCGCGCCGAACAGACCGCCGATGTGAAGATATCCCGTGGGAGAAGGGGCAAAACGGGTTACGCGTGCGCCCTCGGGCAGTGTGCGGGGAGGATACTTGATTTCCAAATCCTCCGGCGTCATGGTTACGTCGGGAAAAAGCAGAGAAGCAAGCTTCATGTTGTCCATAATCATTTCTCCTGTCCATATAATGTAGCGGCGCACACGCGCCAGAGAACCTCAAAAGTTAGCGGCGCACACCGTGCGCCACGGAACCCCGTCAAAGGGTCAATTTGATATCGTCACGGCGAACCTTGTTCCAGTGAAACACGGTTGCCAGTTCCGCTGCCGAGATCGGCTCGTTTTTCTCCAAAAGCCCCGCCGAGAAAGCCAGCGTTCCAAGGATTCTCTCCGGGGAGAACCGCTCCAGCAACGCGCGGAGATCCAAGTCTCCATCCCGCTTGCTGAGCCGCCGCCCGTCGGGGGCGAGAAGCAGAGGAACATGGTAGTATTCCGGCGCCCGATGCCGCAGAAGGGAAAACAGATACATTTGACGCGGCGTGGAGGCCAGAAGATCCCTTCCGCGCACCACCTGCGTCACGCCGTTGTCAGCATCGTCCACGACCACGGCAAGCTGATAGGCATAAACGCCGTCGGCGCGGCGAATTACAAAATCTCCGCAGTCCCGGCTCAAAAGCTCCGCATACCGACCTTGCAGTCCGTCGCAGACCTCCCACACCTCGTCGGGAACGCGAAGCCGCCACGCAGGGAGGCGCTTCTGTGCGGACCGTTCCCCCGTCGTCAGATTTCGGCAGGTTCCGGCGTAGACAAATTCGCTTTGCCCCAGATGCGGCGCGGAGGCTGCGTGAACCTGAGAGCGGGAGCAGTAGCAGGGATAGATCAGCCCCATCACGTCGAGTCTTGCAAAGGCAGCGTCATAGGCGGCGGTTCGTGTACTCTGGCAGGGAACCTCACGATCCCAATCCAAGCCAAAGCGTTCCAGATCCCTGCGAATCCAATCTGCAAAGGCAGAATTCGTGCGCTGCGGATCGAGATCCTCCATCCGCAGCACCATCTCGCCGCCTGCAGCACGCACCGAGCACCATGCCATCAACCCTGCAAAGAGGTTTCCAAGGTGCATCCGCCCACTGGGTGACGGCGCAAAACGCCCGACAGTCATGACGTTTCCCCTGCAATCAAATGGGAGTCTTTTCCCTCTTCCTCCGCCGGCAGCTCCACCACCGTCACCGCATGCCGCAGAGCTGGGAGAATCGTCCCGGTGAAGTCGCCCATCGACACGGCGAGGGTAGAGGTGTTCATGCAGGGGTGGAAGCCGATCTCTGCCTGCTCCAGCACGGGTTTGTCAATGACCAGCCGTACCCGCTGCTCCGGGTCGTTCATCAGACCGAGAACGGAGAGAGAACCGGGCGTCACGTCCAAAAGCTGTTCCATCTGTGCGTCGGTGGCAAAGCTCAATCTGGCGCACCCGAGGGCTTTCGAGAGGTACTTGGTTTTGAAAACCTTCTCTCCCGCCAGCAATAGCAGGTAGAAATCCGTCTGCTGCCGATTGGTCAGGAGAAGATTCTTGCAGATCGGACAGCCGAGGCGCGTTTCAATCTCCCGGCAAACCTCCATTGTGGCGGCAGCCTCGTGGTCGGCGCGGCGATAGGGAAGCTGGAGTCGCTCCAGAAACGCGTAACAGCGCTGTTCCCGCGCCGCGCGTTCGCTCCTGTTGGACGGCGCCCCGGACTCAATAACCGTAGGGATGCAGGTCATAGGCTCTGATCTCTCTTTCGTAAGGGTTGTATTTCTCGTTAATCAGGTCCGCAGTTGCCTGACGGTTCTGGACGTAGTAGGAACCGCCGTTGACCGTTGCGGGCTCGCCGGGAAGCGTATCGCTTTCCAACGTGCTGGCGTTGCTTTTTGCCAGCGTGATGGCAATCCAGCAGAGATTCCGATAGCTCAGATCGGTCTCTGTGTTTTGAACCAGAAGAACGGCGGCAAAGGGAACGCGCGGAAGCCGTGTGAAGGATTTCCATTGGCTGATGGCGGCCTTTAGAAAGTCCCGCTGCACGCGGACGCGCTCCAAATCGGCCATGGCGTAGCCGCTGCGGAAGCGCACCAGCCACATCGCCTCTTCGCCGTTGAGTTTCTGTGTTCCGGCCTTCAGATCAATGTAAAGATCTTGGGCCGGATCGGCATACGACATATCCATCGGAACGTCATAGGTGACGCCGCCCATGCGATCCACCAGATCTGCGAAGCAATCCAGATCAAGCAGCATATAACCGTCGGGACGGTATCCGACCAGATCCTGAACGTAGTCCATCAGGACATTCATGCCCTTCTCTCCCATGCCGTTTGCGCCATAAGCTCCGTTCAGCTTCGGAACCGCGTTGTTGCGGTTTACCATGGTATCGCGGGGCAGGCTCAGCAGGCGGGTAATTCCGTTGTTCCTGTCCAGATACAGCAGAAGCATCGTGTCGGTGCGCGTGCCGTCTTCGTCGGTTCCGCAGATCAGAACCGTGGCACAGCCGTCCTTTCGGGCGCCGATGGGCTGGGCCGCCTCCGGCATCTTTGCCAGAGCGACAGAAAGGACGCCGATCAGAAGGAACATGGTCAGAAGAACGCCAAACAGCAGGAGAAAGAAACGGAGCAGCGGATGTCTCTTCCTGCGCCGTTTCCGAAGCGGCTTTTGCACAAGTGGTGTCGCCCCGCCGTCAGGACGGCGGAGAAACGGCTGTCCTGCTGTTTCGGCTGCGTTGTAGATGGCTTCTCCCTCGTGAACCTGCCGCATGGATTCCATGCTGTAGCGTGTATCTGTGAGAATCCGGCGAGGTGGATTCTGTCCGGAGGACGGCATTGGTCCGCGCTGCGCAGGCTGGGCGCCTGCAGTCCGGTTTTGCGGTCTTCTCGCAGCAGACAGCGCGGATGAATCGGTCGTTTTTCGTTTTTTGGACGTTTTTTTTGTTTTTTCGTATTTTCCCATATCGTTCGGTCGTACGGGGCCGGAACGCGGCGGAATTGCCCGATGCGTTCTGACCGTTGTGAATTATACTTGCTCGTTTACCGCGTCAATAAAGCGAAGGAAGGCAGCCTTTCCCGCAGCGGTTCGCTTGAAAACGCCTGCGTGCTCTAATTCCCTGGAGAAGACCACGCCGACCTCCTTGCAGAGAATGCCTTTGACGTTCTCTTCTGTAAAAGTGTATCGTGTTTTCAGCTCTGTCGCCCAGTCAGCGTGCTTTTCTGTCAGCTCGTCGGCATAGAGATCACCGCCATGAACCAGCAGCTCGCCCACGCGGGCAAGCTCCCGCTTCAGGCGCGGCGGCAGCACCGCAAGCCCCATGACCTCGATTAGCCCGATGTTCTCCTTCTTGATGTGATGCAGCTCGGGATGCGGGTGGTAAATGCCGAGCGGCAGCTCCTCGGTGGTCAGATTGTTGCGCAGAGCGAGATCCATCTCATAGTCCGTTCCGTTCCGGCGGGCAATCGGCGTGACGGTGTTGTGCGCGACCCCTTCCGTTTCGGCAAGGATGCAGACACTTTCATCACTGTAGCCGCGCCAAACGCGGAGGATCTTGTCTGCCAGCGCTGCCACGCGGGACTTGTCGGCGCAGCGCAGCCGAATCACGCTCATGGGCCAGTGAACGATCCCGGCCTGCACGTCTTCAAAGCTGCGGAAGACCAGCGGCGTTTCCACCGGGGCCTTAGCCATTGCAAACACATGACGGCCACCCTGAAAATGCGCGTGGGTAAAGATGGAACCGCCCACGATCGGCAGATCGGCATTGGAGCCCATGAAGTAGTGGGGGAAGATCGTCACAAAATCCAAAAGCTGCCGAAGGGCATGGGCGTCGATCACCATGGGAATGTGCCGGGCGGAGAACACAATGCAGTGTTCGTTATAGTAGACGTAAGGAGAGTATTGAAGAAAGCAGGCCTCTGCGTCAAGCTCGACAGGCATAGGACGGTGATTCTGACGTGCCGGGTGGTTGTCGTGCCCTGCGTAGCCCTCATTCTCCGAACACAGTAAACATTTCGGATAGGGGGAAACCGTCTGCATGGCAGCTTTGAAGGCGGCGCGGGTTGTGGTGGGCTTTTCCGGCTTGCTCAAATTGATTGTAATTTCCAGATCTCCGTATCCCGTCGGAGCCTTCCAGACAATATTCCTGTGAATGCGATCCCAGCGAATGTAGTTGGTTGTCCCGCTGAAACGGTAGTACCAGTCCGTTGCCTTCTGCGGGTCCTCCGCCAGAAGTTGGCGGAAGGTGCGCCGAACCTCGGAGGGCCGGGGCGTCAGACAACCCATCAGAGCGGTATCAAACAGGTCGCGGGAAGTGGAATCGTCCTCACAGAGCCCGCGGGCAACGGCGTCGTTTGTCAAAATCTCCAACAGCTCGTTGACGGGCCGAAGCTCGACGCTGCTCGGCGCCTCATAGCTGTCCAGATGAAGCCGCTCCAATAAGGCGTTGATGGAATAAATCCGATCTTCCTCGCAGATCAGACCGTTTCGAACTGCATATTCGGTCAGAGCGGCAATGGTGTTGTTCAGCATGAAAGAATTCTCCTTAATTGATTGCATGAGTGGACGATCAATCCGGTGACGAAGCATTGAATGAACATGTGTTCCAGCACGAAAAATCCGACCACGGCGAACCCTCCGGCAGAAGAGTAAAGCGCAGGCGCTCACCGGTTTCGGGATGATCGAAGGAAAGATGAAAAGAGAAGAGGGCAGGGCCGTGCGCGGCCTTGCTTCCATAACGCAAGTCACCGAGCAAAGGCAGTCCCCTTGCGGAGAACTGCGCACGGATCTGGTGTGTGCGTCCGGTATAGAGCCGAACCTGCACCAACGTCAGAGGATGTGCCTCGTCCCCGGCATGGGCAAGTACACGGTAGGAGAGCTTTGCCGCGCGGACGCCCTTTCGGGGCCGCTTTACGACGAAGGTCTTGTTCGTCCGGCTGTCGTGGAACAGCAAATCCTCCAGCACGGCCTGCTCCGTCTGGGGGACGCCCCGCAGAACGGCAAGGTATTCCTTCTCTACCGCGTGCGAAGCGAACTGGTCAATCAGCGAGGCTGCAGCAGCCTGCGTCCGGGCAAGCACCATCAGGCCGCCTACGGCCTTATCCAGCCGATGCACCGTCCGAACCGCACCGCCCTCGCCCCGTGCGCGCAGCCAGTCCGCAGCGAGCGCAGGCAGATTGGAGCCTCCGCCCGGCTCCGAAAGACAGCCGACCGGCTTCTCACAGACCAGAACGGAGCGATCCAAATACAAAACGCGAAGGGCCTGTGTCATGCCTTCAGCGCGCGGCAGAAGACAGCCGGATCGGGATTCTTGAACCATGCGCTTCCCGCAACCAGCACGTTTGCGCCGTTTTCGCGGCAGATTCTGCCGGTCTGCTCATTCACACCGCCGTCTACCTCCAATTCACAGCCGGGATTCTGTGCGTCGATCCAGGCGCGAATCGTGCGCAGCTTCGGCATCATGTCCGCCATAAAGCTCTGGCCTCCGAAGCCCGGCTCGACGGTCATCACAAGAATCAGGTCGCAAAGCTTCAAGAAGGGCAGCACGGCCTCAGCCGGAGTCTTCGGCTTGACCGAGATTGCGGGGTGGACGCCGAGCGCACGAATCTGCTCAAGCGCAGCAAGGGTGTTCTCCGTCGTGTCGGCCTCGACGTGCAGGGTCAAAATGTCCGCGCCCGCCTTGCAGAAGCCCTCCACATAGCGAATGGGACGGTCGATCATCAGATGTACGTCCAGCGGCAGGGGAGAGATGCGCTTGATTGCGGCGACGACGGGAATCCCAATGGTAATATTCGGCACGAAGAGTCCGTCCATCACGTCTACGTGTACATAATCCGCACCGGCGGGGCCGAGGGCGCGGATGTCGCGCTCCAGATTGACGAAGTCCGCAGAAAGAATCGACGGGGCTGTTTTAATCATCGCAAACAATCCTCCATTTTCTTTTTCTCAATTCTAAGGTGTATTATATCCAATATTTCCTGCGAAGTCAACGCTTCAATTCTTGACTTATGCCATCTTTTGCGATAAAATATGAAGGATGAAAACTGCACAATTAACTTACAGGAGGTACGATCTATGGATTTTAACCCTGAAATGAAAGCAGAGGCCGCAGCAAAGACGGCAGAGACTCTGGTGATGGAGGCCGAGAAGGTTGCCGAAATTCCTTCTCTGGAGCCGGTTCCTACTCTGGAGCTGACCCCTGCGGAGCCGGAACCTCCTGTTCCCGAGGCCGGCCCCGACTACTCCATGCTCACCGAGGCAGAGCAGAAGGTCGTCCATGATTTCGCACAGAAGATTGACATTACCAACCCGAATCTCTCTCTGGAATACGGCGCCGGGGCGCAGAAGAACGTCGCAGATTTCTCTGACGCAGCGCTGTCCGCCGTCCGTACCAAGGATCTCGGTGAAGTGGGCGATATGATCAGCTCTCTGGTGGTTGAACTCAAGGGCTTCGACGCTGACGAGGAGCGAAAGGGCTTTCTGGGCCTGTTCAAGAAGGCGGGAACCGGCATCGAGACGCTCAAGGCCAAGTACAGCAAGGCGGAGGTCAATGTCGATAAGATTTCCCATCAGCTTGAGGAGCACCAGCGGACGCTGATGAAGGACGTGGTCATTCTCGATCAGATGTATGACAAGAACCTCGACTACTACAAGCAACTGACCATGTATATTCTGGCCGGTAAGGAAAAGCTGGCACAGGAGCGTTCCACGACGCTGGTGGAGCTGCGGCAGAAGGCCGAGCGTACCGGACTTGCCGAGGACGCCCAGCGCGCCAACGACTATGACGCCATGTGCCTGCGCTTCGAGAAGAAGCTGCATGATCTGGAGCTGACGCGGATGGTCTCAATCCAGATGGGACCGCAGATTCGTCTGCTTCAGAACAATGACACGTTGATGTCCGAGAAGATTCAGTCCTCTCTGGTCAATACGATCCCCCTGTGGAAAAGCCAGATGGTGCTGGCGCTTGGCATGAGCCACAGCCAGCAGGCCATGGAAGCACAGAAGGCAGTGACAGATATGACAAACGAATTGCTCAAGAAGAACGCGGATAAGCTGAAGATGGCGACTGTAGAGACTGCCAAGGAGTCCGAGCGGGCCATTGTGGACATTGAAACCCTGCAGCATACCAACCAACAGCTCATCTCCACGCTGGATGAGGTTCTGCAAATCCAGACCGAGGGCCGTCAGAAGCGGGCAAGCGCAGAGGCGGAGCTTCGCAAAATCGAAGGCCAGCTCAAGCAGAAGCTTCTGGAGACAAGAAAGCTGTCTGATTAATCAAAAAACGCTCCGACGCTGCGGCCTTCTGCCCCCGGCGTCGGAGCCGAACGATAGGAACAGGGGAAGGGGAGACCTATGGACGTGAAGCTTTGGGCAAAGCGCCTTGGCGCAGCGGCGCTGATTCTGGCCGGTGTCATCGTATTACTGATGCAAGCTGACAAGCTGTTGGATTGGCCCCATCTCTACCCGGACGTGAGCAAGATTCATCTCAAGAATCTGGTTTTTCTCGCTCTGACTCTCCTGACGCTGGCGTTTGCCTGGATCAGCGCGGCCTATCTTCTGCTCAACGCGAAGCAGAAGCTCTTGCATTTGCTGATTCCCGCAGTGGCCTTTGCCGTCCTTGTCGGCGCCGGCGGACTGTGCCTGACCTACGCCGTGGGAGAGGTTCCCTGCACATATACGACTTCGCTTGCTGTCTGCAAGGAGGAATTTCGTTCCGAACCCTTCCGGGTGGATCGCCTTTCCCTCTACCCACGCAAACCCAAGGGCGAGCTGACAGCCTATGCCCACTATGAGAAGGGAGACGTAGTTGCGGAGTCCGTGACCAGAACCTATGATGTAGACAGCTTTACAAAGGAATCGAAGCGGGTTAAAAAGCTTGGACTCGAATCCTTCCTCCCAAAGCAAAAGCTTGCGGCCCGCGAAACGGTCTGCTATGTTCTGACACGGGACGCAGATTTGTGGCAGATTCTGGTTGTGCCGCGCACGAAGACCGTGGTCTACACGCGCTTCCACGCGGCGGAGGAACTTCCTTCCTTTGCGCCGCAGCCGGAGGTCGATCCAAAAACATCCGATTCATAAAAAATGTATAAATTCCTTTCAAACCGGACATCCTATGAGCACGACGGAACACACCGCCGTGCTCATAGGATTCTTATTTTTTGAGGAGGCATTCCAATGAAACAGAACGGAAGCTGTCAGAACTGTAACCCCAACCACTGCATCGCCTGCACAGTCCAGCAGTGCGCCAACCACTGCGGCAGCGAGAACTACTGCTCGCTTGAGCGAATTCAGGTCGGCACGCACGAGTACAATCCCACCGAAGACCAGTGCACCGACTGCAAGTCCTTCCGCAAGCGCTGAGTACCCAGCCGCTCCCGGGCGATTTCGCCCGGGAGCTTTTTTGGATTGATTTGCCGAATTATTAAGAAAAGCTTTGTGAATTCGTCTAAAAATACATATTTCATATTGACAGATCATCAAAAATAGGATAATATACACATGAAAAATCATAAATAGAGAGGGGGAAGCGTCGATGTAACGGTGAGAGGATTTGAAGCAAAAACCGATGTCCAAACTATCGCGTTCCGCTTTGTACGAAGAACCGTCATCATCTGCTGTTTGAAAAGAGTTTCCTGTTCGATTTCTTTCTTTTTCAGATCATTAGAGGATCAGAAACAATAGAATTCCTACTTTGACAGGAATTCGACGCTTTGTATAAAGGAGATTATCACGATGAACGCAAATAGAAAACAGTTATTACGAAGACTGGTCGGGTTTTCTCTTGTCATTTGTTTGATTGTTACAGTTCTGCCGATGGTTGTTTTCGCTTCGTCTTCCGAGAAGGAGGCGCTTGGGAACAACGAGAAATATCCCCTTCTTCCAGACAGGGAACGGATCCGCATTCCCGGCGGTCAAGCGTTAACGAATGCGTATTTGGAACGTCAGGAACGTGGTGCAGACGAGGCAAACGCCACATCATCCGGACTCCCCAGCCGCTATGATGGTCGCGAAAAAGGGTATCTGACTGCTGTTCGCAATCAGTCTCCCTACGGTACCTGCTGGGCCCATGCCACTATCGCTGCGGTTGAGACCTCTATGGTGAAGAACGGGGTGATCAACAAGGAAACCGGCAAACCGGCAACGACCTCGCTGAATCTTTCCGAATCCCATCTGGCATGGTTTACTCGCACCTACGCCTATGACAAGCTTGGCCTTTTGAGTGGGGATTATGTCTCTGCGACTGCGAATAATTATCTGAACACCGGCGGCTGGCCAGAGGAGGCCTGCTACACCCTCATGCGGTGGGAAGGCCCTGCTTCTGAGACGAACAGCGCACTTGCGTATTGGAACGTGAGCCCGTACGGTCTGGACGCATCCTATGCTTACAACTACGACGTTGCACACATCACGGATTCAATTTGGATTCCTACAGCCAATCGGGATGCAGTCAAGGAAGGAATCATGAAGTACGGAGCAGCAGTCGTTTGTTACTATCACGACTTCAATCTGGACTGTTATAACGCATACACTGCAGCCTACTGCCTCAAGAATTCCCCGCACGGCGACAATATCAATCATGCAGTGGCGATTGTCGGCTGGGATGACAATTATCCGAAAAGCAACTTTGCCTCCGCATACGGGCCAAGTATGAATGGCGCTTGGATCGTGAAAAACTCTTGGGGTGCTGGTTGGGGAGATCGAGGTTACTTCTACCTGTCCTATGAAGATACTGCTGCGCTGAACGATACCTGTTACTTCTATCAAATTGCTCCGGTTGACAATTACAGCAACTGTTATCAGTACGATGGTTCAAGCTATCCGTATCACTACTCGCACTTGAAAAGCGGCTCTCAGGTCGCAAATGTCTATACCGCCAAAGCAACGGAGAATTTGACGGCGGTTGCCATCAATACTGCAGACGAGGCAATTTCCTATACGCTCCGAATCTACAAGAATCCCGGAAGCACGCCGACGTCTGGCACGTTCCTGACCGGTCAGACGGGCTACATTGATTACCCTGGCTATTATACGATTCCGCTTCACGACCCTGTTCCGTTGAAAAAGGGGGACAGATTTGCGGTTGTGTTTACGCTGAATACCCTTGATGGCAGCAATCTTTCTGTTCCCTACGATGCAACCAGTTTCACCTATTATTGTGATTACTTCCACGCCGACCGCGGCGATACTTCCTTCTTCAGAGAAGTTGACGAAGATACATGGGATGATGTCCCGCAAGATGGTGATTACCGGATTAAGGCATACACAAGTCCCAGCGGGCCAAGAACCTATACAATCACCGCGAATCTTTGCTTGAATATGCGCGAAGGCCCAAGCGCTTCCGGGAAAATCTTGGCGAAAGTCCCGAATGGAGCGTTGGTCAAGGTTACAGAGGTGGAAAACGACTGGGGTAAAATCACCTATGACGGGAAAACAGGATGGGTTAATCTATACTACTGCAGATATGACGGTGCTTTGAATCGATACTATACGATTGCTGCCTATTCTGCCTTGAAGATGCGCGACAATCCCAGTTCCACAGGAACGAAGGTGCTGACTTCGATCCCCCAGGGAAAAATAGTGAAGGTTACCTATTTTCGCAACGGGTGGGGCAAGACTACCTATAATGGGCAAACGGGATGGATCAATTTGAGCTATTGCAGCTACAAGAGCGTGATTGACAGAAATTATATCGTAACCTGTGGCGGAAAAACTTTGGCATTTCGTGCCGATCACAGCTCGTCCACAACCATACTGGACCGTATTCCTGACGGAACTCTGTTGCATATAGACTACTTCTTCGATAGTTGGGGAAGGACAACATACAACGGAAAAACGGGCTGGGTCAATTTGTTCTACTGCACGTTTAACGGAGCAATTGACAAAGATTACACGATCTATGTGAACGGAACCGGTTTGAGTGTTCGTGAGAAGCATGACGCCACATCTGAGGTTCTGACAACGATCCCGAACGGGAAAAAGGTTCACGTGAAATACTTTTATAACGGCTGGGGCAAAACCACGTACAACGGAAAAACCGGCTGGATTTACTTGTTGTGCTTGAAGTAAGCATGAGCTAGTGTTCCGGAAAGTCTAAAAGTTGGATTAGCTGCAAGCAGGGTTTCGCCAGACGAGGCGGAGGACGCAGGCGGGCTGACGCCCGGCAAGGACGACAACGAAGTATGGCGGAATCCTGCGCCGCAGATCATGCCATTTTTAGGCTTAACGGAACA